>REDM01000127.1 GCA_007693485.1 Spirochaetaceae bacterium
CGCTGCCCTTCAGCACCTCCAGGGACGGGCGCCCCGAAGTCCCCCTCGGATCCTGGGTGGGTGTTCCAAGCGAGTGTTCCAAAGCCTGTGCATTTTTCCCGCGCTCTCGGAGCCCAAACCCCAGCGCAGAAGCCCCCGGAGCCAAGGCCCCATTGTTTCACGTGAAACATTGCACGCCGGGAGCGCCCGCGAACGGAGGCCGCGAGCAGAGGCCGCGCGCACCGCGCGGTGAGGCCAGCCCCTGCGAGCCGAGCCCCATTGTTTCACGTGAAACATTGCCGGCGTGAAGCCCCCCGAGCCCAAGCCCCCCGAGCCCAAGCCCCAGCTGGGCCTACTCGTCGTCGTTTTCGGCGCGGCCGATGCCGACCACGTAGTCGGGGCGGTCGATGTTGACGACGCGAACGCCCGACGCCGTGCGGGACTGGACCGTGATCTGGCTCACCTTGAGCTTCACGGTGCTGCCCTGGGAGGTGATCACGATCACCTCGTCGTCCTCCCGGATCGGGATGACACCCACGAGCTCGCCGGTCTTGTCCGACAGCGAGTAGGCGATCTGACCGCGGGTTCCGCGTCCGTGCGGGTTGAAGTCGTCAAAGTTCGTGCGTTTGCCGTGGCCGTACTCGGTAATGAAGAGCAGCGACTCGTCCGGTGTCACCGCGACCACGCCCGCGAGCTCGTCGGCGTCGGTGAGGCGGATCCCCTGAACACCGCGGGTGGCGCGGCCCATTACGCGCACGCTCTCCTCGTCGATGCGCAGGCCGTTGCCCCGGCGGGTCACCAGCATCACGTCGCCGTTACCGTCGGTGAGCAGCGCCTTGATCAGGCGGTCGTTGTCGTCGAGGTTGATCGCGGTGATGCCGCGGGTCTTCGCGTTGGAGAAGTCCGACAGCCGCGCCTTCTTTACCACGCCGCGCGCCGTTCCCATGAAGAGGTACTTGTCGGGCGAAAACTCCGGGAAGCGGACCACCGCGGTGATCTCTTCGTTGGCGGAGATGGAGAGGATGCCGCGCACGTGCTGTCCGCGGGCGGCGCGGGAGGCCTCGGGTATCTCGTGAACCTTCAGCCAGTACGCCTTGCCCTCGCTGGTGGCAAAGAGAATGTAGTCGTGGGTCGACCCCACAAACAGGTGCTGGATGAAGTCGTCCTCCATCAGGTTGGAGGAGGAAGAGCCCTTCCCGCCCCGGCCCTGCAGGCGGTAGGCGCTCAGCGGCACGCGCTTCATGTAGCCGCGGTGCGAGATCAGGACCACCATGTCCTCTTTCTGAATCAGGTCCTCGATATCGATCGCCTCGATCTCGTCGGCAACGATCTCGGTGCGCCGGTCGTCGCCGTACTTGTCCGAGATCTCGATGGTTTCCTGCTTCACCACGCCGAGGATCTTCTGCTCGCTGGCAAGCAGGGCCCGCAGCTCCGCGATCAGGGCGCGAACCTCGGCGAGTTCGTCGATGATCTTCTGCGTCTCGAGGCTGGTGAGCTTCTGCAGCCGCATGTCCAGAATGGCCTGCGCCTGGATCTGGGAGAGCGCAAACTTCTCCATCAGGGCGTTGCGCGCCGTTTCGACGTCGGCAGACTCCTTGATGGTCTTGATCACCTCGTCGATGTTGTCCAGCGCGATTTTCAGCCCTTCCAGGATGTGCTCGCGCTCCTCGGCCTTGCGCAGGTCAAACTTGGTCCGGCGAATCACCACCTCGCGGCGGTGGGCGATGAAGTGCTCGATGGTCTCCTTGAGCGGGAGGAGCTTGGGTCGCCCGTTCACCAGAGCGAGCGCGTTGATGTTGAAGTTGATCTGCAGCTGCGTATGCGTAAAAAGCTGATTCAGGATGATCTTCGGGCTCGCGCCCTTCTTCAGCTCGATCACAATGCGCATGCCGTTGCGGTCGGACTCGTCGCGCAGGTCGGTAATGCCGTCGATCTTGCGGTCGCGCACCAGGTCGGCAATGCGGGTGATCAGCGTCGCCTTGTTGACCAGGAAGGGAATCTCGTGGATGAGGATGACGTCCTTGCCCGCCTTGGTCGACTCAATCGAGAAACTCGCACGCACCACCACCCGGCCACGGCCGGTCTCAAAGGCGTCGCGAATCCCGCGGCGACCGTAGATAATGCCGCCGGTGGGAAAGTCGGGCCCCTTGATGTGCTGCATCAGTTCGCTGAGCTCGATCTCGGGGTTGTCGATCACCGCCCCAATTGCCGCGGCAACCTCTCGCAGGTTGTGGGGCGCCATGGTGGTGGCCATACCCACGGCAATACCAGTGGCCCCGTTGGCGAGCAGAAAGGGGAAGGCGCCCGGCAGAACCGAGGGCTCTTCCATCGAGTCGTCGTAGTTGGGGATGAAGTCAACGGTCTCTTTCTTGATATCGCGCAGCAGCTCTTCGGCTTCGGCTTTGAGCCGCGCCTCGGTGTACCGCATGGCAGCCGGCGGATCTCCGTCCACGGAGCCGTAGTTTCCCTGCCCGTCGACCATCATGTAGCGCATGCTGAAGTCCTGCGCAAGACGGACCAGGGCGTCGTAGATGCTCTGGTCACCGTGCGGGTGGTACTTACCCAGCACGTCACCCACGATACGGCCGCTCTTTTTGAAGGGCCGGTCGGAGCGCAGTCCCATGTCGCTCATCGCGTAGAGGATGCGTCGGTGCACCGGCTTGAGGCCGTCGCGCACGTCCGGCAGCGCCCGGCTCACGATGACCGACATCGCGTAGTTCAGGTATGAGGTCTTGACTTCATCTTCTATTGCAATCGGAATGACCCGACCGGTTTGCTCCTGCTCTGCCACTGAAACGTTCTCCGTGTAGTGTTAGTGCCGCGGCCCGCGCGGTCTATACATCGAGGTTTGAGACCGCGAGTGCGTTCTCTTCGATGAACTCGCGCCGCGGCGCGACGTTTTCGCCCATCAGGGTGGTGAAGATCGACTCCGCCTCCACCGCGTCTTCCAGCCGGATCTGCATGATGTTTCGTGTCATCGGATTCATCGTGGTTCCCCACAGCTGATCCGGGTTCATCTCACCGAGACCCTTGTAGCGCTGGATATTGGCCTTCTCCCCGTCGCTTCCCATCTCCGCGAGGATCCGGGCACGGTCGGCGTCATCGTAGGCGTAGAACTCCTGGCGCCCGCGCGAGATCTTGTAGAGCGGGGGCATCGCCAGATAGACGTGACCGCGCTCCACCAGCTCGTGCATGTAGCGGAAGAAGAAGGTCAACAGCAGCGTGCGGATATGAGATCCGTCCACGTCGGCGTCCGCCATGATGATGACCTTGTGATAGCGCAGCTTCTCGATGTTGAAGTTGGTGCCGGCACCCGCTCCCAGCGTGGCGATGATGGGCTGCAGCTTGTCGTTGGCCATCACCTTGTCGATGCGGGTCTTCTCCACGTTGAGCATCTTGCCCCAGAGTGGGAGGATGGCCTGAAACTGCCGGTCGCGCCCCTGCTTGGCCGAGCCACCCGCCGAGTCTCCCTCAACAATGTAGACCTCGGCCTTGTGTGGATCCTTTTCGCTGCAGTCGGCGAGCTTGCCGGGAAGGCCCGAGCTCTCCAGAAAACTCTTTCGCCGCGTGAGTTCGCGCGCACGCCGTGCCGCCGCTCTCGCCTTGGCCGCCACCACCGTTTTCTCGAGGATGGCGTCGATCACCGTGGGATTGGCGTCAAAGAAGACGGTGAGCTGTTCGTTGGTCACCGACTCGACGATGCCTTTCACCTCGGAGTTGCCGAGCTTCCCCTTGGTCTGGCCTTCAAACTGAGGCTCCGGCACCTTGACGGACACCACTGCGGTAAGGCCTTCGCGCACGTCGTCGCCGGTGAGCGACTCGTCGATCTTTTTTGATAATTTAGATTTCTTCAGGTACTCGTTGAAGGTTCGCGTCAACGCGGACTTGAACCCAATCAGATGAGAGCCACCTTCGGCGGTATTGATGTTGTTCACGAAGGTGTAGATGTTCTCGTTGTAGCCGTCGTTGTACTCGAGCGCAATCTCGACCTGCACGTCGTCGCGCTCGGCCTCAAAGTAGATCGGCTCGCGGTGGACCACCGTCTTGTTCTTGTTGAGGTACTGAACAAACTCGCGAACACCGCCGTCAAACTTGAAGTCGTGCGTCTTCTGCGTGGGAAGGCGGTTATCCTCAATGTGGATCATGATGCCACGGTTGAGGAAGGCGAGCTCGCGAAGCCGCTTGGAGAGCACGTCAAAGCTGTAATCCACGTTTTCGAAGATCGTGCTGTCGGCCTTGAAGATGACCGTGGTTCCGTGCCGCTCGGTGGTTCCCGTCACGGCAACCGGGCCGTCGGCTACGCCGCGCTGGTAGCGCTGGGTATAGATCTGCCCTTCGCGGTGCACCTCTACTTCCAGCGACTCCGAGAGTGCGTTTACCACTGACACACCCACCCCGTGAAGACCGCCGGAAACCTTGTAGTTCTTCTTGTCAAACTTGCCGCCCGCATGAAGCCGGGTCATGACCAGCTCGAGAGCGCTGACGTTTTCTTCGGTGTGGATATCTACGGGAATACCGCGGCCATCGTCGATCACGCGGATCACATTGCCTCGCTCGATGCTGACCGAGATTCCCGAGCAGTGTCCAGCGAGTGCTTCATCGATACTGTTGTCTACGACTTCGTAGACCAGGTGATGCAAGCCATCGGGCCCGGTCGATCCGATATACATTCCCGGCCGTTTTCTGACGGCTTCGAGTCCCTTGAGAATCTGGATACTTTGCGCTGAGTAACTGTCCGGCATGTCTCTACCTGTCTGTCCTGAGCATTCCGCGGCTGCCCCGTGCGTGCATTCCCGCGTCGTGGGATAAGAGAGGTCAGTATAGTAATTCGACCGGCGAAAGTAAAGGCACACCCCGCCGTCGGCACGGACACCGGGCCCAACGCACCGGTGGGCGCGAAATTTCGCGCGTTCTGGGCAAAGTGCATTGGTAGAGCACGGCTTCTATGATAGAATCGGGGTTTGTGCATACACTGTGGATAACATTCGAGAGGTTGGTATGAGCGGCGGTTCCTGGGACTACAGCGTGTTCTGGAACGAAGCAATGAAACACATAGAGACCGAAGTCTCCGAGCAGGAGTTTTCGATGTGGTTCAACCGGATGGGCTACTCCCACGCTGCCGAGTCTACCATTTTTGTCTCTGTTCCCTCGTCGTTCTACCGGGATCAAGTCAAACAGCGCTACCTGAATCTGATCGAACAGACCCTTCACGATCTGTCGGGCTCGCAGCTCACGCTGGAGTTCGAGGTGAAGAAGGTGGGTGGTGAAGTCGCCGCGGAATCGGGAAACGGATCAGGAGCCAAGCGCCCGACCGGCCGCTCGGCTGCCGGCAGTGAGGGTGGCGTCAAAGTCGCCGAACAGAAACGGGTACGTCGCCCGCACCCAACCCTGCGTGAAGAATACACCTTCGAGAACTTCGTAGTTGGTCACAACAACTCGTTCGCCGCCAATGCGGCCATGGCCATCGCCAAGAACCCCGGAACCGGCTACAACCCCTGTCTCATTTACGGTGGAGTTGGACTTGGGAAGACTCATCTTGTTCAGTCCATCGGAAACTCGGTCTACCAGGAGTTTGACAACCTGAAGATCGTATACGTCACCATGGAGAGCTTCACCAACGACTTCATCCAGTCAATTCGAGAGAAGAAGACCCAGGCGTTCAAAACCAAATATCGCTACGCTGACGTTCTACTGATTGACGATATCCACTTCCTGCAGAAGAAGCCCGAGACGCAGGAGGAGCTCTTTCACACCTTCAACGCGCTCTACGACTCCAACAAGCAGATGGTCTTCACGTGCGACCGACCGGTCTCGGAGATCCGCGACCTCACCGATCGCCTGCGCAGCCGGTTCGAGCGCGGTCTCAACGTCGACCTTCAGCCCCCGTCATTCGAGACTCGATTCGCCATTCTGAAGAAGAAGATCGAACGGGCCACCATCGCCATCCCCGAAGAGGTGATCGAACTCATCTGCAACAACGTCACCACCAACGTGCGTGACCTCGAAGCCGCCCTCACCAAGCTGATCGCCTACGCCGACCTGGTCGACAAAGACATCAGCCTCGATGTCGCGCGCAACCAGCTGAAGGACGTCTTTGCCAGCCCCAAGCAGAACAACATCACCATGGACGTCATCCAGCGCACGGTGGCAGATTACTTCAACATGTCCAGCCAGGAGCTGAAGGGAAAGAAACGAACCAAGGTCATCGCCTTTCCCCGGCAGGTAGCGATGTTTATCGCACGCGAGATGACCGAGTATTCCACCACCGAGGTTGGCCTTGAGTTTGGCGGGCGGGATCATACCACCGTCATGCACGCCTGCCAGCGCATCGAAAGCCGGATGCGAACCGACCCGACGCTCGAGCCCACGGTGCAGTTCCTGATCCGGCAGATCAAGGAGCAGGGAACAAAAAGCTGACTGCAGCTCTGCCGCGCACTCCGACCGATTCCCGGGTACACTGGGCTGTACAATGGTTTCTTGCGGGGTACCGGTGGTTGGGGATACTCTGAGGGCGGAGTGTGGACAGCTGTCCGTTTTGTGCGGTTCTGACCTTCCGGGTTCTAACATGTGGAGAGAACCGGGAGAAACCGGTGTGAGTCTTCCACAGGCTAATGTTTTGTGATACGAGAGGCTGTGCGTGTTATCCACATCTGCACAGCCCCTACTACTATGATTACTAGAATTTTATATTAGAGGAAGGAGAGGGAAGAATGAAGTTTGCATGCGATAGAGACGCCCTGCTCAAAGAGATATCGGTAGCTGCGGAGATCATCTCGTCACGGAATACCCTTTCCATCCTGTCCAACGTCTACCTCGACGCACGGGACAACGCCGTTGTTCTTCGGGCAACCGATCTCAAGGTCGGTTTTGAAACCCGGATCCCCGTTGAGGTGATTACTCCTGGACGTACCACCGTGTTCTGCGACAAGCTGCTCGGTATCCTGCGTACGGTTCCCGAGGGCGATGTTGAGTTTGAGCAGAAGGACAACGGAACCTTCATCATTCGGCCCCGGACCCGTAAGGTCGACTTCCGGCTGAAGAGCATCGACGCGGAGAAGTACCCCGAGGTGCACACCGCCGGTGATGATGCCTTCTTCGAGGTTGCCCAGGCCGATATCATCGAGATGATCGGCCAGACCATCTTCGCGGTCAGCGACGACGAGACGCGCTACTTCATGAACGGTGTCTACATGGAGCAGTCCGAAGGTGAGCTTGTCATGGTGGCTACCGACGGACGGCGTCTGTCGTTTATCAAGAAGGTGCCCGGCAAGCCGGTGCCCGAGTTTCCCGGAGTGATCGTACCACCCAAGGTGCTCAACCTGGTCCGCAAGCTCGCAAGCGGCGAAGGTAACTTTCTGCTCGCGGTGACCGACAAGAATCTCTTCATCAAGTTTGATAACCGGCGGATCTCGTCGGCACTGATCGAAGGACAGTTTCCCAATTATCGCAGAGTTGTGCCTGAGACCCAGGAATACCAGCTCACTGTTCGCAAGGATGATCTGATGGATGCGCTCAAGCGCGTATCGCTGCTGGTGGAGAAGAGCCGCCGGATCTACATCGGGCTCTCAGAGAATCAGCTCGAGCTTTCAGCCGAAGAGAGCGACATCGGAGCCGCAACCGAAGAAGTATCGTGCACCTACAGCGGCCCCGAAAACCGTATCGCGCTGAACTATCTGTACCTCAGCGAGCCGCTTCGAGTCATCGATACCGAGACCATCGTGTTGCAGTACACCGAACCAAACAAGGCGATCACCATGCTCTGCGAGCCAAAGAAGGATTACTTCCACATCGTGATGCCGATGCAACTCGACTAGCCCGGCGCATTGCATCAACACCGCCGATCACGCGGAGCGGCCGACGCATGAGTTTCCAGTCTGTTCGGCTCTACAACTACCGAAACCTCGCCAACGCGACCGTTTCCACCGACGCCTCCGAGGTCTTCCTCGTCGGCGAAAACGGGCAGGGGAAGAGCAACTTCCTCGAGGCGGTCTACGTGCTGTGCTACGGCAGCTCCTTTCGCACCCGAACCGACGGCCTCCTCCCCCGCCAGGGCACCACCGAGTGTTCGCTCTCCGGCCAGATCCAGACCGACGACACGGGCTCGGACCCCGAGGTGGCGGGGCTGCCGGCAGCGCCTCTCACGGCGGCGGAACCCACGGAGCCGGACCCAGCGGCGGCGCCGAAGCACGGGCCACTCACGGAGCACACGGTACGCTGGCGCGACGGCAAGAAGGATATCACCGTGGACGGCGAGACCATCGCCGACCGGCGCGATCTGGTGCGGACCGTTCCCTGCATTGTATTCTGTCACGACGATATTCAGTTTGTCCGCGGCGCACCCGAGATGCAGCGCTACTTCTTCGACCAGACGCTGAGCCTCGACGATCCGCTCTTCATCGATACGCTTCGTGCGTACCGAAAGATCCTCAGGCTTCGCAACAGCGCGCTCAAGGAGTACCAGACCGATCTGTTGCCAGTCTACGACCAGCAACTCGCGGCAACCGGTCTGGAGATCCAGCGCCGCCGTCGCGAAGCGGTGGACACCTTCAGCCGCACCTTTGCCGGGCTGTTTCGTGGAATCTCGGGTTCCAGCCACGATCTGGCTGTGGACTATCGTCCGTCGTGGAAGAAGGATCCTCCGCTGGAAAAGGTGCTCGCGGTGCTGGAGTCACGCCACGAGATGGACCTTTCGCTGGGAACTACCACAACCGGACCCCACCGTGACCGATTTCGCTTTGTGATGGACGGCGCAGACTACACACAGACCGCATCCACCGGCCAGCTTCGGCTCACCTCGCTGGTGCTCCGGGTGGCGCAGGCGCGCTTCTTCTCTGACCGCGCCGGCCGAAAGCCCCTGCTGCTGCTCGACGACGTCCTGCTCGAGCTCGATCCGACCCGTCGCGAGCGTTTTCTGCACGCCCTTCCCGCGTTCCGCCAGGCCTTCTTCACCCTGCTGCCCGATGAACAGTTCACCGGCCTGCGCAAAGCTGATACACTGGTCTATCGGGTTCACAACGGCCGTATCGAGCCCGAAGCCTGAGCCACAGGCTCATTGGGCCACGCTCTCACCGGGATCGCAGCGCATGAAAAAATCTGAACGCCCCCAACGCGCGGGTGAAATCCTCGAAACCTTTTTCCGCCGCAACAACATCGCCGGGGGTGAAGAACACGTCGCCTTCTACCGCAACTGGGAAGAGATCGTTGGTTTCGATCTTGCCACCCACACCAGCGTCACCGACATCCGCAACAACGCCCTGCTCGTCGAGGTAGATCACCCCGCGTGGATGCAGATGGTCCAGCTCCGCCAGAACCAGATTCTCGCTACCGTGCAGCGCCGCTTTCCCAAGCTTGGCGTGAAGAGCCTCAACCTCCGCCTCGTCGAGCGCCTCGGCACCCCGGTAGCGACCCCGCAGGTGCCGGCAGCCGGGGCGGCGCTCGACAAGGCGGCGCCCGACAAGCGGGCGCGATCTTCACGCAGCGCGGCGCCGGGGTCGACCGGCGAGCAGGACGCCGACCGTCTCCGAAGTGCCCTCGACCGGCTCGGGCGCGCAATCTCCGAGCGCGAAGACGAGTAGCGCCGCCGCTGCTGCGCTACGGCTCACGGAGCTACGGCCCACGGAGCTACGACTCACGGAGCTACGGCGCGACGAAGATCCAATCAAGGTCCCCAATGCGGTTGAAGCGATGCTGATCGCAGGTCACCAGCGGGATCCCGCGTTCCACCGCGGTTGCGGCTACCATGGCGTCCGTTGGGTTCATGTCGTACTCTTCTGCGTAGACCGCAGCTCGAAACCCGATCCGGTCGTGTATCGGGAGAACGCTCACGTGGAACATGCGAATGAACCCCGCGACAAACCGCCGGTGGTATCGGGACTGCACCCCCTGCATCAACTCCATCCAGCTGATAATGGAAATTGCCCGGTGAGCCCGTTCATCGATGGCTGTCGCGGCGCCCACGCTTCCACGCTGGCACCAGAGCAGCACGTCGGTGGCAAACAGTACCCCGTCCGGCTGATCTGCTCCGTCCACATCGGTACTTCGTCGCGTCCGCTCCGGAGTTTGGCGGTCTGCCGCCGCGGCGTACGGTGGACGGGTGGCCGGAAGCTTCAGAGGGATTCGTGGCGTCGGGTCTCCAGGCACGGACGACGGCCCGCAGTCCGGATCAGAGGCAGCGCCTCTCACCAGCATCCGGAAAAAAGGGTGCCACGTGGTGCGGTTCCGCTGCGCCAGATGGGTCACCGGAACGATCCTCCCATACTCCTGATGTCGATGGGTGAGGATCACCTCCTCATTGCGCCTCAACGCCTCCATCAACTCCCGCGTGCGATATCGAAGATCCAGAATTGATGCTCTCATCCTTCCTCCCCTGGGTCCTCCCCTGGGTTGCGGTCCATCGGCAGCCGGCGCCGGTCCCCCCGCGCTTGCACTGGAGCACTGGCACCGGCGCCGAAAAAAAGCCGTGTACATACGGGAACTGTCTACGTCAACTAGACAGATAACCGATACAATTCGCCCTTTCCCGACCACGGTCTCAAGCCACGGGCATCACGCGCCTCCGGATCAGCCGCGCCGCCGCCCCAACACTCTCTACACACCTGATTGTTCGGCTGCTTCACGGTTTTCGGAAATCCGGCTGCCGCGGTACGAAGAAAACGGGCAGGCGCCGCAAAACCAGTGCCAGAACCGGCGGTTGACACTCCCACCGGCGCGTCGGTATACTGCCCATCCCGAATACTGACAGCATAGCTTTTGGAGATAGAAATATGAAACGAACGTACCAACCCAGCAGACGGAAGCGAAACCGGAAGTTTGGCTTCCGAGCTCGGATGAAAACCGTCGGGGGACGCCTGGTCCTCAAGCGGCGACGCGCGAAAGGGCGCACAAAACTCACTGTGGCTGATGAGAAAAAGCCTTACTAGGCAAGAACGAATTCGTCAGAAAGGCGAGGTTGACCTCGTCTTTCGAACCGGCAGCACGTTTCGCTGCCGTGGCCTGGTAATGAGATGCCGGCCAAACGGTCTGGCGTGGAGCAGGGTGCTTGTTGTTTCACCCCGAAGTACGGGGACGGCGGTTCGCCGAAACCGCCTTCGTCGCATCGGAAAAGAGATCTTTCGCACGATCAAACCCATGATCCGTGGTGGCAATGACTTCGTCTTTGTAGTCTACGCCGGCGACTTTTCGTTTCTCCAAAGACGCGAACAGTTTCTGCGGCTCCTCGCGGACGCGAACGCTCTCACACCACGCTGACGGGCTGTGTGCCCGCTGCTGCCCTCCCGACACGGAGAGCCGCTTCCCTGACAAGGAGAATTGATGGAAAAGCGAACGTTGTACGCGGTGATCCTCTCGGTCATCGTGATTACCATCGGATTTACCGTGCAGAACCTGCTCTACCCACCCGAGCCGGTACCCGCCACGGCCCCCGCGACCCCGGCGCCTCAACCCGAGGCACCCTCTACCGATCCCCAGGCAGCGCCGGCCCCCGCGACCGACGCCCCGCGCCCCGCGCCAAGCTTTGCAGACGGAACGGTTCGCGCCGTACCACAGGAAGGGATCTCCCGACAGACCCGCGTCTTCCAGAACGATGTCCTTCGGGTCACCTTCACACCAGAGGGTGGCGCAGTCCAGTCGTTTGAGCTGCTCGAACACCTCGAGCGCGGTAACCCCGTGCAGATGGTTGTCACCAGCGCCAACGCTCCCGGGGCGAACGCCGGCACGCCGGGATCAGCGCTGGATCAGAGCGGGTTTCTGCTCAAGTTTGGCGGCCCCGACGCCGCGCCGGTTACCGACCTGTTCACCTTCCGAAGGACTGACAACCCCAACGTCATTGAGTTCTACCGCGACTTCTACTTTTCGGGTCGACCCGAAGCACCATTCCGCCTCGTTCGCCGGTATGTTTTTCAGCCCGGTGAGTACCTCTTCGAGTTGCAGACCACTATCGAGAACAGCGTCAACGAGTTCATCGCTCTCGACGTGAACGGCATTGCCTATACCATCACCACCGCGCCGCAGATCGGCCCAAGCTTCACCCAGCTCGACGGCCGGCAGGAGTTCCGCCGCTTCCTTACCCACACGGGCGGCCGCCGGCGCAGTGTCAACGTTTCGTCCGGTTCCAGCCAGCAGGTGGCTGACCGCGTCGATTGGGCCGCCATCGCCGGTAAGTACTTCGTACTGATCGCGGTGCCCGGCACCGCCGACTACCGCGTGACCTTCTCCGCGGTCCCCGCCGCAGGCGTTCCCGATGCGCATCGTATCTCGGTATCCCGGCCGGTGATTCGCAGCGCCCGCAGCACCGATACGGTGCGCTTCTACGTGGGCCCCAAGACTCCCGCCCACCTCGAGCGCTACAACAGCGCCAACGACAACGCGTTCCGCACCCAGAACCTCAACCTGGACGCCGCGATGGAGACACGGATGCTGCTCGGGTGGCTGGAGAACATCCTCAAGTTTGCCCTGAACGCCATCAGTCGCGTTGTGCCCAACTACGGCATCGCCATCATCGTGCTCACCCTCATCGTCAAGCTGCTGCTCTGGCCGCTTACCCACAAGAGCTACGAGTCCACTGCGCGCATGCAGAGCCTGTCGCCCAAGATTCAGGAGCTGCGCGAAAAACACCCCGACAATCCGCAGAAGATGAACGCGGAAATGGCCGCCCTCTACAAGAAGGAAGGGGTCAACCCGCTCGGTGGCTGTCTGCCGATGCTGCTGCAGTTTCCGTTTTTCATCGCGATGTTCGGTCTGTTCAACAACCACTTCGAACTGCGCGGCGCGAGCTTCATCCCGGGCTGGATCGACGACCTCTCGGCGCCCGAGTCCATCTGGAACTTCGGTGATTTCACGTTGCCCTTCCTGGGATGGAACGATCTTCGCCTCCTGCCCATTATCTTCGTGGGAACGCAGATTCTTTCCAGCAAGCTGATGCAGCAACCTCAGGCCAACGCAAGCCAGATGAAGATGATGACCTACATGATGCCCATCGTCTTCTTCTTTGTGCTCTATAATATGCCGTCGGGGCTTCTGGTGTACTGGATTGTGACCAACGTGCTGACCGTTGGCCAGCAGTACTACAACAACAAAATCAAAAAACCGGCACCCGCCCCGGTTGCCGCCCCCGCGGCCAGAGCTTCTGCTGCAAAGAAGCGCTCGACAAAGAAATAGTCGGGCACGGAGGACATATGGTACGAGAGTTTGAAGGAAAAACAGAGAAGGAGGCGATCGACGCCGCCGTCGCCGAGCTCGGACTCGAGCGCGACGAGTTCGACGTCGAGATCCTCGACACCCAGAAGTCCGGCTTTCTGGGCATGCAGAAGAAAGTGCTTATTCGCGTCCACATTACCGACGACACCGTCTACGCCGGACAGTACGAACCCGAGAATGACTTCGAGCACGGTCTCGTGGACTTCCTGCACAATCTCACCGAGAAGATGGGATTCCCCGCCACCGCGCAGATTGTCTACCGCGAACCGGAGAAAATCGGTGTCCGCCTCGACAGCGAACACTCCAGCATCCTGATCGGGCGAAAGGGCAAGAACCTCGACTCCATCCAGCTTCTGGCCAACGTCATCGCCGGCCGTCTCGGCAGCGGCGACATCAAAGTGGTCATCGACAGTGAAAACTACCGCAGCCGCCGCGAAGAAAGCCTGATCCGGCTTGCCGAAAAGGTGGGCGACCAGGTCAAGCGCACCCGGACCTCGCGACTGCTCGAGCCGATGAACCCCTTCGAACGGCGCCTCATCCACACCGCCCTGGCCAATGTCGAGGGAATCGAGACCAAGAGCGAGGGTGAAGGCCTCTACAAGCAGGTTCGTGTCTCGTGCACCGGTGGAAACCGCCGCTGAGGCACAGCGCACTACCACGGAACTGTGGATAACCTGTGAGTAAATTCGGGGTGTTTTCTGGCACCCCGACGCATTTCCGCTTCCAACCAGTTATTCTGACGCGTCGCTTCGCCGCCGACTCTCCGGTCCCGCGGACTCTGCGTCACCCACGTCGCCTGAACCGGTGGCGGTTGGCCCCCGGGACGCCGATTCGGCCGCGGGCACCAGCGAAAACTACCGGCCCAGCGGCCGAATAGTGCATTTTTTGCCGGTTTCGGGCCGAAACGTCGGTTTCCGATGCACCATTTTTCCCAGCGTGTGCGCTGGTTTCCCAGCCGCGTTTTTGTCCCTGAGTCACAACGAAGCGACCTCCGGTTTCGCATCAAATCCCGCAAATGCCGCTGTCAGCACGACATTTGGGTTTGGTCCGGTCGCGACCCGAGAGATCAATCGCACACCCGCGCTCGATTAGGCCCGCATGCCTGTGAACAGATTGTGGATAACTCAACTCGCCATTGACGAGAATGGAGTTTCGGGTCAAGATAGCGGGTAGGGATAGAGGGAAGGGATGGAGGGAAGGGCAACGTGCGATCCCCGTTGGCCCGGCGTGTTCAGAGTTGATACCTTCCGGGTTCTGAAGTATCTTATGGGCATCGTGGTGGTACCGCGGTGTCGCGGCACAAGGAGTCTGCAATGAAATTCGATAGCGGCGTTCACTACCGGAAATCCCACGAGTGGGCCAGAAAAGACGGCGACGCGGTGGTAGTCGGCATCTCCGATTATGCGCAGGACAGCCTCGGAGACGTGGTCTTCGTCGAGCTGCCCGAAGTTGGCAAGACCATCAAACAGGGCGAGACTTTCGCCGTGGTAGAAAGCGTCAAAGCCGCAAGCGACATCTACATGCCCGTGTCAGGCTCCGTCGCCGAGGTAAATCAGGCTCTGGCCGACAACCCTGCTCTCATCAACGAGGATCCCTTCGGCGCCGGCTGGATCGCGAAGATCACGCCCTCGGATGCCGGGGAGCTCGACGCGCTGATGAGCGCAGCTGATTACGAAGCATACACCAAAGAACTGGAAGACTGACCCGGAAAGAAGACTGATCCGGAACACTGACATCGGCCGACCAGCCCCATGCTCGTGAGCCCAATGCCGCGCATGGCGTAAGATGGTCTGCCGCCGGACGCCCATACCGTCCGCCGCCCCACCCCGGCACCAACGGCTCTGTGCCCCGTGCCGGACTTCAGAATCAGGAGGACACCATGTCCGTAGCCACAAAAGTGGTTGATTTTCGCGTCGCCGATATCTCCCTGGCCGATTGGGGCCGCAAGGAGATCATCATGGCCGAGAAGGAGATGCCCGGTCTCATCGCTACCCGGGAAAAGTACGGCGCACAGAAGCCGCTTGCCGGCGTTCGCATCACCGGCAGCCTGCACATGACCATCCAGACCGCCGTGCTCATCGAGACCCTCGTTGACCTCGGTGCCGACGTTCGCTGGTCCAGCTGCAACATCTTCTCCACACAGGACCACGCCGCAGCTGCCATCGCCGTTGGTCGCCCCGAGTCGGGCGGAAGCGCAGAACGCCCCGCCGGCACCCCCGTCTTCGCGTGGAAGGGTGAGACCCTCGATCAGTATTGGGAGCTGCTCTATCAGGCGCTCTGCTTCCCGGTTGACGGGCAGGACATCGTGCAGAAGAGTCTCGGCCCCCAGCTCGTAGTGGATGACGGCGGCGACGCCACCCTCATGATCCACCTCGGGTTCCGGATCGAAGAAGACCCCTCCCTCCTCGACAAGCCGGGCGACTCGCCCGACGAAAAGTCGCTGATGAAGGTCTTGCGCCGCGTCTACGAGGAGAACCCCACCAAGTGGCACGACGCCGTCAAGGATTGGCGCGGCGTCAGCGAAGAGACCACCACCGGCGTGCACCGTCTCTACAAGATGGCCGCCGAGAAGAGCCTCTTCGTGCCGGCCATCAACGTCAATGATTCGGTGACCAAGAGCAAGTTCGACAATCTCTACGGCTGCCGCGAAAGCCTGGTAGACGGCATCAAGCGCGCCACCGACCTCATGATCGCCGGCAAGGTCGCCGTGGTCTGTGGATTTGGTGATGTGGGGAAGGGGAGCGCCGCCAGCCTGCGTGGCCTCGGCGCCCGCGTCATTGTGACCGAAGTCGACCCCATCTGCGCCCTCCAGGCGGCCATGGCCGGCTACGAGGTCAAGACCGTGGAAGAGACCCTCGGCGAGGCCGACATCTACGTCACCGCCACCGGCAACCTCTACGTGATCACCGTCGAACACATGCAGAAGATGAAGGACCAGGCGGTGGTCTGCAATATCGGCCACTTCGACAACGAGATCCAGGTTGAGAAGCTCAACGAGCTGCCCGGCGTCGTCAAGACCAACATCAAGCCGCAGGTCGACCGGTATGACTTCCCCGACGGTCACGCCATCTTCATGCTCGCCGAAGGCCGACTGGTCAACCTCGGCTGCGCCACCGGCCATCCCAGCTTTGTGATGTCCAATAGCTTCACCAACCAGGTGCTGGCTCAGATCGAACTCTGGAACAACCGCGACACCTACCAGCCCGGCGTCTACGTGCTGCCAAAGGCGCTGGACGAAGAGGTCGCCCGCCTCCACCTGGCAAAGATTGGTGTCAAACTCACCACCCTCACTCCGGAACAGGCCGACTACATCGGCGTGCCCAAGACCGGCCCCTACAAGCCGGACTACTACCGCTACTGATCTCGTTCAGGTACTGAACAACAGCGGCCGCGGCGCGACACCACTCGTCGCCGCGGCCGCGCTCGTTTTCCGGCCGCGCCTTCCTTGCCGCGCTCCGTTTTGCTCCGATCCTTCTGAAGAGCCTACAAAAAACTAGAAAAATCTTTAGAACGCAATCACCGTGACGTTTTGCCCCGTTGTACAAGGTGGAGTGTGCGAGCCGCGCATTCCTGAGCCTGTCGACTTCGGAGGATGACCATGGATCAGCGAATTTCCAATGCCCTGATGAGCCGTTTCAGCCGCGACATGGCGGAACTCTACACCGACCTCCTCGGTCTCGGTGAGGCCGTGGAGTCCGGCGCGCTCTTCGTCGCCTCGCAACGCCTCGTCGAGGCCGCCGTTGCCTGCCGCGAGGCCGACCCCGTTACCGATGAACACGCCCTCAGCCTCGCTCTTCAGACGGCAGAAATCTTCGCCACCACCGTGCTGATCCGCCTCAGCCAGCTCGACGACCGCGGCCTCATCCCCCGCCCCGGCCGCCGCCGTCGTCTCTACGGCCTCTCCCTCTCGATGCTCCGCGCCATCCGCCGCGCCGCCGCGCCCGTACCAGCTCCACCCCCGGCTGCGACCCCCGCCGCACCCGCCTCCCCCGCCGCGACCCCAGCCGCACCCGGTACCGCGACTGTCGCCTCGGCAGGCGGTGCCCCAGCCGGTACCGCAATCCGGAGCTCCGGCAAGCGCGAGTAGTCGGTCCTGTGGGCCCCCGGGGGGAGGCGACGGCCCGAACATGGGCGCGAAGCCCACCGCCGGCGATGGATCCGGAGACGGAGAACCCGAATCGTATCGGTTATCTGTCTACTGGACCTAGACAGATAACCAATATAAACGCACTCTTTCCCGGCTCCCGGCTCCCGGCTCCCGGCTCCCGGCTCCCGGCTCCCGGCTCCCGGCCCTTGCGCCGGGTCCCCACGTTCACTATAGTGAATACGATACCGATACCTTGACACCATAAGGAGTACCATCCATGGATACCCGTACATATCTTTTCACGTCCGAATCAGTCAGCGAGGGCCATCCCGACAAGCTTGCCGATCAGGTCTCCGACGCCGTACTCGACGCCTGTCTCCGCGACGATCCCGACTCACGCGTCGCCTGCGAGACCTTCACCACCACCGGAATGGTACTCGTCGGCGGCGAAATCACCACCACCACCTACGTCGACGTGCAGGAAGTTGCCCGCGGCGTGGCCAAGCGCATCGGATACGATCGGCCCGAATACGGACTCGACTACGAGAGCATGAGCGTGCTCAACGCCATCCACAGCCAGAGCCCCGACATCAGCCAGGGCGTCTCCGGTACCGGGCTCTACCAGGGCGAGCAGGGCGCCGGCGACCAGGGAATGATGTTCGGTTTCGCCTGTACCGAAACACCTGAACTTATGCCCGCCCCCATCACCTACTCGCATCAGCTCCTGATGCACGCCGCAAAGCTCCGCAAGAACGGCCTCATCACCTGGCTGCGTCCCGACTCCAAGAGCCAGGTCACCATCGAGTACAACGGGCACACCCCCAAGCGGATCGACGCCGTAGTCATCAGCCACCAGCACGACGATAACGTCGGCTACAACGAACTCAAAGAGACCATTATCGCGAAAATCATCCGCCCAATTCTCGAACCAACCGGCCTGCTCGATGAAAACACCAAGTACTACGTGAACCCCACCGGCCGATTTGTGATCGGCGGCCCCCATGGGGACAGTGGCCTCACCGGCCGGAAGATCATCGTTGACACCTACGGCGGAATGGGCCGGCACGGCGGGGGAGCCTTCAGCGGCAAGGATCCCAGCAAGGTTGACCGTTCGGCCGCCTACATGGCGCGCTACGTCGCAAAGAACATCGTCGCCGCCGGCCTCGCCGAGCGCTGCGAGGTTCAGCTCGCCTACGCCATCGGTGTCCCATTCCCGGTCTCCGTCATGGTGGAAACCTTCGGCACAGCCATCGTACCCGAACCCAAAATCGAGGCCGCGGTGCAGAAGGCCTTTGACCTCCGCCCGGCCGGAATCGTCAAGACCCTCGACCTCAAGCGCCCCATCTACCAGGAAACCGCAGCCTACGGCCATTTCGGCCGCGACTCCTTTTCCTGGGAGCAGACCGATAAGGCTCAGGCGCTCAAGGACGAGGTCAGCAGGGCGTGACCCGGATGCCCCGCGTGACCGCTCTGCCCACGGCCACCGCGCTCGCCCTGTTCTTCGCATTCGCGGCTCCTGTCGGGGCAGAAGAGCTTCCGGCGGCAGCAGACCGCTCCGAGGCCATCTCCAGTGATCTGGTCGACAGCCTTTTTGACGGCAGCCGCCTCGCCGTCTCACCGGACACCGAGTTCAATGATCTCCTCGAGACCCCAACCGAACTCGACTTCGGTGTCGAGCGGGGCGATGCGGACGAAGACGGCTATGTCACTCTCACCTGGTCCGACCTCCACGCCGTCTACCCCGTCCCGCTCGAGGCCTTCCGTTCCGTCCTTCTCGACTTTGACAGCCACGCCGACTTCGTTCCGCGGGTCGTGGAAAGCCCCGCCGAACAGGTCGCCACCGACCCACCGCGCTGGCAGCAGCGCGTCAAGCTTTCGTTCCGTTTTCTCGGCTTCGGCTCCGACTACGCCTTTCACACCGAACACCAGATCGAGTTCGACCGCGGCTCCAACCGCCAGACAAACCGCCAAAACAACAACGAGGCGGCTGAGTTCGGCCTGCGCTTCCGCATGTTCGAAACCGAAACCGAGACGCTGGTGGACTCCGGCGGCACCTGGTACCTCAAAGAGCTCACCATCGACGACGCCCCCCACACCTACGTCCGCTACACCAACTTCGCCGCCTTCGGCCGCTCCATAGTCGGCCTCCGCCTCGCCCTTCGAAATTTCGGCCTGCGCGACGTCAAATCAGTCATGAACGCCTACTTCCACGAAGCCATCGACCGCACCGACTGACCCCCATCCAGACC
>REDM01000216.1 GCA_007693485.1 Spirochaetaceae bacterium
CATGAAGTTCCGGATTCGATTTGTGAACCAGGTGGTCGGGGTGTTCCTGATCGTCGCCCTTGGATTCCTCTTCGCCATCCTGATATCAATCGGTAGCAATCAGCGATGGTTTGCCCGTAACTACCGATACTACTCGGTTTTCTCCAGCGCAGCCGGGGTCAGCGTGGGACTTCCGATTACCTTTCGCGGTTTTCAGGTGGGCCGCGTTACGGCCGTGCGTTTGACGGAAGACAACGAGGTCCACGTAGACTTTTTTATCCAGGACACCTTCTACGACCGGGTTTGGGAACACTCGCTCATCCAGCTGGTCAGTAACCCCCTGGGAATCGGAGGGGGTCTGGTCTTCCATCAAGGGATGTTTCCGTCCGACCCCATTCCTGAAGGCTCCCTCATTCCGACAATCACCAGCGCTCAGGGTCGTGAACTGGTGCGCAGCAACCTCGTTCGCTTGCCGGACCAGGACGACACCATCAATCAACTGATCGATCAGGTTGGTCCAATCATGCGCAACGTCGAGGAGATCACCGAGATCCTCACGGTAGTTCTGGCAGACATCGCCGCGACCATGCAGGGAACGGGCGAAGGTCCGATTCAGGATATGGTCAACCAAACCAACCGCCTGCTGCGCGAGGCAGAAACCGTGATGGTGAACGCCTCGACCATTTCCGACAACGTTGCCGCCATCACCGAGGAATTTCGCGACCCAACCGGCATCGTGCCGCGGTTGCTCGATCCCTCCGGTTCCATCGCCACCTTTCTCGATGATGACGACGCCCTCTTTCTTCAGATCGAGGCGATTCTCGAGGGCATGAACCGCAGCATCAACGAAGTGGCCGATTTCGCCACCTTTGTCAACGCTCAAAGCCCCGAGCTGCTGTTCATGCTCGAAGAGGGACGCGAGGCGCTCTCTGTTGGTCAGGACGTGCTGGAGGGGTTACGGAACAATCCGCTGCTTCGTGGCGGCATCCCCGAGCGGCGAGAACAGCCGAGCACAACCCGGAGCTTTCGCGATGACACGTTCTGACGGAATCTTGAGCTTTCGGGCACTGCTGCTCGTGGCGACGCTCACGGGGCTGCTCTTTGGCTGCTCGTCGGTTCCCAAACCGCCGGAGACAGTTGTAGTCCGCCAGAACCGCGCAGCGCAACTGGCCGAGTTTGGCAACAACCACCTCAACCGCGGCCTCTACGCCCAGGCCCTGCAGTTCTTTGAAATGTCGCTTCGTGAGAATCAAGCGGTAGACCACCTTCCCGGCGTTGCCCGCAGCCACAACTCCATTGGCCGCGTACATCTGGTCACCGGCGAGCTCGACCGCGCGCGTGTGTCTTTTGAAACCGCCCTGGCCGTGTCGCGCCGTCATGGCCTGACACTGCCGGAGACTCAGAGTCTCGCCGGCCTCGGTGAGCTGGCGCTGCGAACGGGAGACCTCACCGGCGCTCGCGCCTTCATGACGGAGGGACTCACGATTGTTGGGGGAAACGATCGTTCACTGGAGGGATCCATCCTTCTGCACAATCTGGCTGAGATCGAGATGCGCGAGGGGAATCTCGGCGAGGCGGTGCGCCTTGCCGAGCGAGCATTGCAGCACAACATGGCCGCAAAACGGTACGAAGAGGGCGCAGCAAACCACTATCTCCTGTCACGAATCGCCCATCGAAGCGGAGACAATCCCCGCGCACTGCGTCACGCCCGGGCAGCCCTGGCGTACGACAAACGCACGGAAAACTCGCCCGGCATCGCGCAAGACCTGGTCGCGATCGGGGAGCTGCTCGCGGTAGCTGGTGAGGCCTCGCTCGTGATTGCCGACTATCTGGTGCGTGCTGCGGACGTGTACCGCGCGTTGGGCTGGCCCGATCGCGAGACCGCCGTCCTGATTCGGGCGGAGGCACTCACAATGGGAGATGCCGACACAGTGCGACTGATTCGCGCCCGACGGGGACAGTCCGATGAATAACCAGCACAACCGCACCGCGGCACCCCCGCGCGACGGTGAGGGTCCACACCGCGCCCTGCTCCACCGCCTGACCATGGGGTACCGGGTGGTGTTTCGCTCGCTGCTTGCTCTGGTCGCGCTTGTCGGTGCCACAGCCGCAGTGGCGGTTGTGATTGTCTTTCCGCTCTGGTACGGAGCCAAGAACGCGCCACAACTCTACTCCACCGGTGTCGTTACGATTCTCGCTGCGCTGGTCGTGGCGGTTGCGGTACGAGCGATAGTCCGTCTGGTACGCCGGACGCAACGCGGAGAGCTGCAATCAAGGTTCTTCCAACGGCGTCTCCGTGCCTTTGGCATGACCGTGCTCACCGTTGCGATGGGGTATCTCGCCGCGGTGCTCGCGGTGCGTGGATATCCTCTCGCGGCAATTGTTGCGACGGTCGTGTTTCTGGTGCTCATCGGTCTCGCGGCATCCCGGAGAACCGCTTCGCATGCGAGCAGTCGGTGAATCAGATCGCGCGGTCGCGGTTGCGCCCCCGTCACGGGCCAAGACCCGGTGGCTCGTGCTGCTGTTTCTCGGCGTGGCGCTCAGCGTGCGCGCTGACTCGCCCTACCCGCTGATCGAGCGGGCCCACCACGCGGATCCCCTTTTCCGACAGCACCAGGATGCGGTTCAGGAGTACTATCTGCGTTCCCGGTCAGGGCGTCCCCTCCCCCCGCTTTCGGTCTATCGCTACGTTCCCCTCGCGGACGATACGCTGCTCACTCTGGCGGCTCGCTTCACCCTGCCCTACAGCACGCTCGCGTCGATAAACCGAATCTCGACATCAACTATTCCGCCGGGGGTCCCCTTTGTGCTGATTCCTTCGATTCCCGGCATCTACGTCCCCGAGGCACCCGCATCTGACCTCGAACAGTTACTCGCGGAGCTTCGCCTTGCCGACGGCATGGATGGAATCCCGGTTTCTCTTCACCCTTCGTCTGGACCGACGCGATTTCAGCTGTTTGTTGGCGACGATTTTGACCGCATCGAACGTCTGTCATTCCTCAACATCCTCTTCCGTCGTCCGGTCGAAAACATCCGTATTACTTCTCCGTATGGGTATCGCCTCAGTCCCTTTGGTGGCGGCCGGGCCTTTCATTCGGGTGTGGATTTCGCCGCTCCCATCGGCACGACCGTGCGAGCCTCCCGAGAGGGGCAGGTAACCTCGGTCGGTTTCGACCCTGTCTTTGGATACTTCGTTGTGATCAGCCATCACGGAGGGTACGAAACGTTTTATGGGCACTTGGATTCAATCTCCGTACAGTTGAATGACGTCGTGGCTTCGAGTATGATGATTGGGACTGTGGGGAATTCTGGGCTGTCAACCGGCCCGCATCTTCACTTCGAGATCCGGTTGAACGGAGAAACGAGGGATCCAGCGCAATTGATGCCGGGTCTGCACCGATGAACACGCGACCAGTCGTTGTCTGCTGCCTCTGCCTTCTCGCACTTATCGCCCCGAACACGGTGTATGCAGAGACGATCCGGGGCGCGGTGATCCCGGTTTCGGTGCCACATGGCGAGATTCCCGCGGGGTACACGCTGGATATCGCCATGGAAGAGATCGCCCCACTGGTGGTGGTGGGAGATCTGAGGTTCATCGAAGGAATCCGCATTGAAGTGCAGGTACCCCGAGCGGCGCGAGCCCTTCCGGGGAGCCTGGGTATGTACCTCCATCGCTCGCTGACACCTCCGCCCCAGCCGGGAATCATGACCATTCGTGGCGAGCGCATCTTCTTCCTACCGGTACCAACGGCTTCGCGATTCTTCGTGACCATACCTTTTCGGGATGCCCACGCATTTCGACAGACCGCGGACACCTACGTGACGACTGCCATCCCCGCGGATTCCCTGCCCCTCTCCCTCTCGCTGGTCCCCATAACCAAGGGAATCACCCGGGAAGTAGCAGACGCGCGTTTCACGGTAGCGGTTGAGCCGATCGTGGTCGATCGGGGTGCCCTTATGGTGGTGATACGCGCCCCGGACGGCGAGCTCGTCACTCCCGACAGCGAAGACTCCCGAGAGTTTACTTTACGGCTGAACGGCGCTACACTTGAGTATACCGATGCGGATCGGCTCCTCCCCACGGGATTACACCGGTTGGTTCTGGAGTCGGAAAAGTACGAGACGCACGAGGTCACCGTTGGCGTTGAACGGGGGCGTGTACAAAGGGTTGAGTTCCAACTCAGGCTTCCGCGATCGGTCGTCCGGTTTGACGCCCCGCGCGGGGCGGAGATCTTTGTCAATGGAGAGACAGTGGCATACGAAGAGCGAACGGTTTCTTTGACGCCCGGCGACCACCTGCTGCTGTTCCGCGTTGGGGAGTATACGATCAGCAGACGGTTGACGGTTGAACCACGGAAGAATTACGATATCTCCCTGGGATTCAACATTGTGATTCAAGAAAACTAAACTAATCTCGTCGAGAGACGATAATAGGATTGTCGGTTACGATATAGTTCCCCTCCCAGTTTACTATATTAAACCGATGACCGTTCTTGGGCCGGCTCTGCAGAGCCGGCCCTCTTTATTGGCGGGCAGCGGCCTTGACAAAGCAAATAGTGATCCGTACTGTTCATGTATGGCGTTTCATCCCCGGCGACAGGTCGGAATTACAATCGCCGTCGTGATCACCGCCCTGTGTGCGGTGGGTATCGGCGTTACCACCGGATTCGTCCTGGCGTCCGTCCAGAACACTCCGAATATCGATGTATTTGGCAGTCAGATCGAGGCGCTTCCGTCACAGGTTCTCGACCGCGAGGGACGGCTGATCACCCAGTTCTTCTCCGAGGAGAAACGCGAACTCGTTCCCATCGATGAGCTTCCCAAGCATCTTATTTTTGCCTTGATCACCCGCGAAGACAGCCGGTTTTTCGAGCATCGCGGGTTCAGCATTCAAGGCACGTCGCGCGCGGCGTTTAACCTGCTGACCAGCCGGTACGTCTCCGGCGGAAGCACGATTACCCAACAGCTGGCCGGATATCTTTTTGCCGATCGCAGCGAGTTTTCGGTCATGCGCAAGCTCCGGGAACTCTGGTGGGCGTTCCAGATCGAGCGCCAATGGACCAAATACGAAATTCTCGAGCGCTACCTGAACACCATGTTCTTTGGGCACGGGAATTACGGTGTCGAAGCCGCTTCGCAGTTCTTCTTCGGTCACTCCGCTCGAGACCTCACCGTTGCCGAATCGGTGATGCTCGTCATACAGCTGGCAAATCCATCGCTCTACTCACCGATCCGCCGCCCGAACGAGGCGCGGAACATGCAGCGCCGGATTCTCGACCAGATGGTCAATGCCGGATTCATCGCCCTCGAAGAAGCTGATTACGCGTTTGCGGAGTATTGGGCAAGCTACGACTTCACACGCTCCAGCACATCAACTGCCTTCTTCGATCGCGAAGACCAGGCCCCCTACTTCAGCGAGTTTGTTCGGTTTCAGCTTCAGAATGAGCTCCTGCTCGGAAGCCTCGACATCAACCGAGACGGCTTCATCGTGCACACCACCTTGAACCTCGACCATCAGGCGTCCGCGGAACGCTATTTCCGGGCCGGCCTCCAGCAGGCGAATCGCATATTCCGCAGCAACATCGCGACCCAGGCGGCTCAGGGAGACAGTTTTGTTCCCGTTATTGATCTGCTATCGCTGGCCTTCGATATTCCCAATTTGCGCGTTGCCGGTGCCAAGACGCGCCAGGACGCGGTAAATTTTTACCGCACCCAACTCAATCCAGTTGTCGATATGGTATCGCTGTTGTTCGGCATGGATGAGCAGGATGAGCTGCGATCGGTGTCCCGCGTGTCACGCGCTCAGTCTGCGCGACGGGAACAGGAAACAACCGTCGAAGGTGCATTGATCACCATTGAAAACGATACGGGACACATCCTCGCCATGATTGGGGGCAGCGGGTTTGAGGCGCGAAACCAGTTCAACCGGGCAGCCGATGCGACAGTGCAGCCTGGATCAGCGTTCAAACCGCTTTACTACGCCGCAGCGATTGAGGATCGCGCGATTACTCCAGCGACGATGTTTCACGATTCTCCGGTGGTATTCTGGAATGACGACGGAACGCCGTACACGCCACGAAACTTTCGCGGAGAGTGGCATGGCCCGGTCCTGGTCCGTGACGCACTCGCCACGTCAATGAACGTCCCAAGCCTGCGTATTCTGGAGCGCATCGGATTCACCTCTGCGCTGGATACCTCCGGGCGTCTGCTCGGCATTTCCCAGGCGGACTTCACTCGCAGGAACCTCGTGCGGAAGTACCCCGTGGGGCTGGGTATCGTCACCGTTTCTCCTCTGGAAATGGCCAAAGCCTTTGCCGTGTTTGCGAACCAGGGACGGGAGGTGGCGCCAATTGCAATTCGATTCATCGAGGATCGAAGCGGACGCATCGTGTTGGAGCCCGAGCGAGACCTTCGCATGCAACAGCAGCGCCGCGGCGCCGAAGCCCAGATTCTCTCGTCACAAACCGCCTATCTCATGACCGATATGCTACGGACCGGAGTCCAGCGCGGGACGCTGGCCGGAGCGGCCCGGATCGCGGGCGGCTTTCGGCCGGACATCCCCATGGCCGGCAAAACCGGCACCACTCAGAACTGGGCGGACGCATGGACGGTTGGTTATTCGCCCTACGTCACCACCGCCATCTGGTACGGGTTTGACCGGGGAGGAAACTCACTGGGATGGAATCAAACCGGTGCGGTCACCGCTGGTCCGGTATGGGCACGGTACATGCGCGAAATCCATGCCGATCTTCCGGCGCGCAGTTTTACCCGACCCAACGATGGCATTGTTGAGGTTACCGTCAGCTCACGATCGGGACTGCTTCCGACCGAACAATACCGGGGCTCGACGCGAACCGAGGTCTTCATTGCCGGTACCGAGCCGCGCCAGTTCGATACCATGCAGGAGTTCGAAGAGGAGCAGCGGGCCGTACTGGTGAATCGCCTCCGTACAAATATTGAGAACACCGCCTTTTCGGTCTCCGGGCCGGTTTCGGCGCCGGGGCGCTCATTGCGCCTCGATATCGACTTGAATCTCAGCGATCTTCGTCAGACAACGACAGGCTCTCCATCGGATTTCCTGCTCGACGAAGACGACGACGACTTCTTTGGGGGGAATCCGCTGCTCGATTAGAGCGCCACGGAAGGACGATGAAAAAACGCACCGAGCGAGCCGAGGACGTAATCATTCAGGCCGATGTGAAGGGCATACTCATCCGCAAGCGCGTACGGCGAAGCTTGGGGGACCTTGCTCCCCTTGCGGAGAGCCTTCGCAAGCACGGCCTGCTCAACCCCATCGTCATTACACCCAAGCACGAACTCATCGCCGGCCATCGCCGGCTGGAAGCTGCGCGCCGTCTTGGGTGGCAAACCATCCCTGCCCGTATCGTTACCGAAACCGACCGGATCGAACTGATCGAGTTGGAGTTGGACGAGAATATCCACCGCAAGAACCTGAACACAGACGAACTTGCCGACGCCTATATCCGCCTCGATAAGATGCGAAATCCCGGCATCCTGATCCGTTTCTGGAACTGGCTTGCCAACCTCTTCCGTCGTATCTTCCGCCGTCCACCGCGATAGCCGAAGCCTGTCGCAACGGGCTCATCGCAGGGAGACGTCGTCGAGCGAGAGTGCCGAGATGGAACCGTCGGGCCGCTGAACAAATACAAACTCACCGGCAACCGTCATCTGAGTGTACGGGTCAACGGAGACCGAAGAGCGCTCGATCAGTTCCAGGTTTCCCGAGAACTTCCCGAGGTGCCACGCTCCCCCATCACGCACGACTGCAAACACCTCGCCCCGGTCAGGCCGAGGCAATACGATGCTCTCGGGGAAGAGTTCTGCCTGCGATACGACCACCGCTTCCAGGGATTGCGCGTCAACGCGCATCAACCGGGCAACTCCATTCTGCTCGGCGATCAGAAGATGTTCGTTTCCCCAACGGTGAATCACGCGACTGGTAACCCGATCGAGCGATGACTGCCGTAGAACGACCGCAGATGCGCTGTCAATTACCACGAGACGACCAACCGGCCTACCGTCTCGCAGCGCAGTCTGTACAAAGAGCACTTCCTGGGTTACCGCGGCAACGGGTGCACGCTCCATGACGGTACGGGTATCTTCGGCGACCTCGTCACGCAGTTCTCGAATTCGCTCCGTTCGCTCGGTGATGTCCTGCTGCTCGCGTTCGATCCGCTCTTCATCTTCGTCCACTTCACGCTCACGCTGTGCGACCCGTTCTTCGCGCTCGGCACGCTCGGCCTCTTGTCGTGCAGCTTCCTCGGGTGGTTCCTGCCGCTGTTCTGCCTCGCGACGCTCCTCCTCGATCGCGCGACGCTCTTCGGCAATCTCGCGACGAGCCTCGGCGACCTCACGCTCGCGCTGAGCGACCCGCTCTTCGTCTCGCTGGACCGAATCTTCGGCGAGATCGATGATCTCACGACGCGGCTCAAGGCCCATATCGTCCCGTTCTCGAAGCTCTTCGATCACGCGTGCATCGGTGAGTGCCAACGGGTCAACCAGTCCTGCGCCGCGCAACGGGACCACCATGCGGGTGCGCCCAGGCCAATCCCGGTATACCGTCGAGATCCCGGCGTTGGTAGCCGAGAGGTGCTGCATGACGACCTGTTTGTACCGTCCGGCGAAAAATGCCATGTCTCCGCGGTAGATGGCGTTGTAGATGGTGACAAACTCGGCCAGCACGGCCGCTTGAGAACTGCCATACCCGTATGCCCGTTCGAGATAGGCAGCCAGAATGCGACGTACGTTATTGATGTGATCGACGCGGGCGTCGGGAAGGATGACCATGATGTCGGCATCGAGGCCCACGAGGACGTCCGGATCAACCGCATTGATGATCCGGTAGCGGTTTGCCAACACGAATTCCGAACCTGGGCGGAGCCCCGTGGCCAGACTCACCCCGATGCCTCGAATGGCATCGATGGTATCGATTCGTTCGTACGGCCCCTGGTAATTCTGAAAAACCACGGTTCGCGTGATCTGCCGCTCAAGTTCCTCACGATCAACCCCCTGTTGAGCGAACAGCAGAACCGGAAGAACGAGCAGCCCCATCAGAAGCGCGCATGTGCGGTATCTCATACCTTGAGTATAGCGTCCGTCGTTGGTTTTTGCTACTCGAGAGTGCGTGCGCCGTGCGCGGCCGCAGCACGAACCCCGGGAGAAACCTGCTCGGACGAGCTCATCCGAATCAGCGTTTCTCGGGCCGCGATTCGAACCTCGGCTCGATTATACCGCCCCACGCTCGTCAATGCCCCCACCGCCGCCAACCCGACACCGGGGGTAAGCGCTGTTCGCTCCGGCTGCACCAGAGCGGACACGGCGGTCACAACGTCTCCATCGGGATCGGACTCGATCTCCGCCATCATCGAGAGAATTGCAGACTGCATCAACGGCGAGGGCTCGGCGGGAAGGATCCGGGCAAACCGGGCAGACACGGTGTGATCGCCGAGCTCACCGAGCAGCGCCATCGCCCGTTCCCGTTCCGACGGTGCCACGGGAGTCCGACCCCGCCCCACCGGTCCGCCCATGGCAATGGAAACCAGCAGTTCCACAACGTAGACATGCGCCGTCCCAACCCGGCCCTCGGCCACACGCGTCTCGATGTCCGCGAGCGCACGGCGCTGCGACTCCACGCTGTCTGAACTCGCAGCCTGCTCCAGAAAGATGAAGTCGAGTATGTCTCGGTACGCTTCGACCGAACGCCCCAGGTACAATGGGGACACACCGGTACCTCCCGGCCCCCCTCGGGGATGTCCCCACAGCGCAGCGCGAGGCCCGACCTGAGCGCACGAAGACACGCACCACACCGCCAGCACCCAGTCATCGCCGGCTGTAACCACGCGCCCACCGCGGGTGATTCCCACGTGCTGAACCGCAGCGGAACGTCCGGTTGGGTGGTCCGCCAGCAGACGGCCGTCGCGATTCAGCGCGATCAGTCGTCCGTCTGACGTTCCTGCATAGATCACTCCCTCGTCCGTCAGGGCCGCAGCGGTAATTCGTGTTCCCGGTGGGCGAGCCCTCCAGCGTGTGGTCCCCGTGGGCGAGATCGCCAGAATGGTGCCGTCGTCGGTTCGCAGCACCGAAGCTTCGTTGGCGTCGAGCAAGACGTCACGAATAGCAGACTCCGACGGCCGCCGCGACCAGAGCACCGAACCGGTTGCAGAAATATGGTGAAGCCCGCCGGCCCGGTCGCCGGCAATTAACCGTTCGCCCGATGCCAGCGCCGTAACCGGCACAGGGAACCGTTGCAGCCAGCGCCGCGTTCCCACCACGTCGAACGCGGTCAGCGCGCCGTCACCGGTTGCGACTACGAGTAATCCATGTGCCGTGACAACCGGCGTAGCGGTGACGGGAGCGGCCATCTGAACGGTCCACACCGCGGCCCCCCGAACGGTTCGTGCCGTTACCGCGCCGTTTCGCCACACTCCGTACACAACCCCGTCCGGCGACGGAATGATCGCTACCGGAGCGTCGGGGCCGGCAACGGACCAGCGAATCCTTCCCGCCGGCGTGATTGCGGCAATGAGATTGGGACTCAATCCTACGTACGAGGAACCGTCGCGCCCGGCTGCAACCGTTGTGGCAGGCAATCGTTCCAGGTCGGTTCGCCACAACCGCCCACCCGTCCCGGAGAACGCGTATAGCCGCCGATCCTCGCCGGCAAAGAGCATACGTCCATCGCGGGTCCAGACGGGGGGACCGCTGAGCCGTCCGCTGGGAACGTGGGTCCACAGCGGAAGAAACACCATCGGGTCGGCGCCGGACGATTCCTGAGCCGTCATCTGAGGGGAGGCCGGGAGAAGCAGCAGTGCCCACAGCAGGAGTGCTGTCACAACCCGGCCGCGGCGCGACGTGAAGTGTTGATTCACGCGATATCCTCCCCCGTTTCCGGCACTCTTTTGGCCACCTGATGGCAAACTTTTGCCCGTCATTCTACCAAAATATACCTGATTGGGTTATACTCTGCCGAGAGAGAACGCCGCACGTCCTGACCCCCTTCACCGTGCATTCGGGGGGTAGCGGGTGATGGTCAAGGAGAAGAATGTGGGCACAACAAAACTGGCAAGTCAACCAACGATCAAACGGCTTCCGTCATACCTTCACGTTATCGAAGCAGCCCAACGCGAGGGCAAAGAGTACATCTCGGGGACCCTTATCGCGGAGGAACTCGGTCTGGAGCCGATTCAGGTGCGAAAAGACCTCGCGGTGACCGGAATCGTAGGGAAACCACGCATCGGATTTCCGGTGAATAACCTGATTCGCGCCATCTACACCTTCCTGCAGTGGGATCGAGACAATCGCGCAGTCGTGGTGGGCGCAGGGAACCTTGGCACCGCGCTGATGGGCTATCGAGAGTTTAACCGTCGCGGTATGTCCATTGTCGCAGCGTTTGACTTGGACAAGAAGAAGATCGGAAAGAAGATGCACGAGACCGAGGTGTTCTCACTTGGGCAGATTTCCGAGAAGCTTAAAGAGCTTCGCGCGGACATAGCGATTCTGACCGTACCCTCCAGCCACGCCCAGGCGGTTACCGACCTCCTGGTCAAGGCAGGAATCCGCGCAATTTGGAACTTTACCAACATCAAGATTAAGGTACCAAAGTACGTCATCGTCCAGAAAGAAGACCTCTCATCCGGGTATGCGGTCCTCTCCGTGAAGATGCGGCTCCTTGCCGCCGTGAGCTGACCGTTCCGGATAACGCTGCCGAATGTCCACCGAACGAATAACATACCACACCGAGCTCCTGACCAATCGGCTCAAAAAGCGGTGGAAGCACCTCTGGAAATGGGCTCGCAGAAACGGCGTGAGCTGTTTTCGGGTATACGATCGGGACATCCCCGAAATTCCCATCAGCGTCGACGTGTACGATCGCTATCTTCACGTAAACGAGTACCCTGGCCCAAAGGAGTTAGAGGCTCCCGACGCCGTCGAGTGGAGCGAAGCGATCCGTGATACCGCAGCCCGTGTGCTGACCATTGCACCCGAGCGGGTGTTCTGGAAACGACGGGAACCACAGAAAGGCAGTATTCAGTACGAGAAGGTCGATACCAGCGGTCGGCGAGTCCCCGTTGCAGAAGGGGGATATACCTTCCTGGTGAACCTGTCGGACTATGTGGATACCGGTCTCTTCCTCGACCACCGCGTTACTCGGGGAATCGTGGGTTCACTCTGCAGTGGGAAGCGATTCCTCAACCTGTTCTCCTACACTGGGTCATTTACGGTGTATGCGGCTGGGGGCGGAGCCCGCTCTACGGTGTCGGTGGATACCTCAAACACCTACAACGAATGGGCCGCGGAGAACCTGCGGGTTAACGGCCTGTTTGCTCCGTTTCATCGCTTCGAGCGGGAAGACGTTGGACGATTTCTGGAGCGAGAGTCCCGAAGCGCCGCCGGACGGTACGACGTCATCGTCATGGATCCTCCCACCTTCTCCAACAGCAAAAAGATGGAAGGCACGCTGGACATACAGCGCGATCATCCCGCCCTGCTTCGAACCGCCTGCCGACTGCTGGCCCCATCGGGAATACTGTTCTTCTCCACCAATCTGCGATCCTTCAAGTGGGCGGCGGATCTGAATGACCCCTTTTCCGCCCGTGAAATCACCGCAGATACCGTGCCGGAGGACTTCCTTGGACGGCGACCACACCGGGCGTGGCTGATTCAGCGGCACGCGTAATTTACAGGAGCAATGAATGACAACCACCCGATCTGACCGTTCTTGCCACCCCGGGCACCTGCGACGCGTGTGGGGCCATGCGCGGTGGCGGCAGGCCCTCTCGACACTGATCCTGGTTACCATGGCACTTGCCGGATGCCGAACCTTTTTTCCCGCACCGGCCGATGACGACGACTCCGCTGCCGTTGCGACGATTGCCCCAGATCCCGCGAGGGTTCCGGATCCCGTGCCCGACGCGCTCGCCGGGCTCCCCGGGCGAGAGGTAGAGTTTCTGCGCCGGTTTGCCCGTGCTGCGGAGAGTGGAGACTGGCAGTGGGTGCTCGACCGCGCCGAGGTGACCCATGCGGAAGAACTGATGGGGCGACTCGGAATGGACGAAGAAAGCTACCTCAGCTTTCTTCTGCGCCTTGGCGAGTCCTTTCAGACTCGCGCCCGCCGTGACGACGCAGAACCCGGCTACTTCTCGCCCTACGACACGGTGCGCGTAGCCTTCATCGGTCATGAGCGATCCGAGTTGTCAACCACCGTCAGGGGCCTGCTGTATAACCGCAGCGATCGGACGATCGACTTCACCCTCACTCTGTTGTCGCAACTGCAGGATATGAAACTGACCGGCGCCTTTTACTGACCAAGCACCACGCGGTGATATCGTTTCTTGCCCGCGCGAAGCAGCGCCTCGCCGCCATCAAACCAGGCGCGGTCTACCATCTGATCGATTCCGAGCACCGGTTGGTCATTGACTCGCGCGCCACCCTGTTCGATGAGTCTTCGCGCTTCGCCCTTGGAAGTACAGAGGGCTGTATGGGTGAAGAGATCTACCACCGTCATGCCTTCCAGATGACCGGCGCTCACTTCCGTCTGAGGAATGGCCGACCGATCTGCCTGGCCGGATCCGGAGAACGCCGCCCGGGCAGCCTGCAGCGCCTTCTCGGTCTCGTCCTGGCCGTGAACCATCGCCGTCAGTTCGCTGGCAAGTCGTTCTTTGGCGCGATTAATCTCCTGATCACGCAACGCGCCAAGCGCTTCCACCTCGTCAACATCCAGAAAGGTGTAGAGGTAGAGAAACTTCTTCACGTCTGCGTCCGGAACGTTGCGCCAGTACTGGAAGAACTCATAGGGTGAAACCATGCCGGGATCCAGAAAGACGGCACCTTGTTCGGTCTTACCCATCTTTTGCCCGTCGGCGCGGGTCACCAGCGGAAAGGTTACCCCCCAGGTCTCCGCGGAACGAATCCGGCGGATGAGATCGGCCCCGGCGACGATGTTTCCCCACTGGTCGTCGCCGCCGATCTGCAGGGTGCATCCATGGCGTTCGTTGAGAACAAGGAAGTCGTAGCTCTGCAGTAACTGATAGTTGAACTCGATAAACGAAAGCCCGGTCTCCAGCCGCTTTTTGTACGCCTCGAAGGTGAGCATGCGGTTGACCGAGAAATGGCGACCGATGTCGCGCAGAAACTCAATGTACTTCAGATCCGCGAGCCAGTCGGCGTTGTTGACGATCGTGGCGCCCACGCCGTGACCGGCGAGAAAGCGCTCAACCTGGGCCTGGATACTCAGGGCATTGGCGCTGATCTGCTCGACCGTAAGCATCTTGCGGATCTCGGTTTTGCCCGATGGGTCGCCGATGCGGGCGGTACCGCCCCCGATGACGGCGATGGGGTTGTGGCCCGCGCGCGCCAGATGAACCATGGCAAAGAGCGGAACCATGTGCCCCGCGTGCAGACTCGGCCCCGTGGGATCGAGTCCCACGTAGAAGGTAACGGGCCCCGCGTCCATTGCCGCCTGCAACCCGTCGCGGTCGGTGCACTGTTGCAGGAATCCGCGCTGTTCCAGTACCGAGAGTGCTTGGTTCACTCCCCGACCCTCTGGTATTCGCGGATTGCCTGCTTGATCCGAATCGTGAGCTCTGCAACCGGGATGCGCACCTGCTCCATCGAGTCACGATAGCGAAGCGTCACGGTGTTGTTTTCCTTGGTTTCGTAGTCGATGGTAATGCAGTATGGGGTACCGATCTCGTCCTGCCTGCGGTACCGACGCCCGATGGCGCCGCTCTGGTCGTAGAAGGTTGTGAAGTCTTCGCGCAGCTCACGCTCGATATCGCGGGCGAGCTCGGCGAGGCCGTCTTTCTTGACGAGCGGGAACACTCCCACCGTGATCGGCGCCAGGTCGGGATGAAAGCGCAGCACGGTGCGCACGTCGTCTTCGGCGATGGTCTCTTCTTCGTATGCATCCGAAAGCACCATGAGGACACTGCGGGTCAACCCGGCCGAGGTCTCTATGATGTAGGGCAGATAGCGTTCCTTGGTAAGGTCATCGAGGTAACTCAGATCCTTGCCGGCGAACTCGCTGTGCCGAGAGAGGTCAAAGTCGGTCCGGTTGTGGATACCCTCCAGCTCCTGCCATCCAAACGGAAAGAGAAATTGAATGTCAAAGGCGTCCTTCGCGTAGTGGGCCAGCTCGTCGGGTCCGTGCTGAGCGAAGCGCAGCCGGTCCATCTTGATACCCATCTTGCGATAGTAGTTGATCCGCTGTTCCTTCCAGTACTCAAACCATTTCTCATCTTCGCTTGGGTGAACAAAGAACTGCATCTCCATCTGTTCAAACTCGCAGGTTCGAAAGATGAAATTCTTTGTGACAATCTCGTTACGGAACGCCTTTCCCACCTGAGCGATCCCAAACGGGATCCGAACGCGGGAGGTCTGCAGCACGTTCTTGTAGTTGACGTAAATTCCCTGGGCGGTCTCAGGTCGCAGATAGACCACGGAACTGGATTCCTGGACCGGCCCGAGATGGGTCTTGAACATAAGGTTGAACTGCTTGGGCTCCGAGAGCGGATTCCCGGCGGGGCTGATTTTGGTGCGCTGGTTTTCTTCGGGAAGATGGTCCCAGCGGAAGCGCTCGTTCGTGACGGTGTCTTCGACCATGAGGTCGGAGAAGCTGTCCACGTGACCGGATGCTTCCCATACCCGCGGATGCATCATGATCGCGGCGTCAAGACCGACGATGTCGTCGTGTAACTGCGTCATCTCGCGCCACCAGAACCGCTGGATGCGATTTTTGAGCTCTACGCCGAGCGGACCGTAGTCCCACGCGGACGAGAGTCCACCGTAGATGTCCGAAGACTGAAAGACAAACCCCCGTCGTTTGCAGAGGGAGACGATGTGTTCCATCGTGCCGGCGCTGGTTGTTGCGTGATCACTCATTATTTTCCACCTTCTGTTCGCAAGAGTTGCAATACGGTATCGATTCGATTCAGCACCCGCGCTTCGCCAAGAAGCCTCATGGATCCAAAGAGCGGAGGCGAGACCCGAGACGCGGTGACCGCCATGCGAAGCGGCATCAGGAGCGTTCCGAGCTTGAGGTCCCGCTCCTCGGCGGCAACGCGGAATCGCTCTTCGTTTTCTTCGTCGCTTCGGGAGGTAAACCCTGTCACCAGCTCCCGAGCCAGTTCCAGCAGCTCCACGGTCTGCGCAGCGCTGTGGTTTTTGGGAATGAGATCTTCCACCTGGTAGGGTAGATCATCGGTGAAAAGAAAACGCACGATGTCCGCCGCTTCGGTCAGGTACTTCATGCGCTCGCGCACCAGGGGACACGCTCCACGAAGGATCGCCGCTTCGCCATCGGTAATCGGGGTACTCACTACTCCGGCGGCTTGAAGAATCGGCGTGACGAGTGCCTCGAGTGCTTCGTCACTTTTCTGACGTATGTAATTTCCGTTGAACCACTCGAGTTTCTTGTAGTCGAAGACCGCGGGGGCCTTGTTGATCCGGCTTGGATCGAAGAGCTGTTCCAGTTCCGTGACGGTAAAGAACTCGCGCTTGTCATCGTAGGCCCAACCGAGCAGGCTCACATAGTTGATCAACGCCTCGGGGAGGTAGCCTTGGTTGCGAAACTCGATCAGGCTGGTGGAACCGTGGCGCTTGGAGAGCTTCTGTCCATCCTTGCCCATAACCATCGGGAGATGACAGAAGACCGGCGGTTCCCATCCAAAGGCGCGATACAGCTGAAGGTGCAGCGGCGCAGATGGTATCCACTCCTGCGCCCGGAGAATGTGGGTTATCTGCATGTGGTGGTCGTCGACCACATTGGCCAGATGGTAGGTAGGGAATCCGTCCGACTTCAGAAGCACCGGATCGGGAGTGATGTCTTTGTTCTTCTTCTTGACGCGGCCGAGGATCATATCCTCGAAGGACGTTTCCCCCTCGAGAGGTCCCTTGAACCGAATGACGGGCACCACGCCGCGCGCCTGGTAATCCGCAATCTGCTCTGCGGTGCAGTTCCTGCCGCGACGATCGTATCCGCTGCCTTTCTCGCCCTGCTCTTCGCGCATGGCTGCGAGTTCTTCCGGGGTGTCGTAGGCGTAGTAGGCGGCACCCTGCTCTATCAACTGGCTCGCGTACTGCTGATAGAGCTCGAGCCGCTGCGACTGAAAATACGGCGCGTGGGGGCCGTCAACCCCTGGCCCCTCGTCCCAGCTGATCCCGAGCCACGCGAAGGTGTCGTAGATGTCCTGCAGCGCCCGTTCGTCGTACCGTTCTCGGTCGGTGTCCTCAACCCGAAGGATGAAGGTACCGCCCCGAGACCGGGCGAAGAAGTAGTTAAAGAGCGCCGTACGAACGCCGCCAATGTGCTGAAGCCCCGTGGGTGACGGGGCGTATCGAACTCGTACACTCATGATCGTGGCCCGATTATACGGATGCCCCCGCACGGGGTCAACAACGCGGCAACTGACCTACTGCTGATACCAGGACAGGAAGTCCGCGAGCCGGTCCACTGCGTCGGAGAGCACCTCAACGGGAGGAAGAAACACCAACCGGAGATGGTTGCGATCCATGCAGTTGAACCCCGTTCCCTGTACCAGAAGAATCTTCTTTTCCCGCAACAGGTCGAGCACCAGCTGTTGATCGTTCTGGATGGAAAAACGCTTGGGGTCCAGACACGGAAACAGATAGAGCGCTCCCTTCGGCTTCACACAGCTCACGCCGGGAATAGCGTTGAGTTTTTCCCAGGCCATATCGCGCTGCTGATAGAGCCGACCACCGGGTCGCACCAGATCTTCGATGCTCTGGTAACCGCCGAGCGCCGCCTGCACCGCGAGTTGCGCGGGGACGTTGCTGCAGAGTCGCATGTTGGACAGAATGTCCAGTCCTTCGCGATAGTCGGCACCCAGGGTCTTGCGCCCCGACAGCACCATCCAGCCGGCACGGAAACCTGCGGCGCGATAACTCTTCGACAGACCGTTGAAGGTCACGCAGAAGACATCGTTGCAGATAGTGGCCAGCGAGGTGTGGTGGGCATCGTCGTAGACGATTTTCTCGTAGATCTCGTCACCGAAGATGATCAGTCCGTGCTCCGCGGCGAGTCGGTGAATGCCCTCCAGAATATCCACGGGATAGACCGAACCCGTAGGGTTGTTGGGATTGATCACCACAATCGCCCGCGTCCGTGGGCCGATTTTTTTCTCGATGTCGCGAAGATCCGGTGTCCAGTCTGCCGCCTCGTCACAAACGTAGTGAACCGCCCGCCCGCCGCAGAGGTTGACCGCCGCGGTCCACAGCGGATAGTCCGGTGACGGAATCAGCACTTCATCGCCGTTGTTCAGAAGGGCCTGCATCGACATGACGATCAACTCACTGACCCCGTTTCCAATATAGATGTCCTCGATGTCCACATCGAGGACCCGCTTCTGCTGATAGTTCTGCATCACGGCCTTGCGAGCGGAGAAGAGCCCCTTGCTCTCGCAGTACCCCTGGGCGTCACGTAGATTTACAATGACATCGTGCAGCAGCTCGTCCGGGGCGTCAAAGCCAAACGGGGCGGGATTTCCGATGTTGAGCTTGAGGATCTTGAATCCCTCTTCCTCGAGGCGCTGCGCCTCGGTAAGTACCGGCCCGCGAATGTCATACAGTACTCCGGCCAGTTTTTCAGACTTCAGATAGTGTGGGCCCACCGACATAAACTGCAATCCTCCGATAGAGATGTGTTGGAATGAATGGGAGTGTCAGGCGGCCTGGTTCCCGGCATCGAAGATCCACAACGACGCGTCGTTGACCAGCTTCTGGAGCACCACCACCTGAAGATTGGCACGGTTCTTCTCGATCTCTTTCTGCCATTGGGCATCACTGAAGCGCGCACGCAGCGCCTTCTTCCCTTCCAGAACCGCGTTCTTGACGTTTTGTTCATGCGGAACCATCGCGTCCAGAAGATAAAAGGAGAGCGCCTTCAGCAGCGGATTTCGCGTTTGCGAGGGCACCGCCATGAGAACGTCGCGCGCCTCATCGGCGCGTCGCTGCAGCAGCAGGGAGAAGGCGTAACTCCACTCGATCCAGGGCCGGTCGGTACATCGCGGATCATTCTTGAGCTCCCCGTAGTATCGCTCCAGATCCTCGTGATCGTTCATCAGAAGATGAGGAACCCCAAACGGCAGGGCAAAGAGCGGAATCATGTCGGGGCGATGTTCTCGAAAGTGTTCTTCGAGCTTCAGAATCCGCGACGGTTCCGACACCAGAATATAGCCGTTGATCAGAAGCTGGACATGCTGCTTGCGAAATCGCCGCTGGGTATAGATTCGTTCCTCAAGGTGACCAATCAAGCCTCTCCAGTTCTCCGCCTCAAGCAGTCCGAACATCTTCCAGTTGACGGCAAAATAGGTGTTGAGCCCTCCGATGATTACGAGGAAGAGCGCTGCAAGCGGCCAGTTGGTAGCCCAGAACGTCCTGCTGTACTCCCAACCGAGAAAAAATACGGGAATCAGAAACACGAAAAGAAACGATAGGAGAACGATTCCGTTGAACAGCACAAAAATGAGCTTAAATTTCATTCGATTTTCTCCTATAATAGAAACAAGTGTAACGAATCCGTCGCAACCGGGTCAACGGGATGGCAACCATGAACAGCGTGTCGGTGCGCACCATCGAACCGAACAAGTACTTTTCTGCTCCTACCTTCCTCGATCAGAAGTATATTCTGCTTTCTCCGGAAACCCCGTTTTCACAGGAACTGAAGTACCGCCTGATCAAGTGGGGCTTCGAGGAAATCCGAACGGCCGGCACGCTTTCGGACACTCCCGCCGATGCCCCCGGTGGAAGCGCAGCGGAGTCCGCGCCGCTGGTGGCTATTGAAGAAAGCGCCCAGGAAACCCAGATCCTTCGTGAAGTGCAGAAATTCTACGCGGGGGTTCTCAGCTTTACCGAAAAGCTGTTTACCGATTTTGTCACCAAGGGTGATCTTCCACAGCGGCTGGTGTCGGAGAAGATCAAAGAGGTGGTAGAGACCGTCCGCGCGAAACGCAAGTACGTGCTTCGCTTCTCGATCCTGCATAACGTCGACAAGAACTACATCATCGAACACTCGGTAAAGACTACCTTTCTCAGCATCGCGATGGGCATGAGTCTCAAGATGCCGCCGCACAAGTTGATTGAACTGGGAACCGCGGCTCTCCTGCACGAGATTGGAATGATTCGGCTTCCTCCGCAGCTTTACATGAGCGATAAAGAGCTCACCGCTCAGGAGCGAAAAGCGCTGACCGCGCATACCCTGCTGGGTTTCAAGCTGTTGAAGCAGTTCTCCTATCCGCTGTCGGTATGCATCGCCGTGCTTGAATGTCGCGAACATGTGGACGGCAGCGGTTATCCGCGCGGAGTAACCTCAGAGCGCCTGTCGATCTACGCCAAGATCATCGCGGTAGCCGGAAGCTACGCCGCGCTGACGGCCGCCAGACCGTTTCGTGATGCGCACCAACCGCACGAGTCGATCCTCCTGCTGTTTCGTGACCGCGGCACCAAATACGAAGAAGCAGTCCTGCGCGCGCTTCTGGTCAACCTCTCCCTCTACCCGCTGGGTACCTACGTGGAGCTGGCAAACGGATACCGTGGACTTGTGGTCGATGCGGTTGATGACAATCCCAAGGCCCCGATCGTGCGTGTCATGGTCTCCGCCCAGGGCGAACGATACGCCGATCAGCCAACCGTCCGCACTACAGACGAACAGTACAAAGTCGTGCGGGCGTTGTCGGCCACTGAGGCCAAAGAGCTGCGTGCCTGATTCAGGAGGAAGAATGACCACCCCAATCTCGATCTCGCTCCCGTCGGGCGAGCAGCGTACCGTTGACTCCCCGGTCAGGGTTAACGAATTACTCAGCGGCGAGACCGTCGATGGTCATCCGATCGTTGCGGCCATGGTAAACAACCAGCTGGTGAGTCTCTCGTATAAAATCGAAGTGAACGCAACGATCAGCCCGATCACCATGCAGAGCCCTGAGGGCAGGCAGGTGTACCGCCGAACGCTCTGTTTCCTGCTGACGATGGCTCAGGCGCAGGCGCTGCCAAACCGCCGTCTGGTGATTGGGCACTCCATCGGTGAAGGCTACTACTATCAGAGCGCCGACGGTGCAGACATCACTCCCGAAGAGATCGCCACGATCGATCGCGCAATGCGCGACCTCGTTTCCCGGGATCTCGCTATCGTACGCACCGTCGTGTCGTACGAGGACGCCCTGCGCTATTTTCGCGAGAGCGGCATGGACGACACCGCACTGCTTCTCGAGCACCGAAACGAGAGTAAGATCCCGGTCTACCGCTGTGGCGAAATGATGGACATTTCACACGGCCCCCTGCTTCCCACCAGTGGAATGGTCACCGCCTTCGAGATCCAACCGTTCAATCAGGGCCTGATTCTTCGCTACCCGGGATCCTCCGATCCATACCACCTCAACGAGTTCTACGCCAGCCCCGTCCTCGCATCCGTATACCAGGAATACAAGCAGTGGGGGCGAATCCTTGGGGTGGGTTCAGCCGGGCAACTATCCGCCCTCACGCGACAGAACCGTATCCGGGAGTTTATCCGGGTTGCGGAGGCCCTGCATGACAAGAAGATTGGTGAAATCTCCGACCGGATCGAAGCGCGTCGAGATGACGTTCGCGTGGTCCTGATCGCGGGGCCGTCGTCTTCGGGTAAGACCACCTTTGCAAAAAAACTCTCAGTGCAGCTCACCGTCCACGGGTTTCAGCCAGTCGCCGTGTCACTCGATGATTTCTTTGTTCCCCGTGATGAGACACCTCGCGATGAGCAGGGAAACTTCGATTTCGAGCACATCAAGGCGATTGATATCGATCTTCTCAACGAGACTCTGCTTCGTCTGCTCGATGGGCAGAGCGTGGAGATGCCCGAATTCGACTTCAAAACCGGCAGTCGCCGCTACGCGGGGCGTATGCTGCAGCTCCCTGAACGCGGCCTGCTTCTGATCGAGGGCATTCACGGTCTCAACCCCGACCTCATACCGCGCGTTGATCGGGACTCAAGTTATCGCGTCTATCTCTCTGCGCTCACCCAGCTGAACCTCGATGATCACAACCGGGTGCCGACCACCGATAATCGACTGATTCGCCGACTCGTGCGTGATCACCAGTTTCGCGGTCACACCGCGATCGGAACCCTGACCATGTGGCCCTCGGTGCGCCGCGGTGAAGACCGCAACATCTTCCCGTTCCAGGATTCCGCCGACAGCGCATTCAACTCCGCCCTCGACTACGAGCTCGGCGTCCTGAAAAACTTTGCTGAACCGCTCCTGCAACAGGTGAAGCCAACCCACGCGGTGTACCACGAAGCGTCGCGGCTCTCGTCGTTTCTGAGCAATTTCACCCGCATCCCGGAAAAGTACGTGCCGGAGCACTCGATCCTGCGTGAGTTCATCGGAGACAGTGGTTTCAAGTATTGACGCGTGATTCTGCTCTGTCGGCCGGTTGATTGGTCCACGGCCCGCGTTCGGTCGGGCCCGCGGAGAGTCCCACCTCCAGTCGCTTGAGAAAGGTCTTCCGCGGAATCTCGCGTGCGTGAAACCGGGCGAGATGGTCCGTATAGACCTGACAGTCGACCATCACGTAGCCATGGGATCGCAATCGCTGCATAAGGGTGGAAAAGCCGGCCTTCGACGCATCGTCACACCGGCTGAACATCGACTCTCCAAAGAAGACGCGGCCAAGCGCGACTCCGTAGAGTCCCCCTACCAGGTCTTCCCCATCGAAAACCTCGAGACTGTGGGCGTAACCGAGTGCGTGCAGACGAACGTACCCGTCACGGATATCATCGGTTATCCAGGTTCCATCCTGTCCCGGCCGCGGCACCTCACCGCACGCGGTGATCACATCGACAAACCGGGTGTCCAGCCCATAGGAGAACGGGCTCTTTCGAAGAAGCCGTTCGAGACGGCGCGGAACGTGAAACTCATCGGGAAAGAGTACAAACCGCGGATCGGGATTCCACCACAGAATCGGCTCGCCCGGTGCGTACCACGGGAAGACCCCCTGGGTGTAAGCGGACAGCAGCATTCCTGGTGAGAGGTTGCCACCCGCGCCCACAATCCCTTCTTCGGTTCCATCTTCGGGTCGAGGAAAGCGGAATCGGTCGTCGGGACCAAGCCAGGGAAACTCGTCGGACACAACCGACTACATCGCGTTGGCGGTAATGACCACCTCGCCGTCTATGATATCCGCCACCGCCGAACCGCCGTCCTGCAACTCACCAAAGAGCACCGAATCAACGAAGAAACTCTTGATCTTATCTTCGACCAACCGGGCGATGTTTCGAGCGCCAAACTCTTCGGAGTACCCCTGCTCTGCCAGCCAGGTCACACACGCGGGTGTCACCTCAAGCGTCACCGACTTTTCTGCGAGCTGACCGATGAAGTCATCCAGATCCTTGCGCACGATATCTTCGATGACATCGGTTGCCAATCGATGGAAGACAACAACCTTGTCGAGGCGGTTACGGAACTCCGGCGAAAAGAAGCGCTCAACCGCATCACCAATGACATCAGCCTCGATGCGTCGACCGCCAAACCCAATCATCGGTTTGCCGATCTCTCGCGCGCCCGCGTTCGAGGTCATGATCACGATGACGTTGCGGAAGTCGGCACGCTTCCCGCTGTTGTCGGTTATGGTCGCGTAGTCCATTACCTGCAGCAGAACATTAAAAATATCGGGATGTGCCTTTTCTACCTCGTCGAGCAAAAGCACCGCGTGCGGGGTTTTCCGGATTGCCTCGGACAGCAAGCCGCCTTCCTCGTAGCCTACATAGCCGGGGGGCGAGCCAATCAGACGGCTGATGGTGTGCTTCTCCTGATACTCGCTCATGTCGAACCGGAGCATTCCTATGCCGAGCGTTTCGGAGAGCTGCCGAGCGAGCTCGGTCTTGCCGACACCGGTCGGTCCCACAAAGAGGAAGGAGGCAACCGGTTTGTCGGCCTTCCGAAAACCGGCACGGGAGCGCTTGACGGCCTGAACCACCTGTGCGATCGCCTCGTCCTGTCCGAAGACTACCCGCTTGAGATCGCCCTCGAGGTCCCGAAGCCGATCCCGTTCCGACACGGTTACGCTCTTCTCGGGGATCTTCGCCATCTTCGAGACCACGCGCTCGATGTCACTCTCCATGACGGTAACGGGTTTCCCGTCTTCGGCGCTCGCCTCGCTGCGCATCCGAAGGTATGCGCCGCATTCATCGATGACGTCGATGGCCTTATCGGGGAGGTGACGATCGTTGATGTAAAGCGCAGAGAGATGGGCCGCAGCCCGCAACGCGTCTTCCGAATAGACAACGTTGTGAAACTCTTCGTACTTGGATCGCAGCCCCATAAGAATCTGGAACGTATCGTCTTCGCTCGGCTCAGGCACCTCGATTTTCTGGAATCGCCGCGAAAGAGCCCGATCCTTTTCGAAGTACCGCTTGAACTCCTCGAAGGTCGTCGATCCGATGCAGCGGATCTTTCCGGAAGCAAGCGCAGGCTTGAGCATGTTGGACGCATCCATGGATCCGCCGGATACCGCGCCTGCGCCCACGAGGGTGTGTATTTCATCGACAAAAAGAATTACCTTGTCGCGCTTCTCGAGTTCCTTCATCACCAGCTTCATGCGCTCTTCGAAGTCTCCCCGGTAGCGTGTTCCCGCGAGCATGGACCCCATATCCAGCGAGTAGATGGTATACCCCTTGAGCAGATTGGGTACGGTCTCATCGGCAATGCGTTGAGCGAGCCCTTCAGTAATGGCCGTCTTTCCTACTCCCGGATCACCGAGGTGAACCGGATTGTTCTTCATACGCCGACAGAGCACCTGAATCGTTCGCTCGAGAATATCTTCGCGACCGATGAGTGGCTCGAGCTTTCCCTCGCGTGCCTGTGCCGTGAGATCGGTGGTGAACTGCAGCAGTGGGTCGCGTTTTTTCCGACGACCGTCCATCTCGTCGGCCGTAGTCGCTTCCTGGTCGTCTTCTTCGGCGTCTGGAGCCGCGTCCGCGACACCCTCCGCCTCGTCTGATTCCGCATCGCGGCGCTCTTGTGCAACGTGAGATACCCCATGGGAGATCACCTCAAGCAGGTCAAGGCGAGTGATGCCTGCCTTCCGAAGAAAAAACGAGCCGAACGACTCGTCTTCGTCGAATATCGAGACGAGAATGTCCCCAATGTCCACCTCTTCCTTCGAGGCGTTCTCCGTATGGGCGATCGCCCGCTCGATGACGTGCAGAAAGCCCACCGACTGCGAGGGATCTTCGCCGTCTATGACGGGGACCCGCTGAGAGAGATGTTCATCCACCTCGGATCGGATCAGATCGGGCTCTGCACCACATTCGTACACCACATCGCGCGGATACTCGAAATGCAGCGCAGCGTAGAGCACGTGCTCCGGGGTGAGGTATTCGTGTTTGCGCTGCCGTGCTTCCTGATACGCCGCGTTCAGAATAGCCTGCAGCTCGCGATTGATTGTCATGAACTCACTCTCCGCGCGGAATCAGTCATCGCGCTATGCCTTCTCCATCGTACATTTCAGCGGATACTGACGCTCCCGCGCCATTCGTTTGACCTGCTGAACCTTGGTCGAGGCTATGTCGTAGGTATACACACCAACCGTGCCCTTGCCGTGTTTGTGGACGGAGAGCATGATCTTCGTTGCATCCATAACGGTCTTGCGAAACACCTTCACGATAACCTCGACCACGAACTCCATCGTTGTGTAGTCATCGTTCAGAATGGCGACCCGATACATTTCGGGTTCTTTGATCTTTTCCCGGGTTCGCTCTTTGACATCTTCACTTGTTCCGGGCCGCATTGTTCTGTGCTACTCCGATTCCGTTCATCAGGGACGCTGTGTGCTGCGTGTAACATAACAGCGCCGACCCCGGGGCGTCAAACGAAAGCATGTGTTCCAAAGTCTGTGCATTTTCGGGGAACGAGCCGACGCTCAGAAACGCAGCGGCCCGAAAAAGCCGCTTTCGTCGCGACCGCTGCGACGAATAAGGTACGCCTCCACCGTCAGCGGAAGATAGGCGCGTCCGAAGTCGGTGTCGAGGGCCGAGGTGTACCGCAGGATGTATCGGCTCGACGGTGCCGTTCTCAGCCTTTGCACAAGCGGATCGACACCCTGGGGGCCGTAGACAAAGCTCACCGTTCCTCCGGTCTCTTCCACGAGGTAAGAGAGTTCTTCGGCGATTGCGCCGGGACGTACCGTAACCACCGAGAAGCGAACGTGATTGTTTCGCAGAAACGCCGCGAGCTCGACCAGACCAAACTCTTCGAACGCATCCGGAGGAAGGTCGCCCTGGGTTACGAAAACCACCGCGCGACGGTCTTGCAGAGGAATGAGCTCGGCAGCGGCAAGTCGCACGCCGGCATCAAACCGCCAGTCACGGCTGTACACGCCGTCACGAGCTGCCTGCACGGTGGCGAGCGTTCCGGTCCCCGCCGGTGCGGTCACCGACGGGTTGGCGTCAGCCGAGACAACCCGCAGTCGTCCATTTGCCGTGACCTGTCGGAACAACTCGCTTGCTGCTTCCGCGGTCGCATCGCGATGCGCGGCCATGGGCGCAGAACGATCCACCAGCAAGGACATTTCCAAACGAGGGTTTCGATACCCGGCAAGCGACAGCGTGGGGGCGGGAACACGGCGGTTCCGCTCCGTCAACAGAAAGTTTGACGCATTGAGACCGACGATCGGCCGACCGAATCGATCCTGCACCGAAACTTCCACAAAGACATCAGGGAACTCCTGCGAGAAGACTCGATTTACCGTGACGTGCAGCCCTGCGTATACACCCGACAGATCGGCAAACAGATAGACCCGATTCCGGTCGAAATCGGCAGCAATCAGGTTTCCGTTGGCATCCGCGGCGATCGAGGTGATCCTCATGCCGCTGATCCCACCGAAATCGGCTGGGTGCGACACGATCTCCTCTTCCACGTGCAGCAGTACCACCGACGTCGAGTCCGAGATCAACAAATGATCATCATCGTACCGAAACAGACTCTCAGGACGCGAAAGGCCAAGATCACGAATGGCTCCCAGGTAGTTTCCGCTCCGGTCAAACCGAAAAATGGCCCGGTGCGCGGAATCCGCCACGTGGACAATACCGTGATGGATCACGATCCCGGTGGGATTCTCAAAACCGGCGAAGGAACCACGAGGACGCCCAAAGGACAGGACAAAATCGCCGTCGGCGGAGAACTTTGAAACCCTGCGGTTACCGTGGTCGGTGACGAACAGGTAGCCTTCGTCATCGGCCGCCAGAAACTGCGGCCCAAGCAGCTGGCCGGCGCCGATACCGGATTGTCCGAAGGAGCGTATCCGCTCGCCGCGGTCGTTGATACGCGAGACTCTATCGGCCCCAAACTCGGAGACAAAGGTGCCGTGCGGGGTTTCCAGAATGTCAAACGGCTGATCGAACCCGACCAGCCCGCCACGCAGGGTCCTGATCAAGGCTCCGTTGGCGCTGATCACAAGAATCTCCTGCTGGGTAAACGATGTCACGTAGAACGAACCATCGGCCCGCGGACGGACGGCGGTGGGGCGGCGGAACCGGATCTCACCGTTGACCACGCCCTCAATCTCGGCGGTGACCACGTACCGGTCGGGCCGGACCACGTCCCGGGTAACGCTCTGCCGCCGTTCGATGATTTCGATAACGTTCTCGAGGTGCTCTCTCGAGCCCCCGAGCTCGAGGGCAGTGCGGAACTCGCTGACCGCCTCAGCCTCGAATCCCGACGAGAGAAACGCCCGGCCCAACCATACCCGTGACTCCACGTTGTCGGGTACCAGAGAGAGCGCGCGGGTGAACGACAGAATCGACTCATTGAAGAGCCCGTTATGGTAGGCGGCCACACCCCAGCGAAACTCTTCGGCTGCCTCAGCCGAAGCCATGTTCAGCGGATTGGCGGAGAGACCCCCGGTGCCAAGCAGCACCAGCACGGCGATCAAAGCCGGCATCCGCGCGCCGATTGCCCACGCGGTTCGAGGCGGGCGCTGAGAGAAGTTCATCGCCGCCCTCCCCGCCGCATCTGTGCCCGTTTTGCCTGCTGCAGATGCGCCTCGATCTCGGCACTATCCGGGGCACGTTCCACGGCTTTGGTGAGCAGCTTCACCGCCTCGTCCATCTTCCCCATTCGAAAGTACACCCATCCGAGCGTATCGAGGTATGCAGGGTTGTCGGGATTCTGAGCCACGGCCTTTTTGCTGTACGAGAGTGCGACGTCCAGCTTCATGTTGCTGTCGGCCAGAATAAATGCCAGAGAGTTCAGCGCGGTGGTGTTTCGGGGATCAATGCGCAGAGCCTTTTCGAGGTAGGAAATACTGGTCGGGGTCTTGCGCTGATGATGGGTAACGTAGGCGAGCGCCGCGTAGACCTTGGCGGACTCATAGCCGTCGTCGAGCAATCGGGTAAACTCAAACTCCGCAAGACGGAAGCGGTTGGTCACGGTGTAAATGTACCCCAGAATCATCCGACTCTGATAGATATGGGGAAAACTCATTCCCGATCCCAGAACCTGCTCCAGAAAGATCAACGCCTCGTCAAACTTTCCCAGGTGGGTATAACAGAGGCCCAGATAATACGAGAGCTCGAAGTGCTGCTCTTCGGGAACTTCGGCGTTGAGAAACTCCTGGAGCGCAGCCTCGTAGCGGCGTTGTTTCAAGAGCTGAACCGCCTTCTCCATTATGCTCCCGCGTCTCCAAAGACGGCGCTGCGATACGCTTCGTCGTCGTGGTGGTTGATGGGATCGATGCTGATCGGACTGACCGCAACGATGCCGTTGGACACCGCGTGCCAGTCGGATTCCGGTGGAAGCTCGGTTTCTACCGGACTGCCCGAGAGAAAGTAGTAGGTGTCTCCCCGCGGTCCTTCGAATCGCACCAGATGGTCCTTGTAGAGACGGCGGCACGGGTGGGTGATGGCAACCCGGGAAATGGGGTTGGGGGTATTGGGTGCGTTGACGTTGATGAAATGATGATGATTCCAGAGTCCACGAAGCTGTTCCGCGTGTTTCGCGATGAATTGCGCAACCGGCGTGAAATGAAACGGTTCAACGTACGAATCGAGCGACACGGCAATTCCCGGCACGTTCATGATCGCAGCCTGTCGTGCAGCGGCCACCGTACCCGAGTAGATGATGTCGGTACCGAGATTTGGTCCGATGTTAATGCCCGAGATGACCAGATCAGCGGGTTGTGGACAGACCTCGAGCAGTCCAATGATCACACTGTCCGCCGGCGACCCGCTGGTGCAATAGACGCGGTGCGACAGTTCTTTCACCGACACCGGCCCTTTCAACGTGATGTAGTGGGACATTGCGCTGCGCTCCCCGTCGGGAGCGAGTACCCAGACCTCATGGTCGGGCTCCAGCGCGACGCGCAGCGCTTCGAGCCCCGGGCTGAACACGCCGTCGTCATTGGTCAACAGTATCCGCATCGAACCTCCAGCCTCGGTCTACACCGTTTCGAGCCGCGCGCCATCGTCAGGCGTGGCAACAAACGGCTCCGGCCGAAACCCGAATATCCGCTCGTATTCTTCCAAGCGACCATAGTACGCCTCGATCGACGATTCTTCAACAAGGGCGACGGCGCACCCACCAAACCCGTTTCCCGTTATGCGCGCGCCCAGCACGCCGGAGGCTTCGGTTGATCGCTTCACGATCCAGTCGATCTCCGGGCAGGAGACCTCGTAGAGATCGCGCAGACTTCCGTGCGAACGAGTCAGCAGCCGCCCGACGGACGGCAGGTCCCGTCGCCGCAGCGATTTCACCACATCGCGAACTCGCTGATTCTCGTGCACCACGTGAAGGCATCGTCGCCGCGCATTTTCCGGAATCCGCCCCATTGCGTCATCGAGGTCGTCCAGGGTGAAATCTCTCAGGGCCGTACCCGGCTTTCGCTCCTGCATCACATCAACACAGGTCCGGCAGTCGTTGAGCCGCTCCCCGTATTCGTTTCGCGCGGGCGAGATGGGAACGCGAGAATCGATGACGATAATGCGGTGGTCACGCAATGAAAGCCCCACCGGCACCGTCTCCCGGGAGCGCGCATCGTAGAGCAGAGCGGTATCGTGTTCGGCCCGCAGGGCGGTGGCACACTCGCTTGCCCCCACGGTTCGCCCCATAAAATCCCGCTCAGCGGCAACCGCGATGTCGAGCAGTTCGCCCGGTGCAAGGTCGAGCTCGAACAGCGCATTGAGAGCGGTAGCCACCGCGGCGGTGATGGCGGCCGAACTGGCCAGTCCAATACCGGTGGGTACGTCGCCACCGATTGTCAGATTGAGTCCCGAGATGGCAAAATCTCGTTCGAGGATCTGGGCAATCACACCCTTTGCCAGATTCGCCCAGCGGTCTTCACGCTTGTACTTGAGCCCGCCGATGGTGGTGCGCTTGCGCTCCCCAAAATCCGCGGCAAAAAAGCGCAGCGCCTGGTCGGCACGCTGTGAAACAGCGACGTGCATCCGCCGATCGATCGCCATCTGGAGAACGGTGCCTTCGGATTCCTCGGTATGGGCGCCCATGAGATTCACCGTGCCGGGCGCCGATACGACGACATCGGGGGCAGATTCAAATTCTGCCTGGTGGTGAGTGCTCACGTTGTACACGAATCCGGGCCCCCTGCCGTTTTATCCTTCCGCCGCATTCTATCCCATTCCGCGGAAGTGTTCAACAAACCCCGTTTTTCGGCTACGGTATGCCCGTGAAAAACCGTAGACTTCTGATGGTACTGGCCACCGCGCTGGTCTATTCGCTGGCTGTTCCCAATGAGTTCTTCACCGTGGGGAACCCGCTACTCGCACTGATCGGTCTTGCCGGGTACTTTGCCGCCCTGGCAGCGGCACCGTCTAATCGTGAAGCACGCCGCCTGGGCGCCCTCTTCGGCGCCGTGTCGACGATACTGTCCAATTACTGGTTGATGTTCTTCGGCGATTTCTCGGTGTGGACGCTGGGCGGCGCATCCCTGGGGTACGCGATCTACCACACGCTGCTCGGCCCCATACTCCGGCGAACCTGGGAGAACCCTCCGGCGTGGCGCGCGGTAGCGATTGCCGTGGTCTGGACGGGATACGAGTACTTCAAATCCATTGGCTTCCTTGCCTATCCGTGGGGTCTCATCGCCTATCCAGCGGCCATCGTTCCCGTCCTGATTCAGCATGTGGACATCACCGGCGTCTGGGCGCTCTCGTTTGTCTTTGCGACCGTAAACGCGGTGTTTGCCGAGCGTATGCTCCCGATTCTCGCGTCACCGCAGCGGTTGGCAGAGATCGGATCCGCAGGGATGGGACACGTCGAGATCCCGTCCGAATTCTCTCCAGGGAGCCGTTGGTGGCCGATACGGCAGCTGGGCTGGATCGCGGCGATCGTCGTGCTGATGCTCGGATACGGCGCGGTGCGACTGGCCACACCGATCCCCGAGATCGCCCGGGTGCGGCTGGTGCTGGTGCAGCAGAACGTCAATGCATGGCAGCGTGGACGGGAGGAAGACGCACTTCGCGCTGCGCAGCGATTGAGCCTCGATGGGGTGGCCGCATCACCCGAGCCGGTGGATCTGGTTGTCTGGAGCGAGACTTCGTTACGGCGCCCCTTTCCGGAGTACATCGGATTCTATGCCACCACTCCTCCCGAACAGCCGTTGACCCGATTTCTCGAAGAGATTGGCGTACCGCTGCTGACGGGAGCCCCTTTTCTCGCCGACGCCGACAGCTGGGAGATCTATAACGCGGCCATACTCATTGGAACGGATGGTCAACTGAAGCAGCACTACGGGAAACAACATCTGGTTCCGTTTGCCGAGAGCATACCCTTCTGGAACGTGCCGGGGGTTCGCGCCTTTTTTCAGGAGGTTATTGGACTCTACGGCGTGTGGAGCGTTGGGCCGGAGTACCGTCTCTTCGAGATCACTCCGTACGGTAGCCGCGCCGACGAGTCCGGGCCCGTTCCGTCCGAACCGATTCAGATCGGCGCCCCGATCTGTTTCGAAGACGCCTTTGCCTACCTCGTTCGAGGATTTGTCCTGTCGGGGGCCGATCTGCTGATCAACCTCACCGACAACTCCTGGTCAAATACCAACTCGGCGCAGTTTCAGCACTTTGTTGCCGCGCAGTTCAGACCCGTAGAGGTGCGACGCACCCTGGTGCGATCGACCAACTCAGGACTCACCGCGGTGCTGGATGCCCATGGTCGGGTGATCGCCGAACTCCCCATGTTCGAACAGGGAACCCTTACGGTTGACGTGCCGGTGTACCGGGAAGAACACCTGACCTTCTATACCCGCTTTGGTGACTATCTTCCGCAGCTCTTCCTGCTCATATGGCTGGCGATGGTTGGGTACCAGGCTCGTCGCGACGGCTACCTTCCGGTACTCCGCCGGGACGAAAAAAAGCCCCGCTGATAGCGGGGCCTCTCCTGAGCGAGCGCGCACTGCGTGCGCGCGCATGTTCGGTGACGATCAGTTCTTGATGTTGTACTTGCGCTTGAACCGTTCGACCCGTCCCGCGGTATCCACCAGCGTCTGCTTGCCGGTGAAGAAGGGGTGCGATGCGCTCGAGATTTCGACGTCGACAACCGGATACTCGTTTCCGTCTTCGTACTTGACGGTCTGCTTGCTGTCGGTAGTTGATCGACTCAAAAAGAGCGTTCCGGATGCGGTATCTCGGAATACCACCATCTTTGTTTTGGGATGAATGTCTTGTTTCACTGCAAATCCTCCAGGCCGTGTTCTGTGCAACCGACGCCGTTAATCGGCAACCGATGAGGTGTTCATCGACCGCAAGAAGGCCTCATTATTCTTAGTTTTCTGCATCCTGTCAATGAGCAGCTCAATCACTTCAACGTCGTCCATCGGGTTGATCACCTTACGCAAGACCCACATTTTCTGCAGCTCTTCCTCGGTCAGCAGGAGGTCTTCTTTGCGGGTACCCGACTTTTTGATGTTGATCGCCGGGTAGAGTCGTCGGTCGGCGATGCGGCGATCGAGGATGATCTCCATGTTACCGGTTCCCTTGAACTCTTCAAAAATCACTTCGTCCATACGACTGCCGGTCTCGATCAGGGCCGTAGCCACGATGGTCAGGCTTCCGCCGTCTTCAATATTTCGCGCCGCGCCGAAAAACCGTTTTGGTTTATGGAGGGCGTTCGAGTCCACACCGCCAGAGAGTATCTTTCCCGATGTGGGTACCGTCTGGTTGTAGGCGCGGGCAAGCCGGGTAATCGAGTCGAGCAGAATCACCACGTCTTTCTTGTGTTCTACCAAGCGCCGCGCTTTCTCGAGCACCATCTCCGCAACCTGAACGTGCCGCGTTGCCTGTTCGTCAAAGGTGGACGAAATGACCTCCGCCTTTACGTTCCGCTGCATATCGGTGACCTCTTCCGGCCGTTCATCGATCAGAAGCACGATCATGTATACTTCCGGATGGTTGTGCGTGATCGCGTTGGCGATACGCTGAAGCAGGACCGTTTTACCGGTTCGTGGGGGCGATACAATCAGACCGCGCTGCCCCTTTCCGATCGGGCAGAAGAGGTTGATCATCCGCGTTGAGGAGTCTCCGGTTGGAACCTCCATGTTCAGCCGTTCGTCCGGATAGAGCGGCGTGAGGTTGTCAAAGGGAATCCGCGTTTGCGCGACCGTGGGGTTGTCAAAGTTGACCGTCTCGACCCGAAGCATCGCGAAAAAGCGCTCGCCTTCCTTAGGAGGACGGATCTGGCCGTAGACTGTGTCGCCGGTCTTCAGGTTGAAGAGTCTGATCTGCGACGGCGAAATGTAGATGTCGTCGGAACCGGGCAGGTACGAGTTCTGGGGTGAACGCAGGAAGCCGTAGCCATCGGGCAGTATCTCCAGAGAGCCATAGGCGTAGATGGTGCCGTTGCGCTCGGTGTGCGCTTTGAGAATCGCAAAGATCACTTCCTGCTTCTTGAGGGCAAGCAGATTCTCCTGGCTGATCCCGATCTTGGCCGCAAACTTGCGCAGCTCCTTCATGTTCATCATGGTCAGATCGTTGATGCTCAGGCTCTTTTCGTCGCCACCCCGCCCCGATCGACGATGCGCACGGTTGTCGTTATGGCCATTCGCGTTTGCTTGATCGTCAGCCGAATCGTCGTCGCCGTTGTCAGGCTCCATGCCATTCTCCTGGTCGTTCGCCATTGAAGCCGGCGCGCCGCGCCCGTTTCGCTCGGTATCCCTGGTTACGGAGACACGAACCTTCTTCCGCCGCGGTTCGCGCTGTTCACGAGGACCATTCTGCGATTCCGACGAACCCTCCGCAGGAGAACCCGATTCCGAGAGATCGAGTTGCGCCTGGGTTGTATCTTCAGCGGGTCCTCCCGCCTCGTCAGAGTGAGTCGATCGTTTCTTGCGGATGATTGCCATTCAGATTCTCCACGTTCGGTTTTCGTGAGTGTTAAGACGGAACTACAACGCCGGATTACGTTTACGCCAAGGCGCCGCAACCGTGCCTGTTCGTCGGATATTCATTCGTTTTGAAGCACTGGTATGGGACACAACGGAAAACCCGTGAGGGTTCCTTAACTATATTCCCAATACTTCCCGACTGTCAAGTAACGACGGCAGTTTACCCAATGCTTCATCGATCAACAACAGCGCGGCCACCGCGGATCGCTTGCGCACCGCTTCCCGAGACCCGTGGAACCGGTATCGCCTCGTGGTCAGCCGTCCATCGACGGTGAAGAGCCCAATCCATACGGTACCCACCGGCTTCTCTTCGGTACCCCCTCCGGGTCCCGCAACCCCCGATACGCTGACCGCGATGGTGGCGCATCCGCGACTCAATGCCAGCGCGCCGCGCGCCATCTCTTCTACCGTCTCGGCGGAGACGGCGCCGTGATGAGCCAAAGAATCACGCGAGACTCCCAGCATCTCCTGCTTTGCCTCGTACGAATAAGCCACCGTCGCTCCCCAGAACACCTCGGAGCTGCCCGCTCGATCGGTGATCAGTTTTGCGATCAGTCCGCCGGTACACGACTCGGCCGTCACCAGAACGTGTCCGGCTTCGCGCAGCCGGTGCGAGCACCGCTCCACCAGATCGACCTCGTCGACCTGGATACGATACTCATCAAAGTCGCCGATCACGCTGGACAACATGGCGGAACGATCGGCCTCGCGTTCGCCCCGCAGGACAAACGTGATCCGGTACTCCTCAACCCGGGTGCCCCACTCAATCGCACCAATGCGATTCCGCAGCAGCGACTCTTCCAGTTCTGACTCGGGAATGAGAAACGCGGTCGCACGCGTTACCGGTCCAGGAACCAGACCCTCGCGACGCTGCAGCAGTGGTACCAGTTGATCATCGACCATTGCAACGAGCTCTTTGGGCGGCCCGGGAAGGGCTACGACCAGGGTCACTTCGGCACCCCTGGTCATCTCAACCGCAAAACCGGGAGCGGTGCCAACGATGTTTCTCAACACCGTCGCTCCAACCGGAATCTCGGCCTGTTTGCGATTTGCATCCGGAATCGTTCGTCCCGGAAACCGGCCGCACAGTTCAGTCCAGAGATCCTCACGAAACTCAAGAGGAACACCAACCGCTTCTGAGATCATCTCGCGGGAAAGGTCGTCTGACGTCGGTCCTAACCCTCCGGTCACTACGACCAGACGATGATCTGCAATCTCGCGGGTGAGCTCGGCGCGAAAGCTGTCACGCTCGTCGGGAATCAAGGCTATTCTCTTCACCGCGATCCCGAGCTCTGAAAAAACCTGTGCGAGAAATCGTCCATGACGATCGAGAGTCCGGCCTTCCGTCAACTCGCTGCCTACGCAAAGCAGCGACGCGGTCTCAGACACGCGGTACCGACGCCTTAAGCTGATCTACCGGTGCGGAGAAGATGTCCACCGAGTTGGGGTTCTTGATCATTTCGCACTTGCCTTCGAATACAACACCGTCAGCGATACGCAGCTTGGCCGCCCGCACGTTGCCGTAGATCTTTCCCGACGGAAGCATCTCCAGAGAGTCGGCGGCGTGAATGTTGCCCCGCACTACCCCGGCGATCACCGCGGAGCCAACCCGGACATCGGCCCTTACCTCGGCACCCTCTTCCACGTAGAGGAACCCGTCGGAAATGATTTCGCCTTCGAGACGGCCGCTCACGCGGACCGAGTCCCGGAACCGGAGGGTTCCTTTCAGGCTTACGTTTCGCCCCAGTCGTGTTGCCGTACGGGGGACTGTTGGCTTCGGTTCTTCGGTCTTTCGTTTTGCCTTCATGGTACGCGCGCTACTTGGTTGTCATTACGAAGACACCGTCCCAGTCTTCGGCCGGTGGATGATCGACATAGATTCGACACCGCTCCGCGTAGACACGCGAAGGCCCGTCATCCGGTTTCAGTTCGAGCGCCTTCTCGAAACAGGAGAGCGCGGCGTCAAACTCCATCAGCTTGTACTGATTACGGCCCTCAGCGAAAAGATCCAGCACCTGTCGCATCTGTTCACTGATCAACCTCGAACTCCCCCGTCCTGCAGGCTTTTGTGATACTGTTCGAAGTGTTTCTGGTACTTGGCCTCGAGCGCATCAAGCGTAATCTCGCGCTCTTTGATCTCGTCACCCTTCCCCTGCAGTTCGGTAATTTCTTCTTCCAACCCATCCAGCGATGCCAGGGTCGCCTCGGTCTCTGTGCGAACCAGTTCAACAAATGCCTGCACCGCGGCCGAATCTGTGGGATCGAGAGTCTTGGCCGCGCGAACGATATCGAGGACCGGCTCGCGCAGATGCTGTGTGAAGTAGACAAGCGAGCTGTTGAGCGACTCGATCACCGCGATACGTCGCTCGCGCTCTATGACCTGATGCGATAACTCCCTGCTTCGAAGGATTGCCTTGATTCGAGCGAGCACCTCGGAGAAATTGAACGGCTTGGTGATGTAGTCCTCGATGCCGAGTTCAAACCCTTCGATCTTGTCTTTGACGTCGTCGAGTGCGGAGAACATGATGATCGGAGTGCCCGCCAAGTCTGCGAACTCAGGCGACTGTTTGATAGCGCGCGTCACGTCCCACCCGCTCATCTTGGGCATGATGTTATCAAGAATCACGAGGTCGGGTTTTCCCTGCCGGACCCGCTCGAGGGCCTCTTCGCCATCCTGCGCGCGCTCAACGACAAACCCGAGCTTTGAAAGCATGACGTCAAAAAAATCGAGGTTGATCGGTTCGTCATCGACGATCAGGATCTTGCCTTTGCGGTTCATATGCGTTCCTTGGTTCTTCATTTTTTCAGATGTACCCGCGCTTGTCAATCAAGCGGAGTGCCGTCGACGAATCAGCGCGGAGCCCGCGCCGGAGAGCAGCAGAAGCGGCGCAAGCGCTACCATCAGCCACGCAAACCAGTCGCCGAATCGAGTGTAGATCGTAGTACGGTCGGTGTATACCGGTGCCTCGCCGATCAGGTAGCCCTCAACAAAAGCGGGGAACAGATCGAGAATCTTCCCGTTGGGATCGATGATGGTGGTCATTCCCCCGTTCGTGCTCCGTACCATGGTGCGACGGTTTTCCGTTGCCCGAAACACCGCCATCGCCATGTGCTGCATCGCCGCGGCGACCGAGTTGGCCCAGGAGTCGTTGGTGAGGTTGACCATGACCTCCGCTCCCTCGCGCACGAAGGTACGAGAAAGGTACCCGAATGTATCCTCAAAGCAGATCGGAGTGCCGAATCGCACGCCGGCGGCTTCAAAGATCACATACTCATCCCCCGCTTCCCAGAAGGTGGTCTCGTTTTCCACCAGCAGCCGGTAGAGCCACGGAAAGGCTCGCTGATAGGGAAAGTGCTCGGTAAACGGCACGAGGTGGATTTTGCGGTACGTATCAACGACGGAACCGTCCTCAAAGAGCAGGACCGCGTTGTAGTCCGCGCGCTCCATGGACCCGTCGGCGCGCCGCACCATTCGCCCGTCGCTGTTCCCGATGACAAAGGGTACGTCCTGTGCCGTGAGAAAGGTGATGAGCTCTCTCACCAGTGCAAAGGACTCTGGATCGGTACGAAAGCGCGTGTGGAAGTTGATTGAGGGCACAAACGAAGTCTCGCTCCAGATCACGATCTCTGGATCGTGCTCCATGGCGAGTCTGCTCTGTCTGATCAGAATATCCAGCGACTGCCGATACGCAGAGACTCCGCCTTGCCACGGATCGACGTTCTGCTGAACGAGGGCCACCCGCCACATACGCGACTGCGAGTAGTCAACCCGTGATGCGACGCCGTACGCGAGGGTGACGATAACCAGCGCGGAGTAGATTGCAACGGGAACACGCCGGCCGTAGAGTACGCGTCGCGCCCCCTCCCAGCCATTCTTGAGCGCATCGCCAAGCAGCACCGAAGGAAAGAGCACCAGTGCACTCACGCCCCAGACGCCAAAGATATCTGAGATCGCAATGAAGGTCGGAAATCGGTACATGGTGTAGCCGCTGATGCCGTATGCGTAGCCCAGAAAGCCGCGCGTCCGAAGGTACTCGTACGCCAACCAGAGAACCAGCTGCACGAGATAGCCGTGTCGCGGAAAGAGTGAATCAGCAGCCTTGAGCAACGGAAAGAGAACCGCAAAGTAGACCGCGTAAATCACGGGAACGATAAAGATGGACAGTGGATGAAAGTTCAGCAGCCAGTAGTTATGGGTTGCGTACGCGACAAAGCCGTACAGCAGTCCGTAGAGGGCAATCCCCCGCCAGCTGCTTCGATGAACAACAACAAACACGGGAACGAAGGCGAGGAACCCGAGAAGGCCGAACCCGTTGTCGGAGAGAAAGCTTGGGTGGGCGAGCGAAAAGACCAGGGCCCCGAGAGAGATCAGTGCGATCTGAATTCCAAAATCCGCGATCTGGCGGCGATTCTGGTCGTGCTCGGGCCGCAATGCGGGCGTATCGCGCGACCGCGACCGATTCACTCGCGAAGATCCCACGCAGCGTCCTTCAGCTCTTTCCCCGGGCGAAATACCACAACCCCGTGGTCTTGCACGCTCACCGTCTCGCCGGTCTTCGGGTTTCGCGCGCGGTCCCTGCCTTTTCGGGTGCGTACTTCAAAGGTGCCGAATCCGCGGAATTCCACCACACGATCCTCAAGCAGGGCAGCTTTTACGTGGGTGAAAAAGCTGTCTATGATCGCCTGGATGTCTTTTTTGCTGACGTCGACCTGTTCGGAAATCGTGTCGACAATTTCCGCTTTGGTGAGTTTGTTGTTTGCCACGGCTACCCTCTCAGTCCCGAGCGGGATCCAGTTTACTCGCCCAGTGCGTTCAGTCGTTTCTGCAGACGCGACTTGGTACGAGCCGCCGTGTTCCGGTGATAGACGCCCTTCTGGGCCGCGGTGTCAATGAGTTTGATCGCGGTGTCAAACGCAGTTTTGGCTGCGGCTGGGTCGTGTGCCTTCTCCGCCTCAAGAAACCGCCGCACACTGGTGCGGACCTTGCTGCGCTGCGCCTTGTTTCGAATGCGAGCCGCTTCACTCTGTCTATGGCGTTTTGCCGCCGATCCTTTGACAATCAATCGGAAATCCCCCTGTTGATATCGAACACATTACTGTGTAGTGAGTTGGAAAGCTATCAAATGTCGCGGCGCCTGTCAACCCAACGTGCGATGCGGCCGGGTTGAAGGGGGCAGCCTCGGGTGTTTCCAAGCTTGTGTTTTTTTTTCGATTGGGGTACAACGGAAAGGCACAGATTTGGGAGCATCCGGATTCGTTCATGTCTTCAGTCATATTCGTTGTCTGTCTGCTAGCAAAACTCTTCCACTGGGACCTTCAGATCAAGCTTCGTGTTCTGTTCAGTTACCGGTGGGGGCAACGGTACGTCGATCGAAAAATCCACTACATGGCTGCCTCCCTCTTCGCAATCGCTCACGTCTATCTTGGGCTGCGCATCAAGGTGGATCGTCGATCGGTCGGTCCCCTTCCCGGCCATTTCGCGGTGGTGGTAAATCACCAGTCGGTAGTCGATATCGTTGCCGTCAAGCTCGCCTTCCCCGACCATCCGATCCGCTTTGTCGCCAAGAAGGAACTCGGGCGATGGTTTCCCGGCGTCTCCTCGGTGCTGCGCGTGCAACGACACGCCCTGATTGACCGCAAAGGGAACCGGGATCAAACCATGCGTACGCTTGATCTGCTCGCACGCCGCACGCGGTCGGGTATCTGCCCCGTGATTTTCGCCGAGGGGACCCGATCCCGCACCGGCGAGGTGCTGCCGTTTCAAGCGGGTGCCGTCCGTCGCGTGCTCGCTGCGGCTCCCATCCCAATCGTTGCCGTCGCGATCGACGGGGGATACCGCTTCTCCCGGCTGGTTGACCTCTCGGCCACGGCGAAGAACGCCGTCTTTCGAGTGCGGATTGTCGGGGTGTTCCCCGTGGACGGCGGCAAGTCCTCGGTGACCAATGCGGTCCAGGCATCAGAAGACGCTGTTCGCGCTCAGATCGACGAGTGGCATCGTGGCTGACAGCTTCCGGGAATATCGAACCCTCGTACCCTACGCCTACCGATACCGGTGGCACTATTTCTTTGGCGTTCTCTGCCTGATCGTTACCTCCGGTGGACAGCTGGTGATTCCCCAGTTTGTCCGGCGCGCCATTGACATCATGGTCGAGGGTGGGTTTGCCGTTGCAGAGGTCGGCCGATTGATGCTTGCCCTGGCGGGACTGGCAGTGGTGATTGGGTTGGGGCGATTTGGATGGCGCTACTTCATTCATGGTGCGTCACGCCGGATTGAAGCGGAGCTGCGCGGACGGCTTTTCGAACATCTGCTGCTCCTTTCGCCGCGGTACTACGCGGGTGCCAAGACCGGCGACATCATGGCCCGGGCCACCAACGACATGAACGCCATCCGCATGGCAACCGGAATCGCACTGGTTGCGTTCATTGACGGCGTATTCATGACGCTTGCAATCCTGGTCATCCTCTTCAGCTCCAATGCCAGGCTTGCCGCCATTACGATCATTCCTCTTCCGTTCATCACGGTGATGATTATCTTCGCCGGTCGGGTGGTCACGCGGCTCTTTCGCGAGGTGCAGGAAGGGTTCTCCCATCTGAGCGAACGCACACAGGAGAGCATCGCGGGGATCCGCGTCATCAAGTCCTTTGTGAAAGAGCCCCATTTTCTGAAGCGCTTCGAAGACGTGAACCTCGATTACCGTCGCAAGAATCTGAACTACATCCGTGTCTGGGGACTCTTCTTTCCCTTCGTCGCCTTTCTCTCGGGATTGACCACCCTGCTGCTGCTGCGGTTTGGCGGTGAACAGGTGATTGCCGGAGCGATCTCACCCGGAGACTTCGTTGCCACGATGAGCTACCTCGCCATGCTCGCCTGGCCCATGCTTGGGGCGGGATTCACGGTCAACGTCCTGGCTCGTGGTGCCGCATCACTCGCTCGAATCAACGCCATCCTCAAGGAGCCCCCGCAGATCGTCTCCATGGTCGGCGCCCATCAGAAAGTCTCGTCGATCGATCTCTCAATTCGCAATCTCACCGTGGTCCACCCCGATGCCGGCGAGCCGGCCCTCGATGGGGTGAGTATCGACCTTCCGCAGGGAACGATGCTCGGCATCCTCGGGCGCACCGGTTCCGGCAAGTCGACCCTTATTCGCACCCTCCCCCGCCTGATCGACCCACCCGAGAATACGGTGTTTGTGGGGGGAGTCGACGTACGAGATTACGATCTTGGGGTGCTGCGAAGCCTCTTCGGCATCGTGCCCCAGGATACCTTTCTGTTCTCGGCAACCATCCGGGAGAACATCGGGTTTGCCGTTGATGAGCTCAGCGATGAGGAGCTCACCCGCGTGGCCGACATCTCTACCATCAGCCGGGACATCGGCGTGCTCTCCGAGGGATACCAGACGGTGGTGGGTGAGCGCGGTGTCACGCTGTCGGGCGGGCAGAAACAGCGCGTCGCCATTTCGCGTGCGCTCGCCAAGAATCCCGATATTCTGATTCTCGACGATGCGCTCTCCGCCGTGGATACCGAAAGTGAAGAGCGCATCCTCAAGGCCATCCTTGCGTTTCGCAAAGGCAAGAGCACGATACTGATCTCACACCGGATTTCCGCCCTTCAGCACGCCGACCTCTGCATCGTGATGGACCACGGCCGCATCGCGCAGCGCGGAAACCACGCCGAACTCCTCGCGCAGGGAGGTCTCTACCGGGAGATCTACGATCTGCAGCAGATAGAGCGCAAGCACGCGCGGGGGCACGATGGCTGAACCGGTGTTGCAGGAAAACGAGAAAGTAACCATCGGCTACAATCCCGTGGTAGTCCGCCGGCTCCTTCGGTATCTGAAGCCGTACCGCATCATGGTGGTGTTTGCGTTGGTTGCGCTCTCACTCTCTACCGCATCTGAATTGCTGCTTCCGATTGTCCTGCAGCGCGCCGTTGACCGGCACCTCGTCGCCGTCTGGCGCCGTGCGCCGTTGGACCGTGTTGCCGAGCACGCGCCGCTTCGCGACGCGGTCGAGCGCTCGGGCACGGTGATCGGTCCATGGGCGTACGTTCTGGAGGTTGACCTCAAGGAGATACCCGCCGGAGTGCAGCGAGCGTTACGTGAGCAGGATCTCTTGAGTGAAGAGCAGTACTGGGTGACCCCGGTGGACCATCCTGAGACCGCCGCCGCCGTTGATGCCAACCCGGAGCGTATTGAGCGGTCACAGACCCACGCGGCGATTCCGGCAGACGTTGCCCGCGGCCTTGACGCACCAACGCGGCTGGCACTTCGCGCACACGATCTGCGCGGAATCACCCGTCTTGCCGCCGTATTTCTCTCGCTGCTGGTAACCGTACTGTTCACCGCCTTCATTCAGGTCTACCTGATGGCGTCGGTCGGACAGGGAGTCATGAAGGATATGCGGCTGCAACTCTTCGACCACACCCTCCACCAGTCGCTCTCGTTTCTCAACGGCCATCCGGTGGGAAAACTGGTGACTCGTCTGACCAACGACGTTGAGACAATCAACGAACTCTTCACCAACGTGGTGGTCAACCTGCTCAAGAACTTCGCGATCATGGCCGGCGTCATCGTCACCATGTTCCTGCTCAGTCCACGCATGGCGGCGGTGACCATCGCCACCCTCCCGCCGGTACTGTTCTTCACGCTGGTATTTCGCAAGAAAGCGCGCGACGCCTTTCGGGAGGTACGCCGCTGGGTCTCCCGCGTCAACGCCTTCATCGCCGAACACGTCTCGGGAATGCCGGTGGTGCAGATGTTTGTCCGTGAGGTGCAGGTTGGCCGCGAGTTTGCGCGGAATAATGACAAGCTGATGCAGGCGAGTCTCTCAGAGATGTACGTGTTTGCGGTGTTTCGTCCCATCGTCGACCTCCTCTCCTCGGTGTCGCTTGCGATCATTGTGTTTATGGGGGCGCAGTTTTTGTCGCTTGGCGTCGTGTCGCTGGGAATTCTGATTGCCTTCATCGATCTGGCAAAGCGCTTCTATCAGCAGCTGATGGATATTTCGGACCGCTTCGTCATTCTACAGAGCGCAATGGCCGGTAGCGAGCGGGTGTTCGAACTGCTCGACGCAGTTGACCGAATGGAAGACCGTGGGGCGTTGACGCTGGCTCAGCCGGTCTTGGGCCGGGTTGAGTTCGAAACCGTCTCCTTTGCCTATCGCGCGGGTGAGCCCGTGCTTCGTGATCTCAGCTTTACCGTCGAGCCGGGACAGAGCGTTGCGATTGTCGGGTATACCGGCGCAGGCAAAACCACCATCGCGAATCTGGTCACCCGATTGTGGGATGCGGACCGTGGGACGATTCGCCTCGACGGCGCCAACATCCGTGACATACCCCTCGCCGAGTTGCGCGCGACGGTTCAACCGATCGCTCAGGATGTATTTCTGTTCAGTGAGACGGTGGCAGAAAACATCCGACTTGGGGCTGATATCAGCGATGAGCGAGTCCGGGAAGCGGCGCGGACGGTTCAGGCGGACAGTTTCATCCGCGCACTGCCCAATGGCTACGAAACGGTCCTCGAAGAGGGGGCAACCAATATTTCGACGGGGCAGCGACAGTTGATCGCCTTTGCCCGCGTGCTCGCCCACGATCCACGGGTGATCATCCTGGACGAGGCAACCGCCAACATCGACACGGAAACCGAACGGTTGATTCAGGCTGGAATCAGCACCCTGCTTGCCGGACGCACATCACTCGTAATCGCCCATCGCCTTTCGACCATCAAGCACGCCGACCGCATCCTCGTCCTGTCCGGGGGTGAACTGGTTGAACAGGGCAGCCACGAAGAGCTGCTCGCGGCACGGGGCCTCTACGCCAATCTCTATCGGCTTCAGTACGAGCCGTGAACGGCCTCGCCGCCAGACAGGAACGAACCGGTTACTCCGCCGCGGATTCGCAGTTACTGCAGTCGTGATCCAGGATGCGCCACTTTTTCTTGTCCGCTTCGCGCTCGAAACGACAGATTGGGAGCGCGAGAAACCTCCCGTCCTCACCAGCAAGCCGAACAGTCCGCGATACAATGTTTACCTCAACGACCCGAAACACCGTGTCATCGTAGGGGATTCGGTTCCCTTCTTCGGGAAAGCGCTGCTTCTCGCTGAGATACAGATCGTGCTCGTACGCCAGGCAGCAGAGCAGGCGCCCACACGGACCCGAGATCTTCATGGAGTTGAGGCTCAGGTTCTGCACCTTGGCCATCTTGATGGAAACCGGACTGAGTTTATCGCTGACAGAATTACAGCAGAGCGCACGCCCGCAGACGCCGATACCGCCAACCACCCGCGATTCATCACGCACGCCGATCTGGCGCAACTCAATTCGAATGCGGAACTCACCGACGAGATCTTTGACCAGATCACGAAAGTCGATCCGTCCTTCGGCGGTGAAGAAAAACAGCAGCTTCGGCTCCTCCAGCAGGTAGTGCGCGGAAACCAGCTTCATGTCGAGGCGGCGGCTCATGATGCGATGCCGGCAGATCTCAAACGCGTGAGACTCACGCCGGAGATTCTCTTCGTACCGGGAGATGTCGGTTGGAGTCGCAACGCGCTCCACGTGTTGAACCTCTTTCCACGCTCCGGCATTCTGCTCCGAGACGGGACCGAGAACACACGCGATGTCTTTTCCGTGTTTCGTCGAGATGATGATGAGATCATTACGCCGAAGCGCATCGGCAGAATTGCTGCAGAGCTCCGTCTCGCCGCTGTGCAGCACTCGAGCCAGAAAGAGCGAACCGCCGGGTATCTCCGCGGTTATCTCCTGGCCACCGGCCTCATATGCGTCCGAGCCGTGTGATTCTCCATCCGCTCGCTGTAACGTATCCTGTTCAGATACGATGGATTCAATTGCCATACCTCTTCCCCTTCCGGACCATACTAGTGAAAAAGGTCCACCAGAAGCCCCTGGATCTCTTCTACCTTCTGCAATAACTCAAGCTGTGACTGCTGCGTCTGTACCATGCCCGCCGCAAGGCGGTCGAGCCGTTGATCGATGACGCGGATCAGGGTGAAGCGCTTGCGGTTCAGCACATTAGTCCCTGACGTGTGTTCCTCGATTCCGACTCCCGATGCAACAACACGACCGAGAAATCCACGCACCGCCTCTCGATACTCGCGCAGGCGGGAAAACGTCTGCTCCCTGCTCAACCGATCACCAATCTGGTGGATACGGTCCAGCATCTCGTGCGCCTCTTCCAGTGACTCCAGTGGAGCCGCATCGGGAAGCACCGGGTTGTGGGCCTCTACCTGCTGCTCGAATAGCGACGGAAAGATCCCTTCGGTGCGCTCACCCGGCCGTGTATCGCGTCCTCGCCGGGTTCTCTCCCCTGGACGATATCCCGACAGGCCATCGCTCTCGATGCGGGCCATGGAAGCACCTACACCCTGGCTTGAAGCGAGTAGTGAAGCGTGCTGCGGGCTGCCGTGTCCACCGGCTCCGGCGTCGTGAGAAACGAGTTGGTGCGCATCGGCTTGGTCCGTACCGGAAGTGGTTCCTCGGCTGCCTGATCGCCGCGAATGGAGAACTCTCCATCCATCAGTACCCCTTCCTCGGCGACCAGGCGAGGCGAATAGATGTTTCCGAGTACCAGACCGGTTGAAAGCACGATGACCTTCTCGGACGCGTAGACACTGCCACGAATGACGCCGCCAATGACGACGGTTGCCGCCTCAATCGAGCAGTCAGCCCGCCCCCGCTTGCCGATGAGCACCTTACCCCCGGATCGGATCGAACCGGTAAAATCGCCATCGATGCGAAGCAGCCCAGCAGGCTCGAGTTGACCGCGAAAATGGGTGCCTTCACCGACGATGGAATTGATGAAGTTGTCTTCAGCCGAATACTTCATGAACCTGCCTCGTTTATTACCTGATTATCGGCTGCTGGCGCGGACCCGAACCGGTGAATGCGCAATCTGGAGAAATGCAGCAGGATCAACCACGTCGGTTCCCAACCAGATCTGAAAATCCAGATTTGGTGAGGTAGCAACTCCGCTGCTTCCCAGCGTTCCGATTCGTTGTCCCTGGAACACCTCTTGTCCTTCGATGACCGTAATGGTCTGCAAGTGCGAGTATCGTGTCCGAAACCCGTACTTGTGCCGGACCCAAACGTACAGACCGTAGTTAGGGTCAAAGCCCAACTCGGTGACCTTTCCGTTCGCACTGGCCACCACCGGGACGCCGAGTGAGTCGGTGATCACAACGCCACGACTGAGAAACCACTCATTGGTGATAGGATGAATGTTAGGGCCAAAACGGCGCGTGATCCGCCCCCGCCCCCCGGCAACCGGCCAGAGGTTTGGCAAATCAGCGAGAAGCGCTTTGCGCTCCTGTAACAGTGAACGAATCTGCGAAAGTGGCTCTACGGAGGTGCCCAAGAGGGCTGCCACGGACTGGAGTTCGCGGACCTCGGGTAACTGTCCCGGCTCAATCTCCTGAATTCCGCGGATTTCCGACAGGTCACCGCTGCCGATTCTCTGCCCATCGGACGCCACTTCGCGGGCCGTCCCCAGACGCTCCGCAGTCTGCTGCAAGGTCTGGTCAAAAAGTTGCGCAACGCGAAGCACCTCGGCGATTTCATTCACCAGCGAATCGAGCTGCTGCTCCGATGACTCCAGATCTCGTGCGCGCGACGAGGCGAGGCGCACGTTCCCGGTATAGATGGTTGCATAATAAAAAAATCCGAGCATTCCGAGGAGCAATACCGCGACGATCCCGGCCAGAACGAACGCATTCAGCTGAAAATTAAGCCCCTTCCGCTCAGAATGCGGAATGAGCATGATGGTAAACCGTCTGCGAGTCAGTTCAGCCAGCCGGCTGAATACCGAGCCCACCGCGCGGAAGAATCCCCGAAAAATGCCCGCTCCTCGAGTCAACAAATCTTATCCTTCCTGATGGTCCTGCAGATTGTTTCGAGAGCGTACCCATATGGCGACAAAGTATTTCCCCTTCGCACCGAATCCCACAGTATCACGCAGGAGGGCCTTTGTCAAACGCGTTGACGGCGTATCAGGAATGTGCTACCCTTCCCAGAAGAAATACCGAACACACGCGATTCTTCGCCACACGGAAGCAATGAATGAAACTGTTTGACTCGCACGCCCATATCGGGTTGATTAACGAGGACCCGATAGAACAACTGATTATTGTCCAGGAAGCCCGACAGGCCCATGTCGAAGGCATCCTCAGCATTTGTAACAACCTCCGCGACTTTTTTCAGATTCACGAAAACCTGGTGACCGCGTCTCACGTGTACCACGCGGTTGGGGTTTCGCCATCGGAAGTTACCAATCCCGGCAAAGACTGGGAAACCAAGATCCTGGAAGGAAGCCGCCTTGACCGGGTGGTAGCCATTGGCGAAATTGGTCTGGACTATTATCGCAAGTTCGGAAATAAGGACTCCCAGATCGAGTTATTCATCCGACAGCTCGAAATTGCGGACAAACTCGATCTCCCGGTGGTAATCCATAATCGCGACGCCGGGCGTGATGTGCTTGACATCCTCAAAGATCGAATTCCTCGCAAAGGTGGTGTCCTGCACTGCTACTCTGAAGACTGGACCTATGCGCAGGAAGCGCTCGAGATAAACCTCTTCATCTCGTTTGCCGGCAACGTGACGTACCGCAACGCGCGAAACCTCCACGAGACCGCAAGGAACATGCCGCTTGATCGCATTCTCATTGAATCCGAGAGCCCCTTCATGGTTCCATCTGCCCACCGCGGCAAGCGGAACCGCCCTTCGTACCTGATCGAGACCGCCCAGTTCATTGCCGAGCTTCGCGAAGAGCCGATCGAGCAGGTGGCCGAACAGATTTACGATAACACCCGCCGTTTGTTTGGAATGGCAGAGCGCTGAATCTGCCCCGAAGCTTGGTGAAAACTCCACCAGGCGCCAACAGCGGGCTCGAACGGTTGCTCACACGGGGGTATGACGTCAAGTTCCCGTTCGACTCCCGTGTACATGGCAGCACGTTTTTCCGTGCTGCCGCTCTTCCGTAGCCTCCCACTCCCACGATCACCGCCAATCTCCATCACGCCCACATGGTCCCACCGGCCGATCAGCGACGCTCAGAACGGTGAGGTGCCACACCAGTAGTTTGGATTGAGACGCTGTTTCACCAAGCTTTGTGGCAATACCCACACCTTGTGGTAATGCGCAGTAAGGCAGCGCAGCACACACAAAAAAACCCCGGGAATGATTCCCGGGGTTGTATTCGTTGCAGGATGGAGCGGAGCTTAGATGTCGTCTTCGACAAACATGCGCTGCTGTTCGAGGAACCGCAGGATCTGCATATTACCGACACGCTGCAGCTCGGCCCGGCGTCGCGCTGCTTCACGCTGCTGCAGGATGCCCCAGACGGCCTCGTCGTCGATATCGCGCTCGAGTTCGAGTACGGCCCGATCGAAGGTGATGTTGATGTCTTTGATGTAGGTGATAAAGTCACCACCGGTCATTTCCGCGTCACGGTAGATGCGGATACCGATCAGTTTCACCATTGGCGAAAGGTTCGGGTAGAGCGGTGCACCACGAAGCGAACGGTTTCGTACATCGGTAATGTAGTTGGGATTTCTCCACTCAAGCGTCCGCCAACCGTCGAAATTCAGGTACCCGAGGAAAATCTCATGGTCGCGGAAGGTTTCGTCCCGGAGGATCACTGAAATCCCGTGCGGAAAGTTCAGTCCGTGCACGTTCATGGAAAGCGACCGAAGCGTTCCCACGTTTTTCACCACGCCAAACCCGTCGAACTTGCGACCGCGCCCCTCTTCGTCCTGCGGCGTCACGATGGTACCGTCACCTTCGATGACCGTTGCATCTTCGTACGCAGGAATCTCAAAGGGAGGAGCCACGAGTGCCCAGGAGTTAAACCGCCCAGTAGGAAAGTTGGCACGTATACCCAAGACCGCTTCACCGGCAAACCGGTTGGCGTTCTCACGCACGAAGGCCTGACGAGTGAAACTCTCTGCCTGCAGGCGAACGTACCGTGACGATGGCGCAAGGCGAACTTCCCAGTTCTCGATCGCCAGCGAGGTGCGCATCATCATGCGCTCTTCTTCGGTGAAACCGGTTCCCGCCGTTGCGCTGAAGTCGAAAATTGTCGCTTCGTTGTTGGTGGGGTTGTCGGCCGGCCAGTCAGCTATCAGCTGGGAAAAATCGATCAAAACCGCTTGTTCAGCTACTGCCGTAAAACTTACCAGCACGAGCAGGCTGACAACAAGAATGAAGAACCGTCTCATTCCTTGCTCCTTTTCCGCAAAATCCGTTGTTTTCTCGAAAGAATGCCACCTCAAATTATAGTGATGCTTTCCCGGTTGTCAATGCCCTTTTTACGATTTCCATCGTACAAACGGGGAACGGTCAAACCTACCTCAAAGACCGGCTGTCCGGGGATCTGACCGTCTATGGTGATGACGACCGTTGCAATCCGGCGGAAATTGAATTGTACCGTGTGACGCACCGCATCAAGCGCGTCTTCAACGGAGAGCATCAAAAATTGCTGACCTGCGAGAAACCCACCGTCCAGGTCGATATACGCGATTCCTCTGCGAATCATCACCGAGCGAACCCGCGTGTCGCGGGGAACCACCCGAGTGAAGCCCAGAACCGAAGGTCCCAGCACAATTTCGTCGATCAGCACTCTCACATCGCGGTCCATGTTGCGGTGCCGCGGCATTAACCGCGGCTCGCCCTGCAGTCCCGCCTCCAGCGTTCCGGGAAAGAACAGCACTCGTTCAATGCTGCCACGGGTGTCCACCACGAGCCAGACGATCGAAGTGACCAGAGCGACCAGAAAGAGGAATGAAATGATAAAGAGAGGCTTATGCGTATTGAAATTCACCCGATACCCTGCCGACGTCAGTTCTCGAAACCTGCTACGAAGTTCACGATGCCATTATAAATGCCATGCGCGAGCCGTTGCAAGTACGCGTCGTCGGCGAGATTGAGTGCTTCTTCCTGATTGGTAACAAATCCCAGTTCCACGAGAACCGACGGCATTCGGGCCTCGCGCACAACGTACCACGCCTCTTGCTTGATCCCGCGGTTGGGACTGTGTGCACCGACCTCGCTGTACAGCCCGGCGAGGATGTTGCGCGCAAGGAGCACGCTCTCGATGGTGAACTCCTCTTCGCGCATGGTGTTCAGGATCGTAAGTACACCGGGATCCGACACCCCGACTCGTGATGGATCAATCAAATCGCGCCGTCGGAACTCCGGTGTCAAATACCACACTTCAACACCACGGGCACGACTGTTCAGCGAAGCGTTGGCGTGAATGGATACAAAGAGCACGGTTTCGTTATGTTCCAGCGGAATGGCGTTCGCCAGCGCGGTACGCTGTTCGAGGGTGAGAAAGCGGTCGTCACTGCGCGACATGACAACCTGACGATCGGGAAAGGCCGTTTCGAGCAGGCGTGCAAGCCGGTGAGATACATCGAGAACGATCTGTTTTTCCTGAATCTCGAAGAGCTCCCCGTCAATCCGATGCCGCCCGATCGTGCCCGGATCGCGTCCGCCGTGTCCCGGATCGATGAAGATGGCCGCAACCCGTCGCTGCTCGGGGGCCGCTTGTGGACGAAGCCGCGCGATGATCCGCTCGGCGCCGTCGTGATCGAACGAAAGCCCCCCATCTTCGCCACGTGAGACACGAACCGCGATCTGCTCGCTCGCGTTGACAAGCGCTGAATCAGCACCAGGTCGAAATGAGATGCGAGTGTTCCCCCTCCAGAGGGCGCCCACCTCGCGCATGGGATCCCACTGCAGGCGAGCGCCGGTTTCCGTCATGATCTGGTCGAGGGTTGTCTCTCGCGCGTCTGCCGCGGGTAACGCACCCAGCGCGAAGAGAAAAAGCGTCACAGCGATGGCACATAGCTTCATTATGCGAAACACACTCTCTCCCGGGCCGTTGGATCCTCATGTATAGTATCGAGAAAAAACCGTCCGCCCTGAAGTCCGCCTCGGGCCACCGCTGACCAGAAACGTCGTCTACCCGGCGCATCGTACGGAAGCTCCGAGAGCAGCGGAAACCCTGCACAGTGTCGGAGCACAGAGAGGGTCTCCGACAGCGTTCGTCCGCAGTAATCCACCTGCGCACCAACCTGCGCGTCGGCACTGCTCCCGGAGTCGGATTTTGTACCGATACGCGGCAGGGCGACGGAAGAAGCGGCGATGCCTGGATAGAAGGCGCCGGCGTGCATCGAACCCCCTCCTCCGTCGGGCTCCTGCCCTTCCTGGGCAACGTTTCCCCAGAGAAACCGTTCCGTTTCGTCCACTGCCGGTTCCAAACGGATGTAAATCGCACGGATTGCCTGGAGCGCGGCCTCAAGCGCCGCCGATCTCGTCTTCGCGGAGGCGATTACGTTCCCGCACTTCTCTACGTTATTACGCGGAAACACAACACGGTCGCCTGCGACCACCCGCTCGAATACGTCGCGAACGCCGGGAATCGACCGCGCGCGGTCGAACCCCTCCACCTCGCGGACAATGCCGGGAATGGACAGAAGCGCTCGCTCCGCAGAAACGTACTCGCGAACCGGTACCAGATCGCCGGGCGGAAGTCCAAGTGCAATCCGCATGGCCGCCAGCGTCGGCTCGATTCCGCTCGAGTAGGGATAGGTCCAACCCGACATGTAGCCGCCCGACAGGCGCGCCGCGATCTCACCGATGACCGGGCCATGCGGACTCAGAAAGACGTCCCCCTTGGCTGCCCCACTGGTAATCCCGAGGGCTCGAACGCCAAGGCTGAATACTCGTTCGAGCTCACGACGCAGTGCTGGTTGACAATTTGTCGGCATGGTATGCCCGATCTCGATGAACCACGGAGGAAACCGGATATCCCGGTCCGCTACCCCGCAGATCACCACCTCGCCATTGTGTACCACGGCGTCGATGCTGAACTCGGGGCCATCAATGAACCGTTCCACGAGGACGCGACCGTCGCCGCTGTAACGCCGCGCTTCTTTCACCGCGTGCGCAAGTCGGTCTCCAGTATCGATGCGCACTACGCCGCGCGCGCCCATGTTGTCAACCGGTTTGACCACCACCGGAAATCCAATCTCCCGGGCCTTCGACGAAAGCAGACTGGGGTCGATCTCGTCACGTACCGCAAAAAAAGGAGTTGAGGGAACTCCGGCTTCGGCAAATCGCTGCCGCATCCGCTCTTTGTCGGACGCATCCCGTGCCGTTTCGAACGGTATTCCCGGCAATCCGAGCTGCTCCGCGACATACGCGACTGAGGTTGAGAAGTCGGTTCCCGCGGTGAATACGCCGTCGAGTCGATGGCGCTGCCGATAAGCGTTTGCCCACACCACCAGGCCGTCGCGGTCCCGGAGATCCACGTGGCCAAAGGTATCGGCGAGGTTCCGCCCTGCCGCGTGCGCATTGCCGTCAACCACCGCCACGGTCCAGCCCTCGCGCTTCGCGATTTGGAGGGCGGGCAGCTGCATGACGCCGGCGCCAAGAATCAGAATATGGGGCGCACTCGGCGCTCTCACTCCCGCTCCTCCCGACGACGAGCGTACACCTCAAAGGTGTCCCCCAGCCGCAGCAGCCGACTCGCACCAAGAAGCAGCCGATAGGCAACGGTTCCGGGCCGTACAGCCCCGCATCCTGGAAATCGTTCAGGGTGGTGTCCCGTCACCACAACCCGCACCACGTGAAAACCAAAGCGCCGGAGCACCCGTCGTGCGGCAGTCGGCGTCCAGACCGTGACGTGATCGCGCGGCCCCATTCGGAGGAATGCGCTTCGATCGAGCCTCCCCGAAATCCCCCGTGCGTTCGGCGTAGCAAATGCAAATACCCCTCCCGGTGCGACCGTCCGTTGAACCCACCGGAGGAGCGGACGCAGGTCATCGATGTGTTCAATTACGTACCACATCGTTACCGCGTCGAGGTCGCCGGGCTTCCACCGATCGCGAACGGAGGGGTCTGAAATCGATCCCGCCACCGCCGGTATTCCCACCACATCGCGAACGTGTCGTACCGCCGCGGTTGCCACGTCGAGTCCGGAACAGGCGAATCCGCTGTGCTGTGCGGCGTCGAGGAACGGGCCATAGGCACAACCGATATCGAGCAGCCGTGGCTTTGCACTCCGTGCCTGTTTCGGAGGCTTGTGAGCACGCATCACACGCCGCGCACGCGCCAGACCGAGTACGCGGATGTGGGCAAAGTCTTCCAGGTAAGTACGCCCGTATTGCGCTCGATACTCCTCGAAAAAATACGCCTCATCGTACGCAATACCTGGATCGGTGAACGCGGTACGAAACAGCACCCCGCAGGAACAGCGATAAAAACTTCGGTCCGCGTCGCGAAAGATCGGCTCCCCGCCGGGGCGTCGGCAGATCGGGCAGCGCGCGGGCGGTGCCTGGGCTATGCGCGCAATGGTACGGGCAAGGCTCTGCGACGCCCGTCGGTCGACCAGCGCCGCAGACTTCAGCCCCAGCGCCGGATCGCTGAGAGCCAGACCAAGCGCTCGCCGGTTCACCCGAACCACCCCAACGTCAGTAAATCCCACCCGTTTTCCCAGCCGGGCGTGATAACGGGTGGGGTTCAGAAGAACCACTGCGCACCGAGCGGCTGCGGCCTCCAAAGCCGTGAGGCCAAACGACGTGCAGACGAGGTCGTAGTCGCACAGCATCTCCATCAGGTTTGACGGACGGTCGAGCACGCGCACATCGCCAGGCGCGTCCCACGCCGCGAGCGGGCCGCGAACGACCGTCACCTGCTGTGCGTTCACCTCACCGGTCTGAAGCAGCGCCTCGACCATGCGTGGCGTCAGCCGTTTGGGGTCTTCTCCGCCGAAAGTCACCAGAATTCGCGGGTAGATTGCCGGAGGTGCTGATCGTACACTTCGCGGCAGCTCCAGGAATGCGGTGCTTCGAAGGTTTGCGCGCCCGTCGTCCCGCAGCCGCGGGATGATATCGATGGTGTAATTGCAGAGCGCCCGCCCGCTCCCACCGGCATCGAGGCCGATCACGACTGCGTGTTGGCAGAGCGCGGCCACCTCTTCGCGCGGGATGATCGGGCGATCGATAACAATCGCCGATGCCGCGACGAGTGCAGCGGGGTCGCGTTCGATCCAGCTTGCGCCAAGTTCATGCGAAACCGTGTGAACAACACCGTCACGCACGTCGGGCGCAAGGTAGATTCGGGCGTCGGGCGACAGCTGCTTGCACAGCCGGATGGCTCGTCTCAGATGCCCGGTGCCCGCGCCAACCGCGGTTTCGGGACAGAGAAGAATCTGTGGCATCATGGGTGCCCTCCGGCACGAATTGGTTTCTGCCCTCCACCTAACCATTGGACCACTTCTTCGATTTCGATGGGAACGCCACGGTAGCAGTCGCCGAAGAGCCGTTGAATCTGGCGATAGTCGTTTTCGGTGTCCACGGTTACCCTTGCATCGGGCACGCGGAATCGCCCCTCGGCAGGACGACGGACCACGCGGAAGCGGTCGCGACGGCGATAGAGAAACGGGGTAACGTGCTCGTGTTCGTACGGATCAATCGACTCAGAAAGCGCGATCTCGAGGGCAGCGCGTTCGACGACTTCTACTCCGGTGCCCACCGGAAGATCGTCCCAGCCGGTCAGGTCGGCGCTCTCCTGCAGATGAAGGTCGCATGCGCTCTGGGCCAGAGCTGCCGAAACCAGGGGATTGTCGCCGGTGGCGCGTACGATCGTGGTGACATCAAAGGCCCGCGCCGCCGTCACATAGCGGTTGAGTACGTGGTGTGCGTCACCCACGAACAGTTCGTAGTCTCCCTTTCGTGCGACCGGTTTCAGCGCCTCGGCGCTGTCCGGATCGGTAATCAAGGCCCAGCGATCGGCGCAAACCGAACGCAGCGCACTCATCACGTGCGCAATCAGAGGACGGCCCGCGAGGGGGAGCAGCGCCTTGCCGGGTAGCCGGGTGGACCCCAGCCGCACTTGTATCAACACTCCGATCATTCGGCCGGTTTCCAGAGTTCGGTGATCCGCCGGGCATCCTGCACAAACCGGTATCGGTGCGTTTGGACCCACTTTTGTACTTCGAGAAAGAGTTTCCATGAGGCTGCGAGTCCACCACCCGTTCTCAGGTAATACCCGGGAAACCGCGACGCGGGAAGCGTGCCCTCATCCGCCCGAAACCGCACCATCAGGTTTTTCAGGTAGAAGCGACGGTACCCGGCATCCGGCGTCGTGTTTTCCGGCTCCAGTCCGCCTGCAGCGGTCACGCGGATTCCCCCGTGGTAACGAATTGCTTCTCCCCAGAGGTGAGCGCGAAACCCGAAATCGAGTTTCTGCCAGTAGGGCGTTGCGATCGCAGGATCAAACCCTCCGAGCTGAAGAAATCGTTCCCTCCGATAGATCCCCACGTAGTCGGCGGGATAGAGCGAGGTGGCGCCATCCGCGGTTGGGGCCAGCGGGATCACGCGCAGCCGCCCCCCGTCGAAGGCCGGCGCAAAGAGCGACGGAATAACCTCGCCTCGGTCGGTTCGCAACATGGGAACGACGCAGAGCACGTCCTCATCGTCGGCAAGACGAACAACACTCTTGCCCACGATCCGTTCCGGCTCGGTGTCGTTCCACACCGTCATCACTACGCGCCCAAATGCCTCCTGGATACCGATGTTAACCTGTTCGCCGATCGAAAGGCTTCGGTGCAACAGAAGGAAACGGACACCTGCGTACTGTTGTGCCAGCGCTTCGATGTCGTAGGACGCGCCCGCGGGTTCGATCGAGAGCACCTCGTCAAATCCAAGGCGCTGCAATTCGTCGAAGAGTTCGAACCGTCGATATTTGCCGCCTCGGTGCAGGACCACCAGTGTCGTTCGCTTGGCTCCCGAGACAACGCGCTCGGCGCGGATTCCGCCGACGACCGTGTACGGACGGTCAGAAATTGAAGGTGTAGTATTCATCGCACTCTGCACAGATTGAGGGATATTCGCCACGAACGTGGGCGCGATGCACCGGGTCAAGCGAGTCCCATACTGCCTCTACCCCATCGGAAAAGATGTTCCCTGCTGCGTGGTTGCCGTGAATGTCCTCGCGACATCGGGGGACCGTGCCGTCGATCATTACGAGCAGGTCTCGTTTAAGGTGCCAGCAGGGAAACCGGTGCACCGGTGATATATCGGTCACCCGCTTGTCCTCAAGGACACCGCAGACAGGGTCGTACTTCTGAATGATGATGTTGTCGGTTCGCTCCTTCCAGTAACGGTAAAACGCCTCGGTGTGCGATTCGAGATCGGTGTAGCGCACCGTCTGCACGTAGGTCTTTGCGGGCGCCGCGGCAAAGAGCCGCTCGGTGAACCGCATCGCTTCCAAAAAACCGTCTCCCCGCACACGCCGATACTCGCTCTCGTCGATTGCATCGAGATGGACGATCCACGTCACGTCCTGTGTTCGGGCAAGCACCTGCTCGAGGGCCGCAGAATCCCACCCCACGCCGGAGGTCTCGATCACCAGCGGCACGGAAGCGGCAGCGCCAATCAGATCATCTATCGACCCGTGCAGGCCCGGCTCACCCCACGCGCCGATCGAGTAGACCGACCCCGGCGAAAAATCCTCCACACGTGCAATCAGCGACGCAAACCGATCGACCGTCATTTCCCGCTGCTTCCCCTTTCCCGCCGGTCCGAAGAGCCGATAGGGCGAATAGGCAACGTCCTGCGGACTTCCCTCGACAACGTCCACCATGACGTAGGCGGGCAGCGTGCGAAGCAGTCCAAGATCGGCCCGGATCGTCGAGACGATGGTTTCGACTGCCGGCACTGCAGGAGCCTGCCGGGTTGCCGGTGGCGGCACTCCCGCGGGATCAGTGGCTGCGACAACCGCCTCCGCTACGCGCTTGCACAGCAGCCAGTTGCGTCGGCTGGAACAGTTGAGCTCGATGCGCAGCAGGCGCATGTCGTCGTCGGCGAGCAGGGTCTCAATGTCGAACGCATTGATGTCCCGCTGGATGATGGTGAAAAGGGCTTCGCGGCCGGCTGGTTCTTCGCGGGCGAGCGCACGCAACCGGGGAAGCACGCTGGGAGCGAGGATCTCGGGAGCGAGTCCTCCGGGGTAGCCGTCAGCGAAGGTGTACTCCGCCACGTAGCGATGGTGATCGGCAATCATCCTCGTGACAAAGGTGGGATCGAGAAAGGGCTCGTCGGCATGATGGTAGAGGATGCTGGTGGCGGTCTGCCCCGCGTGCGCCAGCTCGATCAGGGTGTCGATGAGGGGTGCCTCGCGCGAATCCGTGAGTGCTACGCGCTGCCAGCGGTCGGGATACCTGGTCTCGTCGCCCGGCGCCGTCAACACCACGACGCGATGCTCCTGCGCGAGAGCTGCGATCGCCAAGTCGAGAAGGTCCAAACTGCTGTAGCCGCCCAGAATGGGCACGGTGAGAAACGGTCCGGGCTCAAGCGCCCGAATACACACAAGAGTCGCCATACTCTGTTATCGACACGTCCTTTTCGCTTGTTGAACGACGCTCAACCCATTGAACGTACCATGCAAAGGGGGCTAATCTCCAGTGGTGCAGACAGCAAGTCCCGAAGTGTACTCGATTGGTCAATTGACCGACCTCATCAAATCCACTCTTGAAGCTGGATTTCCCGTTGTCACCGTTGAGGGAGAAATCTCCAACTTCCGGCCGTCCAGTGCCGGACACTGCTACTTCACCCTCAAGGATGAAAACGCGATGATCCAGGCGGTGATGTTTCGTGGTCGAGCCTCCGCCCTGCCGTTTCAACCGGAAGACGGAATGCTGGTGCGGGCGGTGGGCAGCATATCGGTCTACGGGAAGCGGGGAACCTATCAGATCATCTGCGAGACCATGTCGCTCGCAGGGGCGGGCGCGATTCTCGCGATGCTCGAGCAGCGCAAGCGAGAGCTTGCCGCAGAAGGTTTGTTTGATCAGGAGCGTAAGAAACAGCTCCCCAGCTTTCCACAACGCGTTGCTGTTGTTACCTCACCCACCGGGGCGGCCATTCGCGACATTGTCAATGTAATCGGGCGACGACATGCGGGAATCTCGCTGGTTGTGGTTCCCGCTCCGGTGCAGGGTGATGGGGCAGCCGAAAAGATCGCCGATGCCATTGCGCGGGCGGACCGGCACCGTCTCGGGGATGTGATCATTGTAGGACGAGGAGGTGGTTCTCTCGAGGATCTGCTCCCCTTCTCCGATCCACGGGTGGTACGCGCCATCGCCGCCTGTAACACACCGGTCATCTCCGCAGTGGGGCACGAGATTGACGTGAGCCTGTCCGACCTGGTCGCCGACCTGCGCGCCCCGACCCCATCCGCAGCCGCCGAACTGGTGAGCGCCGACCGCGAACAGGTGCGCCGACAGGTCATTCAGTTCGGAAGGGACGTTGTTCGATCCTTTGCAGCACGCATCGATCGCGCCCGGCTCTCACTCAGCCGATTTGCCCCGGCAGAGCTGGAGCGCACCGTCCATCTGGTTATGCAGCCCTCGCTTCAACGCCTGGACGAGGCCAAGGAGGCACTGATTACCTCGATGGAGCGACGACTCACCGAGAGCCGCCACCGCGTTACGCTTGCGGCCCGACAGATTGAAGATCTTTCTCCATACGCGGTTCTGAGCCGCGGTTTTGCGGTGGTTACCCACCACGGACGCGTTGTCACCGACGCCGCCACACTCAATGGAGCCGACCCACTGAAGATTCGGTTTGCATCCGGAGCGGTGGATGCCCATGTGGATACTCCCACGAAAGGAACAAGCAATGAAGGGTTTTGAAGAGCGACTGCACCGTCTGGAAGAACTGAGCGATCAGCTGCGCGACACCGCGCTTCCGCTCGATGACGCCGTACAGAAATTTGAAGAAGGCGTAAAGCTCGCCCGTAGCCTCGAGCGCGACTTGACCCGCGTGGAGCGCCGCGTCCAGATCCTGGTCAACGAACCCGACGCTGAAGGCGAAAAACCGGTACTCGAACTCTTCCCCGAACTGAATGATCTTATCTCCGACGGAGAATAGCGTTTGCGGTCTACGCATGTCTGGGTGCAATCGGTCGCTGTAACCCTGGCCGTGACTCAGCGAGTGACCTGCGGCGGTAGCTGTACACGGTCGCCGGGGCGAATTCCCAACCGACGAAACTCGCCCTGGTTCACTTCCAGCGCGTAGCGCACCTCCGCAACCGAATTCACCGGCTCGAGCGAAAAGGGTTGCATGTCGTAAATTTCAGTGATTACACCGTCGCGCCGAATGAATGCGATCGAAAGCGGTATCGACGTATCACGCATCCAGAAAGAACGGCGAGCATCGTCGGGAAAGACAAACAGCATCCCATGCCTTTGGGGTATCGACTGACGGAACATAAGCCCGCGCGCACGGCTCTCTTCGGTGTCTGCAATTTCCACCGTAAACCGATGCGACCCGATGATCAGTTCAACCGGAGAGGCCTGTGCCGAGCAACCTGACGCCCCCGCAAGGAAGGCGGCAAAGAGCAGCAGCGTAGGCACGCTTCGACCGTATCGCAGGTTTTCGACAAGTACGCTGGTACGGACGAACTGATCGCCCCGGGGTCTGGGTTGCATGATGCTTCCTGATGTATCCGGATTGCGGATGATGCCGCGATTCCGTACGTTGAATCGCCCAGCCGCGGTCAGAACTGGTCGAGAAACCGTCGACGGCTGAGCTCTCGTACCGACCGTCGCGCCCGGCCGTCGTCTACCAACCGGTCAAACACCGGAACGTCGACGTACCGCACGGTCAGCGGTCTCTCCAGCGACAAACGGGTACGATCCGACTGCCACACCACCAACTGCGGACTGAGCGATGTCGGCTCGCCATAACGCTCCACAAGGGTGGTATAGAGACCATAATGGTCGAGTTCCTGCGGGTTAAGCAAGAGGGTAATGGTAAAGAGGGCGTTTCCGGAGAACTGAAAGAACGCACGTCGGATGTGCGTGTACCCGCCGGTTTCAATAACCCGATCTTGACTCGCCGGCAGGAGCGTGACATCGGGTTCTCCACGATAGAAGAAATCCGGATGATCAATGAGACGCTGCTGAACCTCGGTGATGCCCATACCCAGTTCGATGTCTGCGAAACCACGGGGCAAGGGACGCACCTCACCAGGATCGCCGTTCTGGGCAATCGCCCCCACGCATACGATCGAAAGTAGTGAATAAAATAGGAGGGCCCGGCGGGTGGCGTTGTTCATTGGTCTGAATATCGGCGTTTTCGCCGATGCGCACAAGACTTCTGAAGTGGTGCGAATATTGTGCTTTTTGCGCGTCTCTCCGATTAAAACTCCCCCGAACACGCATGACAGTCCTTCTTGCCGCCCTACGCCGCGAGATGAGCCG
>REDM01000047.1 GCA_007693485.1 Spirochaetaceae bacterium
TTCCGAGCCACGGGACGAAGGCCCAGACGATCAGAAAGTAGACAACCGTCAGGATAAGCACAAAATATTCCGACACAACCGCTTTGCGCGCGGCGAGTCCAAGCAGTGGCAGACTGCCGGCAGCTCGTGCGTCCCCGGTGCTCCGTTTCAACGCCATGGTACGGTTCTCTCCTTCTCTGACAAAAGGGGGAGTGGCGGAGGTTTTCGCTCCACGCACTCCCTCCGAATGAGTTTCGGGCCGCGCTACCCGGGCTCGCGCACGAATCCCGGGTACGTCGCGACATCAGGCATTACTGGTTGCGAAGTACACAACCCCACATGTCCATCTCCCGTTCTGCGAAGTTCGCCCGGGTCAGCGCAAAGCCGGGATCGAGGATCCATTCATCCGGTCGACCGACGCCTGCCTGAATTGCCGCCATCATGGCGTCCATGATCGAGTCGGCCTCGAAGAACACATCCTGTACACCGGTGGAAGCTACGTACCCTTCGTCGATCAGCCGACACGCGGTAACGTCACCGTCGAGACCGCCGAGAATCACGTGATCGCGGTGGCCGTAGAGCTGCCACTTCCCCCGCGGCTCAAGAACGGATCGAATAACCGGGAAGAGGAAGTCCGACGAAGTGAACAGGAAGTCGATGTCCGGATTTGCCTCCATGGCGCTCTGGAGGTTTGCCTGTCCGATGTCGGCGTTCCATTCAGTGGGAATCTCGATTGGTTCACGGGTGAACAGACTTGGATCCTGTTCGATTGCCTGATAAAACCCACGGCGGCGTTCAACAGCGTTCGGATCGCCGAGGTTTCCCACCATGATTGCCGGAGTCACGGGACGCCCAAGCTTCCGCGCCTCTTCCATCATGTACTCAACCGCCTGGCGCGCGATGGTTGCGTTGTCAGCCACGGCAACCAGTGCGTCGCCCTGCTCGCTGGACGGCGGTCGGTTAAAAATGCCTACCGGGATGTTCGCTCGGTTCGCTTCCGCGATGATCGAGAGCGCGCTCTCGCCGTCCTGAGGAATCACGATGATACCGTCAACGCCTTGCGCAATGACGTCCCGGGTGTGTTCCAACTGGCGCAGCGCATCGTTCTGGGCGTTCCGTTCGATGACTCGCACATCCAGACCACGCAGAGTGGTGGTGATCGCATGATGACCGGCGACCCAGAACTCGGTCTCCAGATCCTGGAAGAGGAACGCGATGGTAGTAGTGTCTGCACTGTCCTGGCTCCCGCCCGCAAAAGCAACCGCAGGAAGCAGCAATGCAACTGCCAACAAGACCAACATGAATCTTTTCATAACCTTTCTCCTTTTTATGAAGGTAATTTTCATATTACCACCGCTGTGAGCGTTGCCAAGTAGGAAAAAGTTGCTATTTGTTTCGTGAATTTGCGCTAAGACGCGGTGTGCGGCGCTTCGGCGTGCGAACCGGCGCGCGTTGCAGCGCGTGGACCACCTCCACCTGTTCCGGTTCGATGGGGAGGAGCGGAAGCCGCAAAGTCACACACGTGCCCGCGTGTTCGCGGCTTGCGATCTGAACACCGTATTCGTCGCCGAAGTAGAGTCGAAGCCGCTCGGAAACGTTGAGCAGGCCGATGCTCCCGTCGGAGCGCCCCTGCCTGATGCGCGCCTTGAGACGCCGAAGCGCAGCCTGCGGCATGCCGCACCCGTTGTCGTCTACCGACAGTCGCACCTCATGTGATTCAATCCAGCCGTTGATCCGGATCACGCCTCCCGACTCGGTCGAGCGAAAACCGTGGATCAGAGCATTTTCCACGAGGGGCTGCAGAATGAATTTCGCGGTATAGAGCCCGTCGAGCTGCCGGTCCACGTTGAGCGCAACGTCGAAACGGTTCTCGTATCGAACCCGCTGAATGGCGAGATAGCGCATCACATGGTCGAGCTCGTGACGAAGCGTCACGTACCGTTCGCCGTGACCAATGCTGAGCCGAAGCAGATCCGCCAGGTCCTGAACCACTTCCACGGCCTGTTCGTGACCTCCGGCGATCATGTAGCGGATGGTCTCAAGGGTGTTGTAGAGGAAGTGTGGATTGATCTGGGCCTCGAGCGCGTTCATCTGCGCATCGCGCAACTGCATTTCCACTTCTCTCTGCTCGACCAACTTCAACCGGTGCAGCTTCGACACGAACGCATTGAAATACTCGCACAGCTCGCCCACTTCATCGTTGGAGACCACGTCCAGCCGGCGAGTAAGGTCAGCCTCACCCTCGGAAATCTCTTTAATCTTTCCGGTGATCGCCTGGATCGGTCGGGTGATCTGGGAGCCAACCAGCAGGCTCAACAGCACCGAGGCGACGATGGCACCGCCGAAGATGATCAGGAGAATCAGCTGCAGAATGCGCAGACGTCCAAAGAACACTTCGGTCGGCGCCTCGGCGATGACGATCCAGTTCAGCGGGCGCACATGGGAGAAACTGAGCACGTGCTCACGCGGTTCAGCGGTATGGATATCGTGTACGACTGAGTGGAGAAACCCGTCACGGCGAAACTGTACATCACGGATGTGCGGATGCTGCCACAACGATTCGCCCTCAATCGACGGATGAAAAACGACCCGTGAAGACGACGCGTCGATGACGTAGGGAAACCCGTCGCCGGCAAGCAGAATTGAGAGCACGTCACGACGCATCCGGTCCATTTCCACCTGCTTCACTGCGAGAAACACTGCGCCCACGACCGTGTCGCCCTCGCTGAGCACCTGCCAGGCGGTGAGGTGCCACGCCCCGTGGAAGTGATCGCGCCGCTGAAATGACCCGTATCGCATGACCAGGTCGTAGACCGGTGTTCCGGTAGGGTACAGCGTGGTGAGTCCCCTGCTTCGCTCAGGCGCGGGATGACTGACGGAAACAAGCACCAGCCCATGCTCGGTGTGCTGGTAGAATGCGGCGATCCCGTGGTACCGGCTGCTGATCTCAGTTGCAAGCGAAGAATCGCGCGAGACGTCACGCCCACCCACCAGGAGCCCGGGTTGATCCACCTCCATGAACTCCCCGGTGTAATCGTTGTACACCGTGTAGCGGTGGCGTTGGTGCGGATCAATGGTAGCGTTGGTGCCAATCATCAAATCGGCCATCTGAACCGCACCCGCCAACGCTCCCCACTGCTCGTCGGCGCGAGTTTCGACAAGACGACGAATCAGATCCGAGGCAATCTCCAGATTGCTTCGCATCGACGCGGCGAGCTCACGACGTACGGTCCAGTGTACGGAGACGGCCGATGCCACGAGCACGACGGCGAACAGCGACGCAAATACGATACTCAGTTTGTGGCTCAACCGGTACTTCACGATTCGCCTTCCCGTGACCGATGGCGAAACTCAACCGGAGTGATGCCGGTCTTTCGTTTGAACACGTCGCTGAAATAGTGGTGATCATGAAACCCGACCGCTTCGGCAACCGCGTAGACCTTGTCCGAGGTGTTGCGAAGAAGCTGTTTCGCCAACTCGATTCGCTGGTTGATCAGGTAATCCTTGAATTTTTCTCCCACGACGTGTTTGAACAGACGCGAGAAGTACGAGGTGCTCATCTGCGCCCGCTCGGCGAGCGATTCCAGGGACACCTCACCCGCCAGGTTCCGGCGAATAACATCGACTGCATCCATAATCGACGCGTTTCGGGGGTCATGACGATACTCGCGCGCCTGACGCGTGAAAAGCGCGAGTTCGTTGGCCATTGCCTCCACCGCCAGATCGTAGGTTGGCCAGGCGAGCGCACGGTCCAGAGCGCCGTGAAGCTGCCGACGGGTGAGCTCGACGGGTATCCCGTGCAGACTGAGTCGGGCAGACACATGGTCGACGAACGATCGAAAGCCGGTCTCGACGAGACGCACATCGCTGACGCGGGCATCGACACAGCGAATGAAGAGCCTTCGTACCGTGGCTTCCGCGCCGGAAGAGTCAGCATTGATCACTGCCTCACTGAACTGTGCAACCGACGCAGCATCCTCGAAGGTCTCGCCGGCACCCTCAAAGGTGCCGGCGGCATCCTCAGTCTGCCCGTCGCAGGACTCGGTGGGTTCGATGAGCCTGCCCAGCCCAAGGTAGCGGCGATGCAGCAGTGTGGACTCCGCCGACACCGCGGAACGCTTCAATTCCGCCACGGCAGCGACCGAGCGCCCCGCAGCAGCTGTCAGCGCCACGCAGTCGTGCTTAGCCACCATATGGTCGAGTTGCTGGAATAGCTGATGAGCCATCGCCATGGTCCGGCCCTTTGGACCCGTCACCACTGCGGCGAGCGCCGGTCGATCCCCCAATCGCACCACGGGAA
>REDM01000046.1 GCA_007693485.1 Spirochaetaceae bacterium
CGCCGCGTGCTCCCAGCGGCTCGAGTCGCAGCCGGATGTCGTAGATGTTCAGGAGTTCCTCGGAGGAGTACGCCCTGACGAAACTCCCGCGCCGCGGGACCGTCTCTACCAGCATCTCCCGCTCCAGCTTCGAAAACGCCGACAGCAGCGGGGTACGCGAAACGCCGAGGCGTTCTGCCAGCTCGTCCTGCGGCAATCGCTGCCCGGAGCAGAGCTCACCCTGGAGGATCATCTGTTTGAGCAGCTTGTAGACCCGTTGTGCGAGATCCTCGTACTCAACCTTGTACATGGTGGTGCCACGAGTATAGTTTCTTGCCGAAAGGTGCGTCAATCCTGCCTGCACGTTCCGGAAGCCGCAGGCACATCGGGGCCGCGCCCGCCCGTCGGTTCATGTTCGCCGATCGTTTCCCGTTCGCCGGCTGGAAAGCCCAAGGATGTGCCGCGCTTCATCCGGTGTTGCCACCTCGCACCCGGCGACGCGGATCAGGCGAACGAGATTGGCCACCAGCTCGGCGTTGGAGCGCGCGGGCTCGCCGCGGCGCAGGAAGGGGCCGTCTTCAAACCCCACCCGCAGCACCCGGGCGCCCATTCCCAGCGCTGCGCTGACCACCGTGAGATCCTGCATTCCTTCGTGAACCAGGCCCCATTCGGTTCCCTCCGGCAGCAGGTCAGCCAGAAAGAAGAGATTGCGCACGTCGGCCGAGATTGAATGCGGGAACCCGAGGCAGAAGTTGAAGTGCAGCGGATCGGGGAGCACGCCCTCATCGCGCAGCTGAAGGCTGGTGGTGATCAAGCTGGGGTTGAAGATCTCCAGCTCGGGGATCACCGTGCGCTCGGCCATGCGCCGTGCCCAGAAGCGGATGTCGGGCACGGTGTTGATGTAGACAGACTCCCCGAAGTTGACGGATCCCATGTTGAGACTGCCGATCTGCACCCGCGGTTCATCCAGCGATACACAGCGGTCCTCGAGGGAAAGATCCGAAACCCCTCCGGTTGAACCGTTGATGATCACATCGGCACGGGCATCGATCAGGTCGAGGGTTGAGCGAAACCATGAGAGGTCCGAGACCTGCACACCGCGGTCATCACGGACGTGGAGGTGCACGATCGAAGCGCCCTCTTCGGCGCACCGGATCGCCTCGTTGGCAACCTCCTCGGGGGTGAGCGGATTGCGGGTTTCGACCGGAAGCTCCTTTCCCACGTGGCTCACCGGAGCCACCGCAACGATGATCTTCTGCTTCGCTTCCATGACTCCCGCCATACCTGTTACTCCTCGTCCGCAATTACGGTCTGCCGCTGTACGGCCGGATCGGTGAACTGGTCCAGAATGTCCCGCGCCACGGTGGAAAAGCTGTACAACACCGCTCCAAGCGGACCGGCCTGAAACCAGTGTTTTTCGCCCGGCGAAAAGGTCAGCTGATCACCGGGCTGGGGCACCAGCTCGTGCCGCAGGGTGTAGACGGCGTCCTTGCCCTCGGGTATGAACCCGTGGGTCAGAGTGTCCGGGCCGGCCACGTAGACGTAGATGTCGCCGAAGAGGTGGCGCACTGTCTCTTCCTTGCCCGGATCGTCGCCGACCGGGGGATGCCAGTGCTCGGGCAGCGTCTGGTGTGGAGTCAAGGCGAGAAGTTTTACCCCCAGACGGCCGGTTTGGACGAGGGTCAGAATCTGCGCGCCCTCCGACCTCAGATTGCTGAGACCGAAATCCGCCACTTCGACCGATCGCCGTTCATCCTCGCGCAACAGCAGCCCTGCCCGTTGATACAGTTCGTTCGCCGCCGCGATCGCGCGCTGTTGTTCCTGGTGTGTGATCATCGAACCCTCTCTTGCAATTTTGTATACAAAATACGATTATACTCCCATCATCACTGGTTGTCAAAACCAAACCGAGGCGCGCTCGACGGCTGCGCACGCAGCCCCGCGCAGGGAGGCAGAGCATGAAGTACCGTTACCTTGGAAACACCGGACTCCCGGTGGCACGCATTGCGCTGGGAACCATGACCTTCGGCGCCGCCGACTGGGGCTGTGACGAAGCAACCGCTCACCGGATCCTCGCTGCGTACCTGGATGCCGGCGGAAACTTCGTCGACACCGCCGACGTGTACGCCAACAACGAATCCGAGCGCATCATCGGCTCCTTCCTGACCGGCACCAACCGGGATCGCCTGGTGATCGCGTCGAAGTGCTACTTTCCGCAGGGAGAGTGGGCCGGCTTTCCCGGATGCACCGGTCTTTCACGGAAGCACGTCGTTTCCGCGTGCGAAGCGTCGCTGAAGCGGTTGCGAACCGACCATATCGATCTCTACTACGCCCACGCCTGGGACCCGAACACGCCCCCCGACGAAACCATGATCGCCCTGGACCTGCTGATCCAGCAGGGAAAGATCCGCTACGCCGGGTGCAGTAATTTCTACGCATGGCAGTTCACCCTCGCCAACGCGAACGCTGCCGGGCGTGCCCGGTTTGTGTGCGGCCAGCACATGTACAATCTGGTACGCCGCGACATCGAGCGCGAGGTGATCCCGGCATGCGAAGCGCAGAAGATGTCGGTGGTTGCATGGAGCCCACTCGCCGGCGGGGTTCTCACCGGGAAATACCACCAGGCGGAGAGCCCGCAACCGGGTACCAGACTGCACCACCGGCGCGCCCTCGACGTGCCGCGATTCTGGCACGACGCCGGGTTTCGCACTGCGGAGGTCGTCGCGCGAATCGCCGATCGCGAGCGGCTGGACCGGGCCTTTGTTGCCCTCTCCTGGGTCATCGCGAATCCCGCCGTAGCGTCGGTCATCACCGGCGTACGGACGGTCGAGCAGATGGAGAGTAATCTCGCAATCGCCGATCGGGACCTTCCGCCCGAAGTTTACCGGGAACTGTGCGCGCAAACCCAACCCGAAGAAGGGTACCTGGAGCAGAACCGGCGACACAACGTCGACGCCGGGTTCGGATCATTCGAGGTGGGATGAACGCGTCGGAACCGATGGGATCCCGCACCGGATGGGTCGTCACCGCGGCGGGCTTTGCCATCAACGTGCTCGTAGGCGTGTCCTACACGTGGAGCATCTTCTCCCAGGATCTTGTCCTCCGTCACGGATGGCGTCACTCGACCGCAGCCCTCCCCTACACCATCTACCTGGTGTGCTATGCGCTCTCGATGATTCCCGCCGGCACGCTGCAGGACCGTATCGGCCCCCGAGCGGTGATTTTGCTCGGCGGGGCACTCGGCGGGACCGGTTTTCTGCTGAGCGGCCTCTGGGTCAACCCCGCGACGGTGCCGCTGTTCTGGGGAGGGATGGTTGGTTGTGGCATGGCGTGTTGCTTCGCCGCCGTGACGCCTGCCGCGATGAGCTGGTTTCCGCCGCGCCGCCGCGGTCTGATCAGTGGAATTGTGGTAACTGGCGTGGGAATCTCCGCGTTTGTGCTGGCGCCCGCGGTGAGCGCCCTGGTTGGCCGCAGTGTGCGGTTCGCGTTTGTGGTGTGCGGCATCACCCTCTGGGCCGGAATCGGGCTCCTGTCGACGCAGGTGCGGGCGGCGCCCGATGGCGCACGGCGGAGCAAGTCCGCCCCGGCAGCGATCGCAACGGTTCGGTCCGCCGCCTTCGTCCGGTTCTGGTTCACGTTTCTCTGCATGACCGCCGTCGGGGTGACCGTCGTAACCCACGTAACCGAGATCATGCGCGTGCACGCGGGAGCTCATCGAGCCGCATTATCGGTGGCGATCTTTGCGGGAAGCAACGGATTGGGGCGAATTTCCGGCGGCGTACTGGCGGACCGGCTTGGCAGATCGATGGCCATTCAGGTCGTGATCGGCGGGTTGCTCGCCGGGCTGGTGGGAATGCTCGCGGCAGTTGAACCGGCGCTCATGCTCGCCGCGATCTGCGTCGTCGGCCTCTCCTACGGCGCGATCTTCGGGGTCTTTCCCGCCGCAACGGCGGAGTTCTTTGGCCCCGAGAGCTTCGGACTCAAGTACGGGATCGTGTTTTCTGCGATCGCCGTGTCGGGCACCTTCCCGTGGCTCGCCGGGCTTCTCTTCGAGCGGTTCGCGTCGTTCGCGCCGGCACTGATGGTGCTGGTCGCAATGTGCGTTGCGGCGCTCGCGCTCTCGCGCACCCTCCCGGGACAAGGGAACCGGTGACTCCCGATCAACAATCCATACGCTTCTCTTTGACAGATTAAGAATTTTGTGTTATAGATTTTGTATACAAGAT
>REDM01000130.1 GCA_007693485.1 Spirochaetaceae bacterium
TCCGCTTCCAGGACCGCAAAATCCGGGTCAATGGCGCCGTACTCAAGCATTCGCTCACTGTAGGCGCGCCGGGTCGGGATCTTTGCCTCACGCAACGCTGTCGTGGTCATACGAGTCCTCCGCGAATCTCCGCTACCGCAGCGGTGTACTGTTCATCGTTGGGAGGGGCTCCGTGCCACCCTCGCTGATTTTCCATGAAGCTCACTCCTTTGCCCTTCACCGTGTCCGCCACGATGCAGAAGGGTTTCCCCCGGAAGGCTTTGGCTTCCTGCAACGTTGCCACCACCTGTTCCATGTCGTGACCGTTGATTCGTCGTACCTCCCAGTTGAAGGCACGGAACTTTTCATCGATCGGTTCCATGGGCATGATGGTGTCGGCCGCTCCGTCGTTCTGGAGGTTGTTCACGTCAACCACGGCCACGAGATTATCGAGTTTGTACTTCTGGGCTGCCGAAGCCGCTTCCCACACCACGCCTTCGTTGAGCTCTCCGTCACCGAGGACGGCAAACACCGAGTAGGATTTCCGGCTCAGTTTTGCCTCCATCGCCATGCCGACCGAGATGCCAAAGCCGATTCCCAGCGAACCGGTGGTCATGTCCACCCCGGGGGTCTTGATCACCGGGTGGCCCTGAAGGCGGCTCTCAAACTGGCGGAGCGTGTGGAGTTCCTCGACCGGAAAGTACCCGCGGAGCGCGAGGCAGGCGTACAGAACCGGGCACGCGTGGCCCTTCGACATGAGTAAACGGTCCCGGTCCGGCCATCTGGGTTTGGCGGGATCGATATTCATGATCTCGAAGTAGAGGGCGGTCATGATCTCGGCCGCCGAAAAGGATCCGCCGATGTGGCCGGACTGCACGTGGTGTACCATGTCCAGAACGTGAAACCTCACGTCCTGTGCGATTCGGCGCAGCTCGTCGATGCGCGTTGATGTTGCTGAAGCAACGGAAGAACTCATACTACCTCCTGGCTGAGCGGTTGTGCGACGATCTCGGAAAGGAACTCGCGCGCTTTCTGGTACTGGTGGTCGGTATCCCCTGCGGGGCAGTGGATCTCGATGTCGTAACTCCCGGCGTAATCGACGCCGTGCAGCGCCTCCATCACCGAGGGCCAGTCGATGCTGCCGCTTCCCGGCGCAAGAGAGAGGTTCTCGGTGCCAAAGTTGTCGCACAGGTGGGTGCCGGTGATTCGCCCTCCGAGGCGATGCACCGCCAGCGCGGGGAGTTCGCCGCTCGACCACGCGTGACCGGTATCGAAGTTGAAGCCAATGTCATCGCATCCCGTCTGCTCGAGCGCTTCGGCGACGCGAAGAAAGCCACCGACCCCTCCGACGAGCGAACCGGGAAGCACTTCCAGCGCAACCATGAGTCCGCGATGCTGCGCGGCGCTGACCATCGATGCGAGCTTCCCGATGAAGCGCTGCTCGACGCCCGCCCAAAACCCTGCGGCGGTGCGCCCCGGTGCCTGGAACGCGGGAATCGGGATCGTCAGCAGAGTGCAGGAGATCGTGGCCAGGGCGGTTGCGATGGCCGCGGCCTCCTCGATACCCCAGTCCGATGCGAGGGTCTGCTCGGAAGTGAACGCGTTCAACAGTACGTGGCCGACGCATTGGGAGACAACGAGACCCCGATCGCCGGCATGGCCGGTCACCCGGGCGAAGCCATCGGTCGTCCATTGGTCGATGCTGTCGGGGTGGAACACCTCGAGTTGAACCGAGTCGAATCCCAGCGTCACCAGCCGGTCGATGCCCGCGCAATAGTCGCCGGGCGAGAAGCGGTCGCCGTAGGACGAGATGAAAAAAGCAGGAGAAACTCCGTACATGCTTCCTCCGGATCTTGTATACAAAATCTATAACACAAAATTCTTAATCTGTCAAAGAGAAGCGTACGGCTTGTTGATCGGGAGTCACCGGTTCTCGCGCCCCGGGAGGGTGCGCGAGAGCCCGAGCGCCACAACGCACATCGCGACCAGCACCAGAAGTGCCGGCGTGAACGATGCGAACCGCTCGAAGAGAAGCCCCGCGAGCCACGGGAAGGTGCCCGACACCGCGATCGCTGAGAAAACGATCCCGTACTTGAGTCCGAAGCTTTCGGGGCCGAAGAACTCCGCGGTGGCGGCGGGAAAGACGCCGAAGATCGCGCCGTAGGAGAGGCCGATGACCGAGATCGAGGCGAGCATGAGCGTCGGTTCGGCCGCCGCCAGCATTCCCACCAGCCCGGCGAGCAACCCGCCGATCACGACCTGAATGGCCGTCGACCTGCCAAGCCGGTCCGCCAGTGCGCCGCCGGCGATTCGCCCCAATCCGTTGCTTCCCGCAAAGATTGCCACCGATAATGCGGCTCGATGAACTCCAGTGTGCACGCGCATGATCTCGGTGACGTGGGTTACGACGGTCACCCCCGCGGCGGTCATGCAGAGAAACGTAAGCCAGAACCGGACGAAGGCGGCGGACCGCACCGTTGCAATCGCTGCCGTGGCGGACTCTCGCCGCCGTGCGCCATCGGGCGCCGCCCGAACCTGCGTCGACAGGAACCCGATTCCGGCCCAGAGGGTGATGCCGCATACCACAAACGTCAATCGCACCCCTCGTCCAACCAAGGCGCTCACCGCGGGCGCCAGCACAAACGCGGAGATTCCCACCCCGGTTACGACAATCCCGCTGATCAGACCGTGTCGAGCGTCAGGGAACCAGCTCATGGCGGCCGGTGTCACCGCTGCGAAACAGCACGCCATCCCACTGCCAACCAGAATACCCCACAGACCAATGACAGCCGGCGTCGTCATCCAAACCCCGCTCAGCACGAATCCGGCGCCCGCAAGTACCGCACCCAGAAGCACGACACCTCGAGGACCGAAGCGATCCTGGAGATGACCGGCGGGAACCATCGAAAGCGCATAGGTGAAGAGGTACATCGAGTAGGGGGCCGCCGCCGTAGAGTGAAGCCACCCGTGTTGGTGCACGAGGGCCTGAGAAAAGAGACTCCACGTGTACGGTATCCCTACGAGCACGTTGATGGCGAACCCGGCAACGGTGACGATCCATCCGGTGCGGGATCCCACCGGTTTCGATCCGTTCATCCCACCTCGAATGATCCGAACGCGGCTTCCACGTTGTGTCGCCGGTTCTGCTCCAGGTAGCCTTCTTCGGGTTCGGTTTGCGTGCACAGTTCCCGGTACACCTCCGGCGGAAGGTCCTGATCGGCGATCGCGAGGTTGCTCTGCATCTGCTCGACCGTCCGTACGCCGGTGATGACCGACGCCACGGCCGGATTCGCGATGACCCAGGAGAGGGCGACAAAGGCTCGGTCCAGCCCCTCGCGATCGGCGATTCGCGCTACGATCTCCGCGGTACGAAACCCGGCGTCGTGCCAGAAGCGCGGTACGTCGAGGGCACTTCGGTGGTGCAGCCTCGTTCCCGGCTGCGGGCTCTCCGCCCGGTGGTACTTCCCGGTGAGAACGCCGCCGGCGAGTGGGCTCCATGCAACCACAGACATCTTCTGCGCTTCGCACGCGGGGATCACCTCTCGCTCGATGTCTCGGCGTACCAGATTGTACATGTGCTGGCCGCACACGAAGCGCGCGCGTCCGGAAGCGTTGGCATTGGCGAGGGTGAACTGCCACGCGTAGAAATTGCTGCACCCCGCGTAGCGGATCTTTCCCTGTTGGATCAGCAGGTCGAGCGCGATCATGGTCTCATCGAGTGGGGTGTTGGGGTCGTACGCGTGTGCGTAGTAGAGATCAATGTGGTCGGTTCGTAACCGCTTCAGCGACGCTTCGCACGCGGACATAATGTGTTTCCGCGACAGGCCGGTGCATCCGGGAAATCCGGCCCACTCTCCCTGGGGGAAGTAGCACTTCGAAGCAATCACCAGGCGGTCCCGGTTGGTGCCGTCCAGGAAGGACCCGATGATGCGCTCGGATTCGTTGTTGGCGTAGACGTCGGCGGTGTCGACGAAGTTTCCGCCGGCGTCCAGGTACGCAGCGAGGATCCGATGAGCGGTTGCCTCGTCACAGCCCCAACCGGCGGCTCCGAAGGTCATGGTTCCCAGGGCGATGCGTGCCACCGGGAGTCCGGTGTTCCCAAGATAACGGTACTTCATGTTCTGCCTCCCTGCGCGCGGGGCTGCCTGCGCCGTCGAGCGCGCCCCGGTTTGGTTTTGACAACCAGTGATGATGGGAGTATAATCGTATTTTGTATACAA
>REDM01000055.1 GCA_007693485.1 Spirochaetaceae bacterium
GTTCACGTCCAGTTCACACAGTTCGACTATACTCACGATATCACCACACGCAAAGGAGTAGCCCATGTTCACCATACTGGTGGTGGAGGATGACCGGAACCTGCAGCGGCTGATGGCCGCGATGCTGAGGCAGAGCGGGTACCATGTGCTCACCGCTGCCGACGGCGAAGAGGCACTGTCAGTGCTGGACGCATCGCACGTTGATCTGATGGTATGTGACATCATGATGCCGCGGATGGACGGGTACGAGCTCACCCACCTGCTGCGCCGCTCCAAAACCGATCTGCCGATTCTGATGGTTACCGCGCGCGAGACCATGGACGACAAGCGCAAAGGGTTTCTGCTTGGGACCGACGATTACATGGTGAAGCCCATCGACATGGACGAGCTGCTTCTGCGAGTTGCGGCGCTTCTGCGTCGAGCGCGGATCAGCACGGAACGGCGGCTGACCGTGGGCGATGTGGAGCTTGACTACGACCGGCTCACCCTCTCGCGCCGGGGAGAAGCAACCACGCTCCCCCAGAAAGAGTTCCTCCTGCTGTTCAAACTCTTGAGTTACCCTGGACAGATTTTCACCCGGCGGCAACTGATGGATGAGATCTGGGGGCCCGACGCGGAATCTGACGAACGCACCGTGGACGTCCACGTCAAACGTCTGCGCGACCGGCTTGGCGAGGTGGACGTGTTTGAGATTCAGACCGTGCGCGGTCTGGGCTATCGCGCGGAGCGATGCTCGTGAACAGCATCAGCACCAAGCTCGCCCTCTTCTTCAACGCGGTGATTCTGATCGCAACGGGGCTGTCGTTTGTGACCGTCAGTCTGTTGTCACGACAGGTTGCCGACGAGATCGTAATGGATCACCGCGAGATGGTTGAGTCAATTCTCACGTTGCGTGACCGCACCGCGCTCAATCTGGATGACATTGTCGCAATTGTCTCGACGCCAAACTATATGGTGCGCCGCATCGAGCTCCTGGACGCCGCCGATCTGGGTGGTCCCGCGCTGGAGCGTCTGGAACAGGGAGAGGTTCTGGTTCTCGATCGGGGACGGCTGCACGGGGTCACGACCGTCCTTCGGCTTGGTGAGGCGTACATCAGCATCAGTCTGCAGCCGCAGCGGTCGGTGCTGCAGATCTGGTTCTCCCGGTTGTGGACCCTCATTGTGCTTTACCTGGTGCTGGCCGGAGGTCTCATCATCGCACTCACGCGGCGGGTCGTACGCCCCGTGCTGGAGCTCACGGAGGCAACGCAGCAGGTGGCGAAGGGAAACTTTGGCGTGCACATCGAGAGCGGCCGCAAAGACGAGATCGGCCGGCTCACGGCGAACTTCAATCACATGGTGGGCGAGCTGCGGACCATCGACTACCTGCGGCGGGACTTCATCAGCAACGTGTCGCACGAGATCAAGACCCCGCTTGCTTCCATCCACGGGTACGCCCGGTTGCTCCAGCACGAGAGCCTCTCCCGCGAGGAACGTGCCGAGTACAGCACCATCATCGCCGATGAGGCCATGCGGCTCTCCAGTCTCGCCTCCACAATGCTTCGTCTGTCGCGGCTGGAGAGTCAGGAGAAGGTGGAAGATACGACCCGCTATCGGTTGGATGAGCAGCTGCGGCGCACGATCGTTCTGCTCGAACCACAGTGGCGTCATAAGGAGATCGCGTTTGAGCTCGATCTGCAGCCGGTGGAGTACGTTGCCAACGAGGAACTCATGTGCCAGGTGTGGTCCAACCTCCTGGGAAATGCCATCAAGTTTTCTCATCAGGCGGGGCGGGTTGATGTGAGTCTTCGGGAGACTGCTGGCGAGGCTGTGGTCTCCGTCCGGGATCACGGAATTGGCATTGCGGAAGGCGACATCGCTCATGTGTTTGAAAAGTTCTTCCAGGTCGATCGCGCTCACTCGGGCGAGGGCAGTGGCCTTGGGCTCTCGCTGGTTCGCCGAATCATAGACCTTCAGGGTGGACGTATCGATGTCCAAAGCAGCGTGGGGCAGGGCTCAACGTTCATCGTCACGCTCCCAAACCGGCACGCTGAAGAAGGGAAAACTGCCCGTGCATCCGGAGGCACAACCCGATGAACAATAACCCGGCTGTCGTATCTCTCGCGCTCGACGATCCAACAGCAGGCCGCGCGACGCTGACCCGCTTCATGAACCGGTATCGGTTTGCGTTGCAGGAGATCGCCACTCGAATCGATATTCTGAAGCAGGAGTTTGAGACGACCCACGAGTACAGCCCCATCGAGCACGTCTCTCAGAGAATCAAAACCCCGGAGAGTATCATTTCCAAGGCGCGTCGTTTGGGTGTCGATCTCTCGCTTGACGCGATCCGCGAACAGGTGCGAGACATTGCCGGAATCCGCATCACCTGCTCGTTTACCTCCGACGTGTTCCGCGTAGCGAGCATGCTGGTGCAGCAGCCCGATTTGACGGTCGTGGAGTACAAGGATTACATCGAGGAGCCCAAGCCGAGCGGATACCGAAGCCTGCATCTCATCGTTGAGGTACCCGTCTATACGTCCGACCGCGGTGATCGGGTCTGCGTCGAGGTACAGATCCGCACCATTGCCATGGACTTCTGGGCGAGCCTGGAGCACAAGATCTACTACAAGTATCGCAGGGAAGTTCCCCAGCGGTTGCGGGATGATCTGCTTGAGGTTTCCGAAGACATCAAGCGGCTGGATGCAAAGATGGAACGCCTTCACCGCGAGATGCAGCAGCGTAAGGTTGACGATTTCGAGTAGTAGAACCACCGGGGATTCTGTGGTAGCGTCAATTCCGACAAGGAGCACAGCACCATGAACACAACCACTGCAGATCTTTCCCGATACTCGCTTGGGTGCGGCGATCGGTTTGGTCGCGAAGGCGAAGCACAACTTCAGGCGTACGCGGATGCGCGTGAATTGGGGATTGAAGTCGCACCGGTCTGGAACAAGAGCCACCGGGAGCACAAAACCGTGGGCACCGGATACCGCTCTGTGCGTGAAGAAGCAGACGCGGCCGTCTCCGCCATGGGGTGGCAGCATCCCTACCACGTCGACGCGGACCACATCCGCATCGATACGGTTGATGGCTATATTCCATACTCCGATTTTTTCACGCTTGATGTCGCCGACAAGATCGGTGCGCCGGTTGAGGCCGACGACGAAGAGGCCTTCGTGCGTGATCTGCGCCGCTACTGCGGATCGCTCGCCATTCCGGGAGTCTCCGAGCCGATCGCCGTCAACGAGGAGACGCTTCGCACGGTGGGACGGCGTTACCTCGCCGCCATTGCCGAAGCCGGCCGCATCTACCGGCGCATTGCCGAGCTGAAAGCAGGTACGGGCTTTATCACCGAAGTTTCCATTGATGAGACCGAACAGCCGCAGACGCCCGAGGAGCTCTTCTTCATTCTGGCGGCCATTGCGCGTGAAGGAATTCCCGTGCAGACCATCGCTCCCAAATTTTTTGGCCGCTTCAACAAGGGGGTGGATTACGTGGGCGACCTGGAGCGCTTTACCCGAGAGTTCTCCGACGACCTCTGCGTGATCCGGTTTGCGGTGAAGGAGTTTGGCCTTCCTGCGGATCTCAAGATCTCGGTTCACTCGGGCAGCGACAAGTTTTCCCTCTATCCCATTATCCGCTCTGCAGTCCAGCAGCACGATTCCGGCCTGCATCTCAAGACGGCGGGGACCACGTGGCTCGAGGAGATCATCGGACTGGCGGAAGCCGGCGGCGAAGGGCTTGCAATTGCGCGCGAAGTGTACCGCGCCGGCGTGAATCGCTTTGATGAGCTGTGCGCTCCCTATTCCGCGGTGATCGATATCCAGCGGGAGACGCTGCCGTCACCCGACGAGGTGGACGGCTGGTCGGGGGCCGAGTTTGCCCGGACCGTTCGTCACAACCAGAGCGAATCACGATACAACAAGCAGGTGCGGCAGCTGCTGCACGTGGGGTACAAGGTGGCCGCCGAGATGGGCACACGCTACACCGACGCGCTGCAGCACTATCGCGAGATCGTCGCGCGGCACGTTCACGAGAATCTGCTTGAGCGACATCTCAAACCCGTGTTTGGTGGTGATGCCCGGCGGTAGGTCCACCGGGCTCGGGTTTGGTCAGCCGCTGATGGTGTCGAGCGCGCTGCGCAGCGACGCCACCGTGCGGTCCACGTTCTGCAGCTTGTCGATCCCAAAGAGGCCGAT
>REDM01000045.1 GCA_007693485.1 Spirochaetaceae bacterium
CCCGTTGGTCACCAGCACGTCCCACTGGTTCCACGCGTACTTGCGGATCTCTTCGGCTTTGAAGGAGAGATGCTGGGTGGCGAGCCGGGTAAGCCCTCGGCGCGCAGCGGTTACCGTAATGGTTCCGATGACCAGAAGCGACGAGACGAGGAGAGAGAGTACAGCAATGACCAGACGTGTTCTGATCTTCATTGACGGCTATTACCTTGCATTTGCCTCGTAGAGAAAGCATAATCGAAAGGCAGGGGCAATACAATGATCGAGCCGTTTAATACTCCGTTCCGCCGGAACGAGACCGTACGTCCGCGGTCGCTTTTTGACGCGACGGACGAGATTGAAGCGTACTACGCTAATCCGTTATTGCGCCCAGACCGTCGAGGCGACGTGCGCGAACTCCTCGAACGCCGTCTCGACGAAGCACTCGACAATTCCCCGCCAACCCCGCCCGAAGCGGCAACTCGCGACACCCAGAGCCGGCACATTGCTCTCATCGCGGCAGCATGTCTGGTGCTGGCGGTTCTGGTCTCGATTCTCGCGATTACGCGCTCCGCGGAGCGCGAGCGAGCGATGGTCGAGCAGACCACCCGCTTCTACTCCACCGAAGCGCGAATTCTTGAAGAACTCCGACGGGAAACCGCCGAGGAGCTTGCGCGCAAGAACGAGGAGATTGCGCGATATCTGGTGACGCTGCGCAGGCTCGACGAGCAGCGGGCGGGCCTGGAGCGGGCGCTGAACGCCGCGGTAACCGAGCGAAGAGTCGAAACGGACCGCCTCATCACCAGGGAGATCGCCGCCGAGCGGGAGCGCCTCGATCGGTTGGGTTTCTCCGAGCGCGAACAGGTGGCGAGACTCTTTCGTTTTCAGATTGATGTCGAGCAGCGGTACAACGATGCACTCGAGCGATTCGTGGTCGAACAAACCGATCAGTTCCGCCTTCAGCAGGTCGCCCTGCTGTTCGAGCGAGAGACCGCCCAGGAACTGCTCGCCACCGCGACCGTTGAGCGCGACGAGCTGCTGATCGCCTACCGAGGACTCGGAACGATCGCGGAATCAGACCAGGGTGCGACGCAGGGTGAATCGGGGGAAGACTCGGCGCTGCGACGCTTTCAGGAGTCGGCGGTTCTTGAGACGCTTCTGCGTTCCCAAATCCGCGAGCGCCTGGAGATCGTAACCGCGGCGATTTCGCTTGGCCGGCTCCAGGAAGGTCGTGATGCGATCGCGGCCGCACGGGCGTTTCTCGAAACCGACGGACGGATCGATGCACGGACGAGCCTGCCGGAGGCGCAGTTTGCACGCCGAGTGCTTGAGTCCTTCGAACTGCTTCTGGACCAATTACCGCACGCCACAGTCGTGGCTCCGGCCGACAGAATCCGTGAACCGGGACTTGCTGGTTCGCTGGATACCATTGGTGACGAGCGACGCTCGATTCTCGCCTCTGAGCAGTTTGCCGGCGCGCAACTCGAGGCGCGGCAGGCGCGTGCGCTCGCCCTCGATGCCGTGGCTGATCTCCTGGAGCAGATCAGTGACGGGGAGCCGGCATCCCGCGCATCGATTGCGGAGTGGATCGCCGACATCGAAGACAGCGATCCGCAACTTGCCGGTGTGCTCATTGGTATTGTTGCGGCACTCGACGCGGTGGCGGAGTACGAGCGTCGCACAGCCCGCGAAGCGGTACCGGCCGTACTGGTGGGGACGGTCGCGCTGGTTCGTCCCGGATTCATCAGCGTCGAACGCGTGGCGCAGCTTTCGGTCTCGCCGGGGGATCGTCTGACGCTACGGCGGGCTCGGGTTTCCGAAGCGGAGCTCATCGTTGGCACGGCCGTTGTTGAACGGGTAAGCGGCGGCTTTTTCGATGCGCGAATCGACGGCGAAACCACCGAGTCGGGCGGTGTGCGCCTGCTCGACCTCGCTTACTTGACTCCGGACGCGCCTGCGTCGCAATCTGAACCTTCACCGTAAGCAGTTTCATTCACAGGAGCACTTCGTTTGCATCACGCCCAGTTGATTCTTGTTCTTGGTGTTGCCGGTTGGGGGGCCGTGGTTGGCGCGGTGGTGGGGTTCACCGCCATCGGAAAGGGACTCCTCGGCACTCCGGGCCTCATCGTCCTGTTTGGCATGGACCCGGTGCTCGCGGTGGGTACGATGGCTGTGGCCGGGGTTGCGATGATGTTCGCCGGTTCGGTTACCCACGCCCGAGGGGGCAACGTGGAGTGGCGGATCGCCGTCCTGTTCAGTCTTACGGCCATGCCGGGTTCGTACCTCGCAGCACGGTTTGCCCGCGAGATCAATGATGTTGTGCCCCTGAAGACGGTGATTGCCGTTGCAATCGTGTTCTCGGTGGTCTTGCTCTTTTACCGGTACGTCATCATGAGAGCGCCGGCGCGCGCGCTGGAGGTGAAAAGAGCTCACCTGTTCCTTGCCCCAATCACCGGCATTGTGCTTGGCGTCCTCCTGGGAGCCACCAGTATTTCCGGATCCATCATCGTTATCGCGTTTATCCTGCTGCTCAAACTCCCCTCACCTCACGCCGTGGGCACCACGAGTGTAGTCTCGGCTGTTTCGCTTGCGGTGGCGTCGGTGGCCCATCTGCAACAGGGAAACGTTGACCCGCTGGTGCTTGCGGGACTTCTTCCCGGGGTATTGGTGGGTTCGATCATTGGGGCGCGCTACGTGAACCGGGTTCCGCGCCAGGCTCTGCGCATCGGGATACTGGCAATTCTGCTGGCCGCGGCGGTGATGATCGTTGTAGATTGAAGCTCATGACACCCTTCGCCCGATTTGCTTCTGAACGGCTGCGTGGCGACTGCTCTACCAGAACCGATCTGCTGGCGCGTCACTCCACCGACATGGGAATCTACTCCATCACGCCTCAGGCCGTCGTCACCCCGGCCGACGCGGAAGATATCGCCACCCTGCTCCCGTACTGTTCCGACGCTCGGTGGCCCGTGACCCCGCGCGCCGGCGCAAGCAATACCGGTGGGGCTGCTGTGGGACGGGGCGTTATCCTGCTTCCGATCCCCGTGCCGACGGCTGCGAAAAGCGAACCGGTCACGATTGTGGAGGAGTCCAACGATTCAATTGTCGTGGACGTTCCAGCCGGTTTCCGCCACGATCGCCTGCAGCAGTGGCTGAGTGCGCGCGGGTATCACCTGCCTTCTGATCCCTCAAGTGGGCCGCTCTCCTTCATCGGTGCAAACGTCGCAACCCGGGCGAGCGGCGCCCACGCCCTGCAGCACGGGGCGATCGACCGCTATCTGGTGTCGCTCCGCGCCGTCCTTGCCGATGGAACCCGCATCGACACGGCTCGACCGCAGACGGTTCCCGTTGCACTCCGTGACGGACTCGATTCTCTGGCCCGTGAGCTGAGTCCGGACTCGGCGAGCAGGGAGCGCATCGAAGCCAAGCGGCTGATGAAGTCGGCAAGCGGATACAATCTCTCTGCGCTTGTCACGAGCGCGCCGGAAGCGCTCGACACCACAGCCGTGCTTAACAGCCTCTTCGCGGGCAGCGTCGGTACCCTGGGCGTCATCGAAGGGGTGACCCTGCGCTGCCCACGCGCGCCCGAGGGCGAAACCCTGGTGGTGCTTTCGTTCCAAAGCGAAACGGACGCCTGCGAGGCGGTAGAAGCGGTTCGAGAAAGCGTGCCGTCCGCGTGCGAGATTCTCAACGCCTTCTGCGTGGAGATCCTCGCCGGTCAGGGCGTTTCCTGGGCCGAGTCAGCGGACGCATTGCTGGTCGTCGAGTACGCGGGCGATGGCCACCGAGACCGGGCGGATCGGGCCCGTGCCGGCGTATCTGCTGCCGATGGCCTGCTGACAACGGTAGTGATCGACGATCCCGACGATCAGGCGCAGTTCTGGAAACTTCGCAAACAGATGATGCTGCGCCTCCGCAACCGCACCGATCATCGAGCCGCACTCTCCGTGGTGAACGATGTGGGGGTGCCGGTCTCGCGGCTGCCTCAACTGCTTTCCGGCGCGGCCACGATCTTCCACCGCTACGCGATCCCCCTGCCGGTCTACGGCCATGCAGCCGACGGAAACCTCCATCTGCGGCCGCTCTACGATACAGCCGACCACCGGCTTGGCTCGGTGATTGCGGCAACCGCCGCGGAAACCTACGAGCTGGTGCTCTCGCTCGG
>REDM01000044.1 GCA_007693485.1 Spirochaetaceae bacterium
GAGCGCTGAGCGGGGCAAGACCCCGGAGAAGCGTTTTCCGGGAAGTTCATGGTCCACACCTCGCCCGAGCTCCAAAACCGAGCCTCGGTCGCGGCCGCGCGAGTCGGATTATCGTTAAACAAGTACATCGAAAAAGCGACCGAGGATGAAACCCACCAGGTGCTGGCGCAGGGGCGGCAGGCGCCGCCAGACTCATGCTTCAACTTCTCCGCTGAAACCGGGGCGGTTCACTCAGTCTGCTCGTCGGCCCTTGAAGTGATCCTTGTATCGTCGCAACACCTCGTTTATCAGGGTCTGATACTGCCCGCCATGCCCCTTGAACCACTCAACGATATCGGCATCCAACCGTATTGTCACCGATTGCTTTTTTCGTACCAATTCTTCCGGTGGCGGCAAGGTATCCTCGATACGTACCGCACTTCGCACGGCTTGCTCGACATCCTCGGGAGCGTCCCGGTAGTGAGTTTCGTCTCTCGGATCATTCTCTCTGGTCATAGTTCCTCCTGATAGTACAGGCGTTTACCGGTGCGCCAGTACCCGGCTCCGATAATCCTGATTCGGTTTTGCCTCGTAGTGTACCGGACGGTGGCAACCAAGCCGTTCACAATGCCGATACAGAAGAATCTCTTTTCATCAGTACTGTGCTTTCGGTCTTGAAGAATCACGCGATGCGGATCGAAGAACGCCTCCTGGGCATGTTCAAATGACAATCCGTGTTTCTCTTGATTGATGCGATCCTTCTCCCGATCCCACTCGAACGTCATGAATACATACTAATGTACGTACAGAGTCGCGACAAGCCTCAAGAGGAAAGGTATCGTTTTTTCGACCATCAGTCACCGCAACCGGTGAGATCGCCCGAATCATGGATTCTCGGACCACGAAACTCTCTGCACCTTTCATCCCGATCCCTCTGGAGCACTCCTTTCTCTCGCACCTTGCATGGAGCGATTGGACACGGTGGCGCAGGCCAACGTCCGTACGTCCGTGAGGAGATTGCGCCATGAACGAGCGCTCCACCTACCAGCCCCCCTACACCATCACTGCGGCAATTGTGAATCTGGTCGCCGAGATCAGCGAAGCGGTCGGACGGCTCACGGTGCTCTCCGATCAAGCGAGAGCGTTGCGGCTGCGGCGCATCAACCGGATCCGCACCATTCACGGCTCGCTGGCCATTGAAGGCAACACCCTGAGCGAATCGCAGATCACGGCGATTATTGATACGGTGACGGCATCGACCCCGGAAGTTGAACAGGAAGTTACCCCGGAAGTCCGACTGCTCTCGGCCCTTGCCGGAGAAATGACCCGACAACAACTCAAGGAAACGCTCGGGCTGAAAGACGATGAGCATTTCCGCAAAGCCTATCTGCTTCCCGCTTTGGACGCCGGCCTGATCGAAATGACCATCCCCGACAAGCCGCGAAGCAGCAAACAGAAATACCGCCTGACCGACAAGGGTCGTCAATTGGTGGCTCGTTCTGTCGGCTGATCCCGATGTGCAGGAACGAGCAAGAGGTAGCGCCATAACATATGAAGGGTATACCGGAATCGTTGAGTTCGACGAACAGGCTCGGGTCTTTCATGGGGAAGTCATCGGCTTGCGTGATGTCATTACGTTTCAGGGAAGGTCTGTCGAGGATGAAACCCGCCAGGTGCTTGGCGCGGTAGCTCACACGAGCGTTGCCGAACTCACACTTCACCTTCTCCGCTGAAACCGGAGCGGTTCAGTTGGAGAGCCCCACCCGCTATATCACCAGTTTGTTGGTCGTAATGGTGTCGATATCCGCGGCTGCTTCACTCAAGGCGTGCGACACGTCGGTTCCCTGGTACGCGGTCAGGAGGGCGGTAACCCATCGATCGGCGATTTCGCGGTATCGAACGGACGGTGTTACCAGAACCTGCGCGTAGTCTTCGACCAATGACGTGGAAACCGGATAGAAGTTGCCCCACGGCGCGCTGTATTCCTGGAACTTCTCGCTGTTCCAGATGGAGCGGCGGGTGGGATTCATGTTTCCTCGGTACGCCGTGCGCTCCAGTACCGATTTTCCTGCCGCCCATTCCATGAACTGCCACGCTCTGCGTTTGTTCTTCGAGCGGGCGTTCATTGCGAGGGACCACGTCCACATGTTTGGTTTTCGGTCCCCGTGACTGTTGGTGGGCGGCAGTGCGTAACCGGTGTGCCGCGCCATCCGGGAGGTGTCGATATCCTCAAAGTACGCGACGTAGTGATCCGAATCCACCATGAGTCCGTACTTTCCCGCGGCGAAATCCATCGCAAGCTCATACCAGCGCTGATTCGTCCAATCGGGCGGACCCGCCTTCTTGAGCCCTTCGATGAACTGCGTGGTGATCGACACGGAGGTCTCGCCGGCGATCGCGCACGTTCCATCCGAATTGAAGTCCGCGCCGCCGCAGGTCCAGTACTGGGTCGCGAATCCGGTGTACATCGTGTGCCAGACCTGCATTCCCCGTTGCGCAAAACCCCAATAGGTCTGCCCCGGCAGACGGGCGATTGCGTCTGCGCAGGCAAGGTAGTCATCCCAGGTTTTCGGCACGTCAAGCCGCGCACGTTCCAACGCAACCGGATGGTACGCAAGATTGTAGCTTTCCCAGTTTACGGGAATCTCCCATAACGGTCCGTGCCCCAACCGGTCACCAAACTTCGTCGACCAGCGATTGCTCTGAATCAGTCTTGGATAGAAATCATCGAAATCGAATTCGTCGGAAGCGTTTGCGACGAAGTCATCGAGGGGTTGAACCCGGTTCTTCCCGAGGTGTTCCCACAGCAGGACAGGGCCGGACATGAACACATCCGGAGGTTCTTCTGAGTCGAGGTATTTGCCGATCTGGTTTGAATAGTATTCGTCGGTCGGGATGATATGCGTTTCGAGAGTCAATCCAGACTGCTGTTCGAACTCGTTCTTGTTCTGGACGATGAAATCAACGTATGCATCGGTGTCAGGCGCCAGATACCGTACAGTAGACATAGGAGCCTCCTTGGTTCACGGTACATCGCACGGTTTCAGTATAGGCGTGAATCGTGCACTTGAACACAAGTATTTCCCCTGCCCCAGGCTTCCCCGACGGCGTGATTCCATGCCGGAACAGCACCGCGACGCCGTCAGCTCCCGTGCCGTTCCGCGTACTCGGTGATGCGTTTGATCTTGTCGTCCGAGCGGCCACCGGGCTGGTAGGCGTGGGCCATCCAGGTGCGGACCATGGTTCGGGCCACCATGCTGCCGGTGACCTGCGAGCCCATGGCGATCAAATTGGCATTGTTGCTGAGCGCGGCCCGTTCGGCCTGGTAGGTGTCGGTGACCAGGGCGCAGTAGGCGCCGGACACCTTGTTGGCCGCGATGCTCGCTCCAATTCCGGTTCCGCAGAGCACCACCCCGCGGTCGTACTCGCCGCGCACCACCGCCTCGGCCACTTCGATCACCACGTTTGCGTAGATCGGGTCGTCGCTGCCGAGATCGCTCACCTCGTGGCCGAGCGCCTTCAGCTCTTCGATCACCTCGCGCTTGAGTCCCGCTGCGTTGGGATCGCAACCGATTGCTACCTTCATGAGATGAGCTCCTTCATGGTGCCCGCCATCGACTGGAGCATCAGGAAACAGCTGGTGGCGCCGGCGTCGAGGACGCCGCGCGAGCGCTCGCCGAGGCGCGATGAGCGGCCGACCTTCGCCACCAGATCCTCGGTGGACTTCCACCCGGTCTCGGCGGAAGCGACCATCGCCTCGAGCGCCTCGCTGAGTCCCGCACCGCGATCCACCGCCGCCGCGAGCGCGGCTACCGCGGGGTCGAGGGTATCCACCAGCGTCTTGTCGCCGGGCTTCGCGTCACCGAGTTCGCGGATCGCAGCGTAGGCGGCCTCGAGCATCGCAAGCACCACCGGTGCATCCACCTGTTCTGCCTGCTTGCTCGCGGCGGCCATCGCTTTGAAGAACTGCCCGTACAGGGGGCCCATCGACCCGCCGATCTCCAGCAGCAGCGTTCGCCCCAGCACCCGAAGCGCCTCGCTCATCGACATGCCCTCTTCGAGCCGGGTCGCGGTGAGCTGAAAGCCCTTGTCCATGTTGATGCCGTGGTCGCCGTCGCCGATCCTGCCGTCGATCTCGCTCAAGT
>REDM01000171.1 GCA_007693485.1 Spirochaetaceae bacterium
AAAACCAGTTGACGCAATCCCCTACCCCGTATAGCATTAGATCAAGCGATACCAAGCGCGACCAACCTGCTTTTCGGGCTCATAACCCGGAGGTCGCAGGTTCGAGTCCTGTCCCTGCTATTAAAGCCCCCACAGTACCGTTTGGTGCTGTGGGGGCTTTTTTTTGTGGTGTACGCAGGACTCGAAACGAAGGGGCGTGCGCGAATACCTGGAGCGCCGAGGCACAGGACGTGCCGAGAGCCTCGCAGGCGGCCCGGAGGGAGTCGGCACGATGCCGACGACCAGAGGGCGAGTCCTGTCCCTGCTATTCAGAAAAAGCGCAGTCCTTCAGGGCTGCGCTTTTTCTGTGTGGCGGTGTCTGTTCAGGTATGAGAAACTGGTGTGAGAGTTTTTCCTGCTTCCGAACCGCTGACGGCATCTCTCTGAAACGAGAACTGCCCGTCCCGGTCACGCTGGGTTCAGTCCGCTCACCCCCGACGGATTCACCGCGGGTGTAGCCGTGTTGTTCCTACCGGCGCGCCGAAATAACGCTTTCCCCGGTAAACCTCCACTTCTCATTTCATGAAACCGCTTGATAACGATACTATTCAGTGGTATCATACCGCAGTGAATAGCAAACAGCGAAAAACACTTGAAGCCGTGTTCACCGACCCGGTCAAGGCAGGCATCCTCTGGGTCGATATCGAGTCGTTGCTACTTTCGTCAGGTGCGCTCATGAAGGAAGGGGCTGGCTCTCGAGTCGGTTTCTCGTTAAACGGGGTCGATCTCATCGTCGACCGACCGCATCCACGAAAAGAAGCCGACAAAGGCGCAGTCAAGTCGGTTCGAAAGTTCTTAACCAATGCAGGGGTAAGACCATGAAATATAAAGGGTATACCGGGATCGTTGAGTTCGACGAACAGGCTCGAGTCTTTCATGGGGAAGTCATCGGCTTGCGTGATGTCATTACGTTTCAGGGAAGGTCCGTCGAGGAACTGGAGAAGGCTATGGCCGAGTCGGTCGACTTCTATCTGGCCTGGTGCGCTGAGCGGGGCAAAACGCCGGAGAAGCCCTTTTCCGGCAAATTCATGGTCCGCACCTCGCCCGAACTCCACAGCCGAGCCTCAGTCGCCGCAGCGCGAGTCGGACTATCGTTGAACAAGTACATCGAAAAAGCCATCGAGGATGAAACCCGCCAGGTGCTGGCGCAGTAGTTCGCACCAGCGTCACCTTCCGCCTCCATTGTGAATGAATCGTTGTCGGTAGCGAATGCGGACGGAAGGCGCTGTGAGGCTCATACTTCAACCTCTCAGCTGAAACCGGAGCGGTTCTCCGTGTTCTCGCACCTTGCATTGAGCGATTGGACACGGTACGATGCGAACTGAAAAGGACGACCGATGACGATCAATTACGAGTTGATCATCTACTGGAGCGAGCCGGACCAGTCGTGTATCGTCGAGGTGCCCGAACTGTACGGGTGCATGGCCGACGGCGAGACCTACGAGGACGCGGTGGCGAACGCCAAGCTGGTCATCGAAGAACGGATCGGGACGGCGCGGGAACTCGGTCGTCCGGTCCCTGAGGCCAAGGGTCGCCTGACGTACGCGTGAGCGCGGCAACGTCCGTACCTCCGTGAGGAGATTGCGCCATGAACAAGCGCTCCACCTACCAGCCCCCCTACACCATCACTGCGGCAATTGTGAATCTGGTCGCCGAGATCAGCGAAGCGGTCGGACGGCTCACGGTGCTCTCCGATCAAGCGAGAGCGTTGCGGCTGCGGCGCATCAACCGGATCCGCACCATTCACGGCTCGCTGGCCATCGAAGGCAACACCCTGAGCGAATCGCAGATCACGGCGATTATGGAAGGAAAGCGCGTTGTCGCCCCGCCCCGCGAGGTGCAGGAGGTGAAGAACGCGCTGGCCGTCTATGACCGTTTCGATACGTGGGTGCCTGAGGCGGAAAAGGACCTGTTGGAGGCGCATCGGCTGCTGATGGCCGGCCTGATTGACGAGGCGGGCATGTATCGGAGCGGCGGCGTGGGGGTCATGGCGGGCCGTCAGGTGATCCACTTGGCACCGCCCGCCGACCGCATTCCGCATCTTATGGCCGACCTGTTCGCCTGGCTGGCCGCCACCGATGCCCACCCGCTCATTGCCAGCTCGGTCTTTCACTACGAGTTCGAATTCATCCACCCCTTCGCCGACGGCAATGGCCGTATCGGACGGCTGTGGCAGAGCCTGATTCTGGCCAGCTGGAATCCTCTGTTCGCAGACATCCCGGTGGAAAGCCTTATCTTCGAGTATCAGGCCGAGTATTACCAGGCTCTGAAGGAGAGCACCGACCAGGCCGACTCTGCATTCTTCATCGCCTTCATGCTGAGGATGATCCTGGATACGGTGACGGCATCGACCCCGGAAGTTGCACTGGAAGTTACCCCGGAAGTCCGACTGCTCTCGGTCCTTGCCGGAGAAATGACGCGACAACAACTCAAGGAAACGCTCGGGCTGAAAGACGATGAGCATTTCCGCAAAGCCTATCTGCTTCCCGCTTTGGACGCCGGCCTGATCGAAATGACCATCCCCGACAAGCCGCGAAGCAGCAAACAGAAATACCGCCTGACTGACAAGGGTCGTCAATTGGTGGCTCGTTCTGTCGGCTGATCCCGATTTGCAGGAACGAACACGGAATTACCTGGAGTAATGCCAGAGAAGGAATATTCGTGTAAGTTCATGGTCCGCACCTCACCGGAAATCCAATGCCAAGCCTCGGTTGCCGCCGAGCGAGTCGGATTATCGTTGAACAAGTACATCGAAAAAGCCATCGAGGATAGAACCCGCCGGGTACTCGCGCAGTAGCGGCAGGCGCTGACAGCGCTCATACTTCACCCTCTTCGCCAAAACCGGGGCGGTTCAGTTGTCATGTCGGTCGTGCGAGGCAGGCTGGCATGCAGTCGTGCTCGTCTGCCATAAGAGCGCTTTGGCTCACTTGTTCTCGCAGAGCCTGCGGACAGCTCCGGCAATCAGAAGTACCAGGTGGCTTTGGCGAACAGCCGCGGTACGCCCAGGTCTACCTCGCCGAGATCGTTGTCGCTCACCCGTCCGTCAAACTCGCTTCCGCGGGAGCCGAACGAGAGCGAAGCGCCGAAACCCAGTTCGAAGTCCTCCGTGACCAGCCAGGTCAGCTCCGGCCGCACGGCCGCGCTGTAATCGTTCAGGTTTGTCAGCGCTGCCACCATCAGCCGCAGGTCGTCATCCTTCAGGAAAAGGGTACCGATTCCGACCAGGTAGTTCTGCCCCACCAGGCGTCCCGCAAGGCGCTCCGATGCCGGATACTCATCGACGTCGGTTGTTCCGCGACCACGGCGATGGTACTCCGCCTGCAGACTCAGACGATCCAGCGGCTCCCACTGCCCGCCGACCGCCGCGTCAACCGAGCGTTCCGGATTCCAGTCACTCGCGGCGGCCTCGATCGCCGTCTCTGCGTAGAGTAGCACCGGCCCGATCGACCCGGCGATCTCCGCGACAGCGTACTCCATCGTCCTGACCGACCGCGGGCCGGGATCGTAGAGCGCGCTGCGCGCGAAGCCGATACCGAGATCCCATGGTCCCAGGAACGCCCTTCCCCGGACACCGTAGGGCAACCGGTTCAGCCGCGAGAGATCGTCCAGGGCGGAGGCGTGGCGGGAGCGCTCCTCGAATCCCAGGTATCCCTCGATTCCCCAGCGTTGCCCCAGGGTAAGGCTCGCCGAAACAGCCGTGATCCCCGGTGGTTCCACCCCGGCAAGCCCTTCCATCGTGGAGGGGTTCATCAGGTCGGTGGGGTTGAACGCGTAGGCGGTGCCCCACGCCAGCGGCTGCCGTCCCACGCGCAAGTCGACCGGTCCGAACGCTGCTGAACCGTAGAGATAGTCAAACCGGATCTGCCGGCTCTCGTCGCCCGACCGAACCGCGCCGCGACGGTCAAGGAACTCCGTTTCCACCGTGACGGAGAGAAACTCCTGCGGCTCAAAGCGTCCGCGCAGCCGCAGGAGCGTCTGCAGTCCAACCCGCACATCGTCACCCCCGACGTTCCGGGGAAGCACGGTGAGGCCGGTTGTTTCCAGGTAGCCGGATAGATCCATCCCGGCGGGGGCCTCGCTGACCTCCCAGCCGTCGCTGCCCCAACCGTCGTTGCCCCACTCGTCAGCCGCGACCGCAACTGCGCCGGGGCCGACTGCCAGAACCACCGTCAAGAGAGTTGTGCATAACGTACGCAACATGCGGCACCTACCGATGAAAACGGTTGGGGTGAAAGAGATCGTCGCTCAGCGGAACGTCCCACTCCACTTCGTGCATGCGGATCTCCGTGCGCGAGTCGTCCTGCATGTTGTTCATCACCAGGTGAGTGGCTACGTTCCGCCCTCCTATCTCCTGGATCCGTGACGCGTCCAGGCGCTTCACCGGAGTGTCGTTCTCGAAGTAATCGATCCGCACCGGCACATAGTTGTCCCTGTTCACGTGGAACACCAGGCGGCTGTACTGGCTGTCGGCGTCCCGCGGCACCGCCGAGATGACCCAGAGCGAGCCGGTTTCCTCTTCCATCCGAAACCGGTGGTAGTCGTTCATAAAGCCACTGCCTCCCATATCCTCGTAGGAGAAGTCACCCCCGACACCGCCAACGGACCCGCGCCGACCGGCACCGCCGATATTGCGCACCCTGCCGGTGGAGGGAAAGTAAACGCGCACCGCCCCGTCCAGGTCGAGCACCCTCAATCCGGCGATACTGCGCGGACTGACGAACTCGATCAGCGAATCGCTCACCCCGCGGCCGTAGGAGAGCAGGCGGATTTCGCGGTCGTGGGCGCTCGCGTCCAGGCTGTTGTAGATGCGCATCGTCATGCGGCTGCGCGCCGTCTCCGGTCCGCGCTGGGCATCGACCTGCTGCATGACCGATTCGGGACTGCGGCTCTGGGCCGCTATCGGCCCGATCGGACCGACGAACATCAATGCCAGAAGCGATGCGCACACCACTGAGCGCGCCCTGCTCCTGCCTGCCTTCATCATCATGGTTTTCATTGTGATAGTACCTCCTCACACTCTCTGTCTGCTGATTGCGCCGCGCTGTTGCCGCGGCCCTGCTTCCAACGTTGACCGATACTCAGACACGCCGGCAGCAGTATCACCGTGGCCACGAAGCAGGTACCCAGCCCCACGAAGAGCAGCCACCCGATCGCGGCGATTGTCGCCATCTCGCCTACCACTGCCAGCGAGCCGAAGGCCAGCATCGTAGTCACGGTGGTCAGGAGAACCGCCTTGCCGCTGTATCGCAGGGCCGGAACGATGTCACCACCCTCGTGTCGGTAGCGATGCAGAATGTGCATCGCGTCATCGGTACCGATACCGATCAAGAGCGGAAATACCAGCCCGGCGGTCAGACCAAGCTGTGTGCCGGTCAGGGGCAGCAGGCCGAACATCCACACAATCCCCAGCACCACCACCACAAAGGCCAGGATCACGTGGGTGATGCGCCGGAAGATAATCAGCAGCAGCACGAACACCAACACCGCTACATAGATTCCGGCGCGGGTGGCCTCGGAGAAGATCTCCGTCACCAGTTCCACGTAGAGCGGCACCGATCCGGTAACACCGGGGTCCACCGAGGTCATCGCGGTGTGGTAGGCCAGAATCGCTTCGCTGCTGTCCTGCGTCGCGGTGGTCGGAAAGACCGTGATCAGGTACTGGCTTCCATCGCGGGACACCAGCTGGCGCCGTATATCCTCGTTCAGATCCTCCACCGTTGGCGCACGCTCCACCGCCATGTGCCGCTGTTGAGCCTCCATCACCGCCGCAAATGAGCGGTCGATTACCGCCATGCGGCGGGCGGCGTTCTCAGGATCGGCGCTGATTGCGGCAATCGCGTTCTGGAACACTTCGCGACCGGGTTCTCCTGCCTCGGCGCCAAAAATTTCGCGCACCATCAGGTTGCGACGGCGCACCACCAGGTTACCCTCTCCCATGCCGGCTACCGCAAGATCACCCATCTCTATCACGTTCCACTCAAGACGCTGGATCTCATCGGCCAGCCGCTGCACCTCTTCCGCGGTGCGCTCCGCAGCGGTGTAGCCCGCTATGTCACCCGCCGCCAGAGGTCCGGCCGGCCCGCCGGCGGCAATCCGCGCCAGGCGTGTCTGAACCTCGTCTGCAGGAGGCAGCAGATCGGCCGCCGAAACCGCGCGGCTGACGGTGCGCTGGCGGCGGAATGCCTCGGTCAGCTCCCGGGTCTGCTCCAGCGATCCCCGGGTTGACAGGGAGATGAAGGGCGATAGTTCCATCCGGTCGATGATTCGCTGCTGCGTTCTGGTATAGGGGTGGTTCCTGGGAGAGTTGTTCATGGGATCGTAATCGACCGTGTTGCGCGGAATCAGGGCGACGGCCGCCACGGTCAGGATCAGGGCAAGACCGATCGCGATATGGGGATGGGCCTGGATGCCGCGGCCGAGCCGTTCCATGAACGAGAAGTCGATCATCGGCCGCCAGGCGGCCCTCTTCAACTCTCGCTTTCCGCCGAAGGTGAGCACCAGCGCCGGAAAAAGCGTAAGCATTGTCGCCAGCGTGATCAGCACGCCCATTCCGGCCACGATGCCGAACTCGGCCACCGCCGGCGAGCTCGAAAGCGCCAGGGAGAAGAACGCACAGGCGGTGGTCACGCCGCCGAGCATGATCGGCGTACCGCCGGCGATCATCGTCCTGCGCATCGCCTCCGGTGGCGCCAGCCCCTTGAGACGGAAGTCATCGTAGTTGCTCACCAGGTGGATGCCGAAGTCGATGCCGAGCCCCATCAGGATCACGGCGAAGATCGAAGTGATCATCGAAATATGGCCCACCGTGAGCACGATACTGCCTACGGTGATGATTATGCCGACAATCAGCGCCAGCAGCGCCAGCAGCATCTTGCGCAACCTGGTAAAAGAGAAGAAAAACAGCACAACGATCAACCCCAACGCAACCAGGGTTGGGTAGAGCGTGTCGGCGCCGGCTCCTTCATGCCGCGCCACGCCCCAGGCGAGCTCCCCGCCGACACCAATGCTCACCCCGGGGGTGTCCCGGTCAACCCGCTCGGTGACCGCCTCGACACCGTGAACCGCCGCGTAGAGCGAATCAAAGTCGAGTATGTCGAAGGCCGGAATGAGGCTTATCAGCAGCATGTCCTGGTCTGGCGACCAGTTGTACTGCTCTCCGGCGAGCAGACTCTCCATGATCTCCCGGGCCGCGGAATCGGCTTGGTCCGCTGTCGGCAGCCCGGAACCGGTGAGCGCGTCCTGCATGCCCGCGGTCAATCGCTCGAATCCCGACAGCGCCGCCAGTCCGTTCCACTGATCCTGGTTGGTCGCAAAGCGGTCTTCATCGCTCAAAACCACTTCCTCCAGGGTGTCGTTGAGGGTGGTAAGGAAACCGAGCATGCTGCGCTGTTCCAGCAGGCGAAGCGTGGTGTCGACATCCTCAGGTTCATCCGCCAGCATCAGTCCCCACTGCAGCGCATAGTCGGCGTCGTTCTTCAGGTTGATCGTACTGAAGTAGGCGTTTAACTCCTGATCGGCGCGGATGCCGTCGGTCACCGCGTGGGCGGCGCGGATCATTTGCTGCCGATCGTCGCCTTCCACGGTCACCATGAGATTGGAGGTGAAGCCGAACGCTTCATCGATCTGGAAGAACTGGTTTGCCACGGCGTTGTCCTTCCCCAACAGCTGCTCCGGCTCCACCACCAAGCCCAGGTTTTGACTGAGAACCAGGCCCATCACCGTGAGCCCAACAAAGAGCAGAAAAACGGTCTTTCTGCGGCCGATCGCGATGTCGGCCAGCCACCCGGTAATTCTCTTTTCAAACATTCTGTTCCTCCAATTCTGCTGTCTGCCGTTCCACCTGCAGGGAGATCAGCGGGATTCCACCGTCGCGCAGTCGCAGGATAAACCCGTACACCGCCGACAGGTCCGGCAGGGTTCCGGTTATGCGCGTGGTACCGTCCGATATCCTGTTCAGTGCCAGGTATCCCAGGTATTCTCCGACCCAGTCGTCGAGGTGATTCCGGGCACTGACCTGCACATCCCAGCTGTACTGTTCTCTCATCGGTCTCGTCCTCCCTGATTGACCCGCATGATAAACCCCAGCTTCCAAGAGCGACCCTCCCGAAAGTAAGGTTTTTCAGAACCACCCTTCTGGTTTGGTCCGCCGGGCCGCACGCGCGGTGCCGGCGCAGGCCCGGTTCTTTGCCGAACCGGCGGTTAGCGTGTACAATGTCCGCAAGAGGTGCCGCTGGAGACCGCATGGCAGACGGTTGGCTTTTCATCATGCTGGGGACACTCTTTTTCGCGATTCTGGTCTTCGCCGGTGTCCGCGCCCGCCGCTGGGTACACGACGCGTCAGACTACCTGCTCGCCGGTCGCCAGGTGGGAACCCTGCTGAACGTGTTCGGCGTAGCCGCAATCGGGTTCGCCGGATCCAGCGTTGCGCTGGTACCGGGAATGGCGGTGCTCTACGGCTTCTGGCCGGCCCTGCTCAACCAGCTGACGTTCAGTATCGGGGGGCTCATGCTCTACGGTGTGCTCTTTTCGCCACTAATCCGCCGCTGCGGTGCGCAAACGCTGCCGGAGTGGCTGGAAGTGCGCTTCGACCGCAACGTGCGCCTTGTGGTTACGATCGGCACCGTCATCGGTCTCACCGGCATCATGGCCAACAACGTCGTCTCGATCGCTGCGGTGGTAACCGGGTTCGTGCAGGTGCCGTCGATCGTCGCGATCTCGGTCATCTTCGCGGTATTCCTGGTCTTTTCCTTCCTCGGCGGGTTCTGGGCGATCACCTTCACCGACTTTATTCAACTTCTGCTGGGGCTTGTGGCGGTACCGCTGATTCTCTACCTGCTGCTGACCACCTTCGGTGATTTCCGGTGGCTGACGGCGCAGGTGCCGCGCGGCTGGGTAACCGGTAGCGCGGGGAACCTGCCGATTCTGAGTCCCCGCTTTCCGAGTATCCTGACGTCGATAATCCTCTTCGCCGCCTTCCTGGTGTGGGGCAACAACTACTACTGGCTGCGCAGCGCATCGTGCCGCACGGAAAAGGCAGCCCGTGATTCGTTCATCCTGGCAGGGGTCGTGCTGGCGGTTCTGGTCTATGCCCCGTTGCTGCTGATCGGCACATACATGCGCGCCGCCTTTCCGGATCTGTTCCAGGACGCGGACTTTTTCACCGCCACTACGGTGTATGGAGTCTTTCTGCGCAGCGTACCGCTCTTTTTCTCGTCTGTGCTGCTGCTGGTGCCGATGGCGGCGGGCATCTCCACGGCTACTACCGCCCACATCGGCGCTACTTCGGTGGTGGTGCGGGACATCTACCGGCGGCGATTTCGTCCGCGGGCGGAACCGGCGGAACTACTGCGGCCCTCGAAGATCATTCTGCTGGCCCTGGGCCTGCTGGTCTGGGTGCTCTGCTTCTACCCCGGAGGACCGCTGATTCTTTTTGCCTTTGCCAACGCCTGGCTCGGTCCCCCGACCCTGCTGATCGTTCTCGGCATCGCCTGGCGGCGCTTCACCGCGACGGCGGCGTTCTGGTCCACCGTGACGGGAATATCGGTGATGGTGATACTCACGGTTCTGCAGCTGAGCGGGATATTCATCATTGACCACTACGTTCACGTCGGTCTCGTTGGCTGCGCGGCGGGACTCTCGACCGCGCTGGTGATCACACCGCTTTCCAAACCACCCTACTACGGCGCGCGCGATTGGACCGGGGTCAATGCAGAGACCGGGCTCGACCCCGCCGCCTCCCGGCGTTCCCGGCCGGAGCGGGAGCAGGCTGTGGTTGACTGCATTGCCGCGGGTTATGCGACGCTGGCAGAGATCACCGACATGCTGGAGATGGATGCGGCTGACGCCCACGACCTGGTGGAGCGCCTCGACCACGACGGAGTAATCGAGCGCGAATCCCTGCGGGGGAGCGGGTTCTACTCTTTCCGGCCTGCCGCGGGCATGCAGGGCGTCCCGCGGGAAGCGCCGGCAGAGATCAGGATCGATGAGCTCCGCGCCCTGCGGGCGGTGACGGAGAACAGTGTGATGAGCCTTGTGAGAGAGCAGGGCATTCCTTCGCTGCGACTCTCGGCGATTCTGGCCAGGTTTGTGCGCGAGGGCTATTGCAGCGAGAGCGGTTTCTGGAGCAGGAGGTTGACAATTACAGCGGCGGGACGGCATTTCATGGCAGGCGGCGCAAACCGATGAATGATGATATTCTGCGGATCAAGATCAGTGTACCGCCGCTGGTAACCGGGGTTGTGACACGGCGGCACCTGCGGGATACTCTTGAGCAGGATCTGCGGCAGGGCAATACGTTTCTGCGCCGCATGACTCTGGTTTCCGCTCCGGCGGGGTACGGCAAGACGACCCAGATCCGTGCCTGGCTGTCCGGCCGCGAAGGCTCCGCGGCCTGGTACTCACTGGACGCGGAGGACGACGAGCCGGGCCGGTTCTGGACGCACCTTATCGCTGCGCTGCAGCACCCCGCACCGCAGGCAGGGATCGCTTCAGCGGAAGCGATACGTTCGAACGAGCCGGACAGCGCGCGTTCCGCCGGAGCCGGTGCGCTGTTGGTACCACTGCTGAACGACCTCTTCGCCCTCAAAGAGCCGCTACTCCTGGTGCTGGACGACTACCACCACGTAGAACATGCGGGAATTCACAAGGATATGGAGTTTTTCATCGAGAACCTGCCCGGCTCGGTCCACGTAATCGTCGCGACGCGTTCAGACCCGCCGTGGCCGCTCTCGCGATGGCGGGCAAAGAACTCCATACGCGAAATACGGCTTGAGCAGCTGAGGTTCACTGAAGAGGAAGTGGCGACGCTGTGCACAAACCGCACCGGCCTGACGCTCACAGAGCCGCACCTGTCGATCCTGACCGGGAAGACCGAGGGTTGGATCGCCGGCTTGCAGCTGGCGATGCATTCGATCGCCTCGCACCGCGACGACATCGACGGGTTCATATCGGAGTTCGACGGAAATCACCGCCACGTGCTCCATTTTCTCAGCGAGGAGATCCTGAACCGGCAGCCCCCGGAAACGGAGCGCTTCCTGCTGCAGACCTCCCTGTTGCAGCGGTTCTGCGCCTCTCTCTGTGACGCTCTCACCGGGCGCACCGACGGCGAACGGTTGATCGCAGAGCTCGCCAGACAGAATCTGTTCATCATAGCGCTCGACCATCAGGGTGAATGGTACCGCTATCACGCGCTGTTCGTTGACCTGCTCCGTCACCGGTTGATGCGGACCGACCCCGACGCGCTGCCGGAGCTTCACCGCCGTGCGGCGAACTGGTACCTTGCCCGGGGGCTTCCCGGCGATGCTGTCCGGCACGCCCGCATGGGCACGGATACGGAAGCGGTAATCCGGATCCTCGAAGAGCATCATGACAGGATTCTCGTTACCGATGGCCCGGGACAGCTTATCCGGTGCCTGGAGGACCTGCCCGAGCACGCCGTGCGGCGTTCCCCATTCCTGGTGCTTTTCACGGCGCTCTACTTCCTGAACTACTACGGACTGGAGCAGGCGCAACCGTACCTGCAGCTGGCAGAGAAGCTGGAGTTCGCGTCACAGGAAGAACAGCAACGGATCTCCCCGATGCGGTCGGTCGTGCGCTCGTTTTCCTGCATCTATTCCCACCAATTGTCGCGGGCGATCGAATACGCCGAAGAAGCGCTCCGCACGCTACCGCCCGGCGAGCACATCTGGCGGATGCGGGTGGCAATCTACTCCGGGGACGCACGGCTCTTCTCCGGCAATCCGCGCCAGGCGTACCCGTTCTACCAGGAGGCGCACCGCAACGCACTGAAGGGAACGAACCGGTTTCTCCCGATCACGACCGGTCTGAAGATGGCAACCACGCTCTATTACCTGGGGCGACTGAAGGAGGCATGGGAAACGACCCGCGAGATGCTTGCGACGGCCCGCCGCGAAGGACTCGACAGAATTCCCCGCCTGGGGTTGCTCTGGGCCTTGCTGGGTGAACTGCACCGTGAGTACGGAGAGCTGGAGGAGGCGGAGCGCTGTATCGAACGCGGGCTGGTCATCGGAGAACCGGAAAAACCGGCCTGGGGCTGGAACTGCCTCTACAAGACCGCGCTGCTGTTCTCTCGTGGTGAATATGATCATGCACTTCAAACCATCATTGAGATCGAACAGCTTGACAGCGAGCTGCAGCTGCCGCGCTTCGTGACTCTACCGGCAGCCGTGTGGAAGGCCCGGATCCTGGTGGCTTTGCACGACCTGTCGACGGCCCGCGAAGAGCTGGAGAGAATCGGAGTCAGCGCAGACTCACCGGTTGCTGAAGGCGCCGAACGCGGAGCGCTGGTACTGGCGCGCCTGATCGCCGCGGAAGAACGAGAAGATCCGAGGCCGCTGCTGGACCTGGTGCAGCGACGAGCCGCGGTTGGCGAAGACAACCGGCTTCTGATTGAGACACTGCTCCTTTGGAGCTCGGTGGAGCAATCCGCAGGCAACAGGCAGGCTGCGCAGGAATACCTTGAACAGGCACGCGCGATAGCGGAGCCGGCGGGGTTTCACCAGATCTTCCTGGATGCATCTCAGACACCGCGTCCGACCACGGACGCGGGTCGCGGCTCCAAGCATCGGCGCGCCGCGGCGCAGGCTGACCTGGTGGAGGAGTTGAGCGAGCGCGAGATCGAAATTCTGCAGCTGGTGGGAGAGGGATCGTCAAACGAGCAGATCGGTGAAACGCTTTTCATATCGGCCGGTACGGTTAAGTGGCACCTGAGTAACATCTACGGGAAACTGGGAGTAAGCAAGCGCACCCGGGCGGTTGCCGTGGCGCGCACCATGGCGATCATCCGTTGACGAGTTGCACGACGGAGCAGATCCGAGAACCTGCCGCGCACCTCCCTACAGCGACACGCCGCACCGGCTGGTGGAAGTCTGCCCAGGAATGCGTGGGACCCGACTATGAGAATCAACTATGAGAAAACCGCCGTCGCTGGGAGACTAGTCGCCACCACCAGCGACCAAACGCGACGAGAACCAGTTGACGCAATCCCCTACCCCGTATAGCATTAGATCACGCGATACCAAGCGCGACCAACCCGCTTTTCGGGCTCATAACCCGGAGGTCGCAGGTTCGAGTCCTGTCCCGGCTATGGGATAAGCTTCGTCACCGGGCGGATCAGTGGACCATCGGGGTACGCTCCTTCGAACAACCTGGGGGCGAAGAAAAAAGCCACCCCGCACGGAAGAGTGGTTTCCCGCCAACCTGTGGTACAATTCCCTCGTTCCAGTGGGAACGCAGTTAGCGATCATCGTATGGACGCTTGACGAGTTGTACCACCAGACCATCGGCAACAGCCCGACACGCGGGCACATAGTGTAGCCAAGTACTGCCCGTGATTGACGGACGTACCAAGAGTACCTTGCCGCTATCGGTGTCATCGGGAGCTATCATGCATGACCATGGTTCAGTCAAACCTCATCCGCCGGTGTACCTGTCCACCGTTGCAATCGAACGCAACCGCTGGACCACCGCCAGGATTCCAACCATTCTCGCCGGTGAGTGGGCGGAGCGCGCCATGTCGGACGGTTTCGACGGAATCGAGTTGTGGGAGAACCACTTTCTCCACGCATCGGAGGACGAGCGCGCCCGCCTGCGGGAGATGTCGGTATCCTCCCCGCGACGATGGATTTTCAACACCTACCTTGCGTTTGACTCACCGTCGGGCGATCCGGGCGAAGCCGGGCCAGCGGAGGTTACTGCTGCAATTCGGGCACTCAACGCCCACGCGGTGAAGTTCAACTTGGGAGCGTCCAAATCTCTTCGCTCGCAGTACCTGCATAATCTGCGGAACTGGCTGGAAACCCTCCCGGACGGGTGTCGCCCGCTGTGCGAATGCCATCCGGGCACCATTCTCGAGAAACCGCTGGAGGCGCAGGCGTTTTTCGCCGAACTCGACCCGTTTGACGTCGGCTCCATCGTGCATCCGTGCACCGCTTCGCCGGATTCTCTTCGACGGTGGCTCGACACCGGGCGAGTTCGACACGTCCACGTCCAGTCGCGAGCCGGTGCCCTCGTGGCGGGCTCTGAGGCGTGCAGACGGATCGAGATGGTCGGGGTATCCGCCCCGGATGCCTCGTACGCCATCGAGTTCACTCATGTCACGGGGCAGCCGGACGAGACGGCCGAGTCCGCATACCAGGCTGCACTCCACGACGCGCGGGTAGTGCGTGGGATCGTCAACCCGGCATGATTCCCATTGCCGTCGCGTTCCTGCTTCTGGTCGCCCTCCTTGTACGGCAATACGGTGCCCCCCGGCTCGCGGCCTACCTCGTGGGGTTGGTGGTGTTCTGGCTCTCCTCCTTCACCGCTTCGGTGCTCATCATCGGGAACCAGAGCGCGTTCTTCCTGATCGGGCCTCGCCTTCTGCCCCTTGACTGGTTCATGATCCGCGGTATTCCCGCCCTTGTTCGCCGGTCGTTTCTTCTGGTGACCATGCTGAACATCAGCACCGCCGGGTTCTATTTCTGTTTTCTCGCCTTTGCGCTGAGTTTCTCGTTCCCGCCGAGCCGTGAGGTGAAAACCGCGATCCGGTTACTCGCCGTTCCGATGATCATCTTTGTGGTGTTCTTCGACCCGACACTGATTCGGTACGCCAGCCGGCTGAACGCCACAAGCGTCGACTTTCGCTTCGTCGAACTGTCACCGCTCTTCCGTGCGGCCCGGCTGGTCACCCGGGTGGGATTCGGGCTCTACCTGGCGGGAGGAGTCGCGATTCTCCTCCGATACCATCGCAGTCGGCCCCGAACGCGCAGGGTCCAACGAGCAATTACCTTCATGGTTCTTGCCACCTCGATCTTTGCATTGATGTATGCGTTCTTCTTCTTCCGATCGCCACAGTTACTGGTCATCCCCACCTTTCGTCCACCCTACGTTCGGATGGGCAGCTACGAGATCCCCGCGTCGCTGCGACTGTTGCGGGTGTTCCCGCTGACACAGATCGTGGTGCTGGTATTCTTCTCCGCGGCGCTCGCCGGTTTCCTTCGGCTCGCGACCTCCGAGTCCTTCGTGGACACGCGCATCCGGCACACCCTGCGCGTTGCGTCGCTTGGAAGCCGCGTGATTGGCCACCGCATGAAGAATCTGCTCTTTGCGGTGGAGGCCGAGATCAATGCCATCCGGTCAAGGCTTCCCACGGAGTACGAGGATCTCCGCGGCCAGCTTTCGGCGACTGCGGAGATGTGCCGCAGAACCTACCTGACCATGGGAAAGACCATCGACATGCTTCAGGCGCCCCGCCTTCGAATGGAGCTGACCGACGTTGCCGACGTTGCAACAACGGCCGCTTCAACATGGAACGGCGCATTCCCGGACGCCGATGTGTGCGTTCTTTCGCACGAACCGGTATCGATGGCGTACATTGATCGAGTCCATTTTGAAGAGGTCATGGTCAACCTCCTCAACAACGCGTATCAGGCTGCGCTTCCCGGAACCTGCGCCGTGATCCACGTTGAAATTCTGGCGGACAACCATTGGATTGCCGTGCGAATCACCGATCACGGATCGGGAATCACCGCCGATGACGCTACGGACGTGTTTGATCCCTTTTATACCGGAAGCGGTGGAGCGACCAACTGGGGGATCGGTCTGACCTATTGCCGCAGCGTGATTCAGGCGCACGATGGCGAGATCGAGATACGAAACGCATCTCATGGAGGGGCAGAGGTGGAAATCGGGCTTCCGAGAGCGTACCCATGGCGATAACCGTAGTGATCGCAGACGATATGAGTGAGGTGCGAAGCGAACTGCGCCGCATCCTTACCACCGATCCCACCCTGGAGGTTGTCGGCGAAGCGTCATCGGGAACAGAGGCGATATCGCTGGTGCGGAACCTCGCGCCCGATGTGGTTCTGTTGGACGTGGAAATGGAGCAGCGTGACGCCGGGATCGCGGCTGCGCGCACCATTCACGCGCTGGCCCCCGAGGTCAGAATCATCGTGCTGACGGTTCATTCCGACGAAAACACGGTCCTCGCAGCGTTCCAGGCCGGGATTGTAGACTTCATCACCAAGGAGCAGGCTTCGCTCACCCTGGTTGAGGCAGTCAAACTTGCGATGCGTGACCGGTCCCCATTGCGACCGCTGGTCGCCCGCCATGTGCGAAACGAGCTGGAGCACCTCCATCAGCGTGAGGAGCAGTTGCTCGGCACCATTCGCCTCATTGCAACTCTTACCGCAACCGAGCTCGCGATCCTCAGGGACATCGTAGATGGGAAGTCGCGCAAACAGATCGCGCGCGAGCGGTTCGTGGAGATCGTGACCATCAAGAAACACGTTAACGGTATCCACAAGAAGTTCAACAACCGGAACACCGCCGCAATCGTCCGGGAAATGAAGGAGCTCGGGATCTTCTCGGTCATCGACGACATGTTCGGCGTGCGATGAGAGTCTTCCCCTACTCCCGCAGTCTTCCCTCGATTCCCTCAAACGAGACGGTCACTGACCGGCCGTCCGGGAAGGTGAGCTTCGCTCCCGTCGCCAGACCCGCCGCCCCATCGCCACTTCTTGGAACCACTCTCGGAACGGCTGAAGCGGGCATCGGCGCATCAGCAATGATCGCCGCCACGAGCGCGATGGATCCGACGTTGCTCCCGGTCACGGTTCTCGAAAGAGCGAGGCACGTCGACAGCGGGAACTCCGCGTGGGTACCACTTCGGTGAATGGCTTTCGCGTCCGACCACCCCGCGAGCGGTATCATCACCGATCGGACGGAATCAGGATGGGCGCCGTGAAGTTCGTACCCGGTTCCGCAGTCGTACCTTGTTGTCTCGAGATCAACATGGCCGCGGACGCTGTGTCCACCGAGCCAGAGCGTGTGCGGAAACGATGAACGGACGCGGTCCACTCGCAGCAGACCGCCGGGAATGACCACATCCGCGAGATCGATCAGAATGCCGTCGCTGTGGTGGCCGTTGAGCGGCCCCAGATAAATCTGTCGATACACCACGCCGGAACACGCGCCCGCATACCGAATCCTCGATACCGTCAATCGTGACGCCACACTGTGCGCCGTGGTCGTCGCCTCGTACGAAAGTGAAGCCGGCGGATCGGGTGTTGCCCCCTCCAGAAGGTGGTTTCCAAAGTACGCGAGACGGTTGTAACAGGGATCCTCGGCCGATCGCACCTTGCCGGTGATGATCATCACGTCGCCGGTTGCCGGGTCGTTGCAGATTCCGATACCGGGACCGTCGAGCACGATCATCGTGCGCCCGGCACCCGACGGCTTTTCCTTGTACCACGGAGCGTTCTCTTCCTGTCGGCTCCAGAAAGGGCTCTCGTCCGCGAGCGCAAGGCAGCCGAACGCCTTGTGCATCCACCCGAAACTCGTGGTGCGTGAGTATCGCTGCACAACGGATGGGAAGCTACGATAGTAACCTAGAGTGGGGACGCCGCCGTCCCACATATCCGACCGGTGCAGAAACTGCAGCAGATTGCCGGAACAGATCCGCCGCGCGACTCCCCCCGCGATTCGCGGGTCGTCGAGGAAGAACGCGTAGACCAGTGGAGTACACGCGGCGAAACGATAGAGCGCGCTGCGTCCCCAAAGCAGCGAATGCCCCTCGCGGGTGAACATACGAATATAGGAATCAATGAAGTCATGAAAATTGGTGATCGCCCGGGAGCGGATGTCGGGGTACGCTTTCGACCGCGGTAACGACGCCCACAGCGCAAAATATGGTTGAAACGCCCACGCGTTGTAGTAATCGAAATCGTGCCCGTCGCGGTACCACCCGTCCCCTGCGTACCAGCACAAGAGCTGCTCCAGGTGTTCGCGCTCGGCGTCCTCATCGACCGGAACCCCGTGTCGTGCCAGAAATGCGGTCCCAAGCACGTTGAAAAACCGCCAGTTGTGAGCGTTGGTTCGATGTGCTACACACCTGGCGAGGTTCTCGAGCGCTTCTTCCCGCAGATTCACCGGAAGGGATTCCCACAGACCGTCCGGACCGAGCATCAGCGCGACCACCAGACCGGCCCACTGCACTAGCTGGAACGGAGACTTCCCCTCTCCGGGAAACCCGATCCAGTCCGGCGATGCCGTCGAGCAGTACCGACACAGCGAACGCTCCAGCCATTCATCGACCGGTAGACCGCCGTTTTCGGTGGACCCCACCCGGATCGTTGGGTCCGCGCGAAAAAGCGGCAAGACCAGAAGCGCCAGACGCGTGAAGAGCTCAAAGCGGGCTGAGAGTGAAGTCCGGTCTTCGGGAGCAAACGGGAGATACTCGTTGCGTCCGTGATCAAAGAGGGGTTCGTAGCGGTTCAGAAGGAATCGACCCGCTTCGATCCAGTGGGTTCGGGACATTCCGGTGAGGGGACTGCGGGTGGAATCGGGGTTTGCAACGGAAAACGGCGTCACTGCCATTCGGCGTTGCACTCTTCCACGGTCGGAAGGTCATCGAACGGTTCAACGTCGACGATATAGACGTTCGAGTATCCTCCGACGTCGCTGCTGTACACCACGCGTGTTCCGTCGTTTGAAAACCGGGCGTGAGGATGCTGGATCTGCTCGTTGAACGTGGCTCGGTGAAACGCCAGAACCCGAGGTCCGTCCCATGTGTGGCCGTTGCGCCTGAACAGCATCAGGTACGGTTTCTGCTTCGACGCGAACCAGGGTTGGACGTTGGCAGGGGTACCGTCTCCAAGCGCATAGTCAAGCCCAAAGCTGGCGAAATGGGTGCAATGAAAGGGGAAATCGTGTTCGAGCATTTCGGAGTTGTCGGGGCGAACGAAGCCGAAGGCGTGGATCGTCTGCTCGGGCAGGCGACGGCCGTGGTACCCGATCCACTCTCCGTCGTGGGTGAAACACTCGTGGCCGATGGCGAGATCTCCCGATTGCGGTCGAATAGGCCACACCTCCCCGGTGGATACCCGCAGCCCCCAGATCCTCTGGACAACATCGGCCCACGGGCCTTCGTGACAGAACGTCAGGAGGTCCGGATCCGC
>REDM01000255.1 GCA_007693485.1 Spirochaetaceae bacterium
GATACGAGAACACCAGCGTTCAGGAGATCATCGACACCGTCGGGGTTTCCAAGGGCGCCTTCTATCATCACTTCACCTCCAAAGGTGACATCCTTGAGGCCATTGCCATTGCGTACGTCAGCGAAGGGCTGGAGCTGACGGACAGCCTTGTCCGGGATACCACCATCTCCGGGCTCCGGAAGCTGAACAATCTGTTTTTCGCTCTGCAGCAGTTCAAGAGCCGGCACGCCGAGACGCGGGCCGTTGTTCACCGCGCGCTCGACGGCGATCAGAACCTCAAGATGGAGAAGCTCATTACCGGCCGGCTGCGGACGCGGATCGTACCCCTGCTCACCGCCGTCCTGGACGAGGCACGCGCCCTCGGTGAACTCCCCATCACCGACACCCGGGAGATGGCCGAACTGCTGTTCGTCGTCCTGAGTCGCTTCAAGGTTGCGCTGCGAGAGCTCGTTGGACTCGGCGTAGATCGGGAAACGGCGGCTGCCAGGATCGCCTTCTACGAGCGCGCCGTATGCTCGCTGCTGGAGCTTCCCGAAGGTTCCATCAACCTGTTGGAGACCCACCTGAATCTGATGTATCCGGACAACCCGCCGTCAAGCAAAGTACAAGGAGACCCCACATGACCAGAACCGTGAACAGAACCGTGAACAGAACCACCCCCAGTGCAGACACCAACAGAGCCCGCATCCTGATGCTGGATTCGCTGCGCAGCAGCGAGATCGCCCTGGCCGGAGGCAAGGCCGTCAATCTCGGCGAGATGATGCGCGCCGGGCTGCCGGTCCCTCCCGGATTCGTTGTCTCAACCGAGGCGTACCGGGCCGTCATCGCAGAGCAGAACCTCGACGCGGCCATCCAGGAGATTCTCTCAACCACGGCCGCCGACGATGCCGCCCAGCTCGAGCGCGCGGCAACCCGGATCCAGGCGCTCTTCCAGTCGGTGACCATCCCCGCGGAACTCACCGCCGCCATCACCGACGCCTACCGCTCGCTCGGAGAGAACGTCAGCGTCGCGGTCAGATCGTCGGCAACCGCGGAGGACCTCCCCGGCCTCTCGTTTGCCGGGCAGTACGACACCTTTCTCAACGTCACCGGCACTGCCGAACTGCTCGACCGCATCGTCCGCTGCTGGGCGTCACTCTGGAATCCCCGGGCACTGTCGTACCGCATCAAACAGGGGATCCGCAACGACGATCTCGCGCACGGGGTCGTGGTGCAGAAACTCGTTGCCTCGGATACCTCCGGCATCCTGTTCACGGCCAATCCCCTGAACGGCCGTCGGGACCAGCTGCTGCTCAACGCATCCTGGGGCCTGGGCGAAGCCATCGTCAGCGGCGAGGTCAATCCCGACCAGTGGGTCATCGACAAGGAAAGCGGCCGCGTCGTCGAGACCTCGATCGCGCGCAAAGAGCAGATGACCACCCGCACCAGCGACGGAATCGCTCACTCACCCGTCCCGGTCGAGCTGCAGGAGAAACCGTCCCTCAGCGCAGAGGAGATCACAGAGCTTCACGCCCTCGCACGCACCGCCGAGCAGCACTTCGGCGAGCCCCAGGACATCGAGTGGGCAATCGAGGCGGGCACCGTCTACCTGGTGCAGTCACGCCCGATCACCAGCCTCTATCCGGTGCCCGGGACCGAGCCGGGCAAGCCCGGCGTGCGCATCTACATCAACGTCAACAGCTACTCCCAGGCGATGCAGGAACCCTTCACCCCCATGGGTGAGGACCTGATCCGTCTCGCGGTGCGGCGCGTGCGAAAAGAGCTCGGCCCCAAAAAGATCCCCGAGAACAGCCTCTGGTACTTCAAGTCCGCCGGGGGACGGTTCTTCATGGACATCACCCCCTTCCTGCGGCGGGAAAAGTTCTGGAACAAGTTCCGCAAGCCCGACAGCGCCGACAAGGACCCCATCACCACCAGGGCGCTCCTTCAGTACCTCGAAGCCAACCGCGACGAGGTGTTGAGTCACAAGGAGCGGGTCTCCTTTCTCAAGGTCGTGAATCCGCGACTCGTGGGCTTTCTGCTGAAGGCGATGCGCGAGGCCTTACGCGGCAAACGTGACGCCACAGCAGCACGAACCCGGGCGATCGCGGCCGGAGACGCCGCCCTGGCGGATATCCGCCGCGCGTACGAGTCCGCTCACACGCCGGAAGAAAAGATCACCTTCATCCGCGAGCAGATCGGGGCGGTCTTCATGGCCGGTGCCGGTACTCTCTTTGGGGTTGCGCCGTCCGCGGAGTACATCGCCACCGTGCGGAAGCTCATGGAGCGCCACCTCGGTGACAGCAGGGATCTGGATCTGGTGGAGAAGGCGGTGCCGCACAGCGTGACCACCAACATGGGAATGGAGCTGATGCAGCTCGCCGAGCACTACGACACCGCCAACCGCCGGCCGGGCGTAGACGATCCCGAGATTCAGGATTTCCTGAACCGATACGGCCACAAGAAGAGCATCGAACTCGATCCCGGCACCCCCACCTGGGCCGAAGAGCCCGGCTACGTCCTGGATCTCGTAACGTCGTACATGGAGAACGGCCGCTACCGGCAGGCCAGGGAAGACTTCGCCCGGAACAGCCGTGCGGCCGAGGAGGCAATCGATCGCATCTGCCGCCGTTTCCGGGATGCCGGCAAACCGCGTGCAGCGAAGAAGGCGCACAAGCTGCTGCGCGACTTCCGCGAGATGTTCGGCGTCCGCGAGCAGTCCAAGTTCGTCATCACCCAGGGACTCCAGATGGTTCGCAACAGCCTCCACGACATCGGCTCGGACCTGCAGCGGTCCGGTCGGCTCGAGCACAGCGATGACGTCTTCTTCCTGCGGCTCGATGACCTCGCTTCCGGTGACCTCGCATCGGATCGCGATCTCCAGCAGCTCGCAGCGGAGAACCGGGAGGCCCATGTTCGCAACCGTCGGCTCAAGGCGCCGCGGCTGCTGACCAGCACCGGCCAGGCGATCCACTCGGCCCGGATTGAGAGCGACCGCGAAGACGTCCTTTGCGGCGTGCCGGTCTCGCCGGGTACCCACGAAGGTCGCGTCCGCATCCTGCACGCTCCCGAAGAGGGAGCGAGTCTGCAGAGCGGTGAGATCCTGGTGACCACCGGGACCAATCCGGCCTGGACTCCGCTCTTTCTCAAGATCGGCGCCCTGATCATGGAGTGCGGTGGCCCAATCTCTCACGGATCGGTGGTCGCCCGCGAGTACGGTGTCCCGGCGGTATCCGGCGTTGCCGGAGCAACCGAACTGCTGCGGGACGGTCAGCTGGTTCGCCTCAACGGCGAAACCGGAACAATCGAACTTCTGAGGAACTGAGCCATGCGCACCAACGCCGGTACCACCGTGCACACAACGAGAGCCCAACTGCTGCTCTCTACATCGATCCTGATCGCGATGATCGCCTACGGCATGACGCTGCCGCTCTTCCCCTTCCTGCTGGACTCCTTCGGCGGCCGCGGACTGCACATGGGACTGCTGGTCGCCGCCTACGGCGTCATGCAGCTGCTGTGCGCCCCCATCTGGGGGCGCATGTCGGACCGCACCGGGCGCAAACCGGTGCTGCTGCTCGGCATGGCGGGTCTCGCCGCTTCACTGCTGGTGTTCGCGCTCGCCCGCAACCTCTCCATGCTCTACCTCGGGCAGCTGCTGATGGGAGGGCTGACCAGTGCCCTCTTTCCGGTTGCCTCCGCCTACGTGACCGACGTCAGCAGCAGCGAGGCGCGCGCCGGCGCGCTCGGCAAAATTGGCGCTGCAACCGGTCTCGGTATCGTGGTGGGGCCGGGCATCGGCGGACTGCTCGCCTTCGACTCGCTGAGCCTGCCGTTCTTCATCAGCGCGGCGGCAGCGCTGCTCGTCTGCGCGTTCATGGTGATCTTTCTGCCGGAGAGCCTGCACCACCGCACCACAACGCACGCCGGCGATTCCCCGTTCGGGCTCGCGGCCGCCGCGCGCGCTCTTCGCGGTCCCATCGGGATCGGACTGCTCCTGCTGTTTGCCGTCTACTTCGGAAAGTCAAACCTTTCGGGGGTCTTCAGCCTCTTTGCCATGGAGAAGTTCGGGTACGGTACCACGGAGATCGGTGGCCTGCTGATGATCATGGGTCTGGGATACGCGCTGGTGC
>REDM01000042.1 GCA_007693485.1 Spirochaetaceae bacterium
ACGCAACTGCCCAGATGTACTACAGTCTCGTTGGCCGCGGCCTGGAACACGAGTTTCAGAGCTTTGCCGAGTACCACAACGTCGGAATCTTGGTGTGGAGTCCGCTCGCCGGTGGGTTCCTGAGCGGTAAGTATACCCGCGACAATCCGGCGCCCTCCGGTACGCGCTTCGCCGAAGCGGGTCCGTTCGTTCCGTTTGACCGTGAGACGGGCTACCGGGTGGTGGACGCGCTGCGAACCGTCGCCGATCGACACGGGGTCTCACCTTCCCGCGTGGCCCTCGCATGGACGCTGGCCCGCCCGGCGGTCTCGAGCGTGATCATCGCGGCCCGGAAGCACGAGCATCTGGACGACAACATCGCCGCCGTGGATCTGGAGCTGTCCGCTGAAGACGTACAACTCCTTGACCAGGCGAGCGACCCGGGAACGCCCTATCCCAAGTGGATGGTGCTTCAGCTCGACGTCGCAGAGGATCCCCGCCCGAAGGCTCTCTACCCCCAGCGTTACGCCGACGGGGGACCGTGGAGAGACCTCCGCGGCAGCTCCTGGAAGGGGTGAAGCCTCACTTCGCCCCAAACAGCTCGCGCAGTGTCTGCCCGTAGGGCGGTCGCACGATTCCGCGGTCGGTAATCAGGGCGGTGACCAGCTCGTGCGGCGTCACGTCAAACGCGGGGTTTCTGACCTTGATTCCCACTGGGGCGGTGCGGCGTGCCCCAAACGAGGTGACCTCCTCCGCGTCCCGCTCCTCGATCTCGATCTCGCGCCCCGTTTCGGTGCCGAGGTCCACCGTCGAGCTGGGGCACGCAACGTAGAAGGGTATGTTGAAGTGCTTTGCGAGGATGGCAACGCCGAGGGTGCCGATCTTGTTGGCAACATCGCCGTTTGCCGCCACCCGGTCGGTGCCGACGATAACCAGATGAATCAGGCCCTGCTGCATCATGGCCGCGGCCATATTGTCCGTGATGGTGTAGACGTCGATACCCGCCTGTTGCAACTCCCACGCGGTCAGGCGGGAGCCCTGCAGGAGTGGCCGGCTCTCGTCTGAGTAGACCGAGAAGGAAACCCCGCGTTCGTGGGCAAGGTACATCGGCGCGGTTGCCGTACCGTAATCTGACGTCGCGAGCCGCCCTGCGTTGCAGTGCGTGAGAATTCCCATTCCGTCCTGAATCAGCGGCACCCCGTGAACCCCGATGCTGCGACAGAGCTCGATATCCTCTTCGTGGATGTGGCGCGCCTCCGCGGTGATGAGCTCCAGGAGCTCGGCGCCCGACGACGCCCCGCTACGCTGCGCGGCAGCTACAACCCGGTTCACTGCCCAGCTCAGATTGACCGCGGTAGGACGAGAGCTGCTGAGGTAGGCCGCCGCATCGCGAAGCGCCGCCAGAAACGGCTCGCGCTCCAGAGCGGTATTTTCCCGCATCGCTACCACCAACCCGTACGCCCCGGCAACGCCAATCGCCGGAGCGCCGCGGACCTTGAGCTTCTTGATGGAGTCCCACACCTGCTCCACCGAGGTCTGCTCTTCCCGGACCACGTGGTTGGGCAGCTGGGTCTGATCCAGCAGAATGAGTCGGCCGTCTTCCCATTCAATGCTCCGCACCGAACGCGCTTCCTGGTCATCCGGCCGACGACCGTCGTCAAGGCCATCCACGCAGGGCAGCGCACGCCCAGACACACCGTAAAACCCGCGCAGGCCGTGGAGTTCCTCCAGTCGGTCGCGCGAAAACGGCTTGGCCCCACCGAGGCTCTGGGCAGCGATGAGGATCTCGGCGCTGCGCTCGAGCTTCTCAAGTTTGGCAAAGGCATCGGAGAGGGTCTTACCCACCGTGACGCTGCCGTGCCGGGCCAGCATGACCACGTCGGTGCTATGAATCAGTTTCCGCATGGAGTCGGGAAGGGCTTCCGTACTGGGGGTGGCGTACGGAGCAACCGGGACCCGCCCAAGCCCCACAACCACCTCGGGCAGCATACAGGTATCGAGCGGCGCCTCCGCGATGGTGAACGCAATCGCCTTGGGCGGATGGGCGTGAATCACCGCACGCACATCCGGTCGCTGGCGATACGCCTCGAGGTGAATCTTGTATTCCGTGGACGGACGGCGCGTGTCGTCTATTGGATCCCCATTCATGTCGATCACAATGGGATCCGCTTCGGTCATATCCTCCTTGCGGATACCCGACGGGGTGATCAGAACGTGGTTATCGTCGAGGCGCACCGTAAGGTTTCCATCGGTGGCACAGACAAATCCGGCCGCATGAACTTTGTGACTGTACCGAACGATCTCGGCTCGAGCGTTGTTCTCTCCCGGCAGCATGAAGACCTCCTGGAAGACACTGCTTCCTGCCTTGTGAGGGTGTTTGACTGATTGTAGAATCCCGGACGGTGGGTGTCAACGAACGGAACCTTGCACCTGCACGGATAGAATATGCTATACTCCGCAAAAATATCCGGCGTCTGTCTGCGGACGCTGTTCCGGGAGGGCCGGGAGTGCGGTGGTTTGGCATCGGGGTCGTTGCAGCGGCGGTTTTTCTGTCGAGTTGTGCTGCATCAGCGGTTGCTCCCGATCACATCCCCGAATCCGTATCGGTCGCCAACATTTCCTGGCACCTTCGCGATGCCGACCGATCCCTCACCCTATCCGATGTCACCTCCGGCGAAGCGTCAAGCCGCTTGGCACCCCACGGCGCCGCTGCGTTTTCTTTCGGGTTGACCCGCGCCGCGCACTGGATCCGCTTTTCGCTCGACGATCCGGCGCTGAACAGACTTCGATCGGTTGACCGGCTCACGCTTACCCTTGACTACGCGCCGCTGGAGGACATCCGGGTCTACGTTCCCATTCGCTCCGGTGCCGCCGACGGGGGCCACGACGGCAGGCACTATCGCAAGGCGCTCGGCGGGTGGGGACATGTTTCACGGCGAACGGACTCGAGCTTTCTGTTTCCCTCGTTTGAACTCCCACCCGATACCGACCGATCCGGCGACATCATCGTTCGAGTGGAGACGTCGCTCACGGCGAACTTTCGCATGGCGGTCACCGATTCTACGCGCTTCGCCCGGACCGAATTCCGCGTGGTGCTGATTCTGGGGCTGTTGGCGGGAATTCTGATCGCGATGGGGTTTTACAATCTCGTGCTCTACTTCGTACTGCGCGACCGAATCTATCTGCTCTACCTTGGGTACCTGGCCATCATGCTGGTTTACCAGTCGAGTCTGGTTGGTTTGCCACGCCTTATTGGTGCAGGGGTGCAGGAGCTGACCACCAGTCGGATTCTGATCTGGAGTCTGATCACGGTTGCGACGGCACTGCGCTTCTCATGGGTCTTCCTGGATGTGCCACGGTCCGCCAGGCAGATGCGGCCGGTCTATCTGGGGATGTGGGGCCTCTGCGCGGTGGGACTGCTGATCTTTGCCTTTGGCTACCGTGTGACCGCAAACGGCGTCACCCACGCGGTCGCCTTCCTGCTACCCTTCGCGGGGTTTGGTGCGGCGTGGCTCAGCTACCGCAACGGTCACCGGGTTTCACTCTATTTTTTGGCAGCCTCAACGGTCCTTCTGGTCAGCGTAAACGTCTTCGCGCTTCGGGGTCTGGGTGTGGTTCCCCACAACTACCTCACCACCTACGGGTTCTTTGCCGCGGCGGCCATCGAGGCAATTCTCTATTCATTCGCGCTTGCCGATCGCGTCAGGCAGTTACGCAGCGAACACTCCGGCTTGACGCGCCGCGCTGCGGAACTGACGAACATGTCGATGACCGATGAGCTGACCGGCCTCTACAACCGCCGGTTCTTTGATCGCGTTCTGCCCACGTCGATTGATCACGCCCGCGCCACCATGAAGCCGCTGTCGCTGGTTTACGTGGATCTGGACGGGTTCAAGCAGCTGAACGACTCCCGCGGGCACGCGTGCGGCGACACGGTACTGCGCACCGTTGGCTCGATCATTCGGGCGAGCGTCCGCGGAGGAGACTATCCGTGCCGCATTGGCGGTGACGAGTTCGCCCTGATCCTGCCGGGAGCCCACGCCACGGAGGCGCGTCTCACCGCGGAACGGATCCGCGAGGGCATAGAGCAGAAGCGCGTCATCCCGCCGT
>REDM01000082.1 GCA_007693485.1 Spirochaetaceae bacterium
AGAGCAGTTCCCTTCCGCGAAATCGAAGACGCGCAAACGCAAACGCCGCGAGCGAGATGGTCACCGACTGTACCAGAAAGGTCATCGCCACCACGAACGCAGTGTTGTAGAGCAATCGGCCAAACGGCATGATTTCCAGTACCCGCCCGAAGTTCTCGAACGTGAATTGTCGCGGAATCCACTGAAAGCGGAGACTCAAAATGTCGCCCAGCGTCTTCACCGACGAGGTGAACATGAAGAGCAGTGGTACCAGCATAAGGAGTGCGAACGGGGTCAAGAGCACGTAGGCGGTGATAACCGCAGAACGTTCAGACTTCATAGTACACCTTCTTTCCCAGCGTCAAAAACAGTACCGATACCACGAGCACCAGGGCTACGATCAACATGGACGTCAGCGCGGAAGCCATCCCCATGTCCCAGAAGCGGAACCCCTGCTGGTAGATGAAATAGACGATGAGGTTCGTAGAATTGGACGGCCCGCCCTGAGTCATGATGAAAATCTGGTCAACCGCCTCCATCGCATTGATGATCGCGATGATGAGGATGAAGAAGATATGCGACGAGATCAGGGGAAGACTGATACGGAAGAGCCGCTGGAACCCGTTGGCACCTTCTATGTGAGCAGCATCCATCAACTCGTCGGGAACGTTCTTCAGACCGGCAAGAAACAGGAGCATGTAGTAACCTGTGTATTTCCAGATGCCGACCACGGTGACGCTGAACAGCGCAACGCTGCTGTCGTTCAGCCAGTTGATCGAGGGAAGCCCGATTCGTCTCAGATAGTAGTTGATCAAGCCGAAATCAGGCAGAAACAGGAACAACCAGATGAGCGCAGCCGCTGCCATGGGGATCATGGTCGGGTAGAAAAATACCGACTTGAAGATTGATCCTCCACGCGTGACCTTGTTGATCTGCACCGCCAGGAAGAGTGCGAGTACGGTGCTCACCAGAATGAAGGAAACCGCGTAGACGACGGTGTTTCCAACCACCTGCCAGAAGCGACGGGACTGCAGGAGCTCCACGTAGTTGTGAACACCTGCAAACACCGGCTGGATATTGGACGTGTTCCAGTGAAAGAAGCTGCGAACAAACGCGAACCCAGTTGGATAATAGGTGAACATGAACAGAAAAACGAACGCCGGGGCCACGAAGAGATAGGGACGCACCCGTTTGGACAGCATAATCATGTGTTCTCCACTTGCAAAACGGTCAAGACGGTGTCGACCTGAATCCAGGTCGACACCGTCGTTCACAGAGCAGCTACGTTCACCGCCGCTGCTGAAATCGCGCAAGAATCCGGTCTGCAGAAGTCTGAGCTTCCCGCAGTGTTACATCAATGTTCGCGCCACCAAGGATATTCTCCTTCACTTCATTCAGAAGCTCAGCGACCTGAGCCTGCTGGAAGGTCATGAAGTTGCGCTCGACTTCCACGGACTGCAACTGGTTAAAAGCGGTGATCGCATTCGGGTTCTGTCGAACGTGCTCCTGGAAGAATGGGAGGCTGTAGGAGTCCTCACGAACCGCAACATAGCCGGATTCGATACTCCACTGAGCCGCGTTTTCGGCGTTGGTCATCCAGGTGATGAACTTCCACGCGGCCTGCTGGCGACGCTCATCGGTGCGAAAGATGAAGAAGTTCCCGCCGCCCTCGATGACAACCTCGCGTCGATGCGTGGGCAGGAACGCGGTTCCCACTTCAAACGAAGCCGACCGCGAGATGTGCCCAAGCGAACCCGTCGAGTTGTAGAGCATCGCAACATTCCCGGCGATGAAGTCGTTCACCGACGGAGCCCACTGCCGGATCGCAGGCATGTATCCGCGATTCACCAGATTGAGCATGTAGCCAAACGCTTGCCGCATTTCGGGCGTATCGATGGCTACCGAGCGCCCATCGGGTGCGTCCAGCGAACCGCCGGCCTGGAGAATCATCGGCTTCAGCAACCAGAAGTTGATGGGGATACTGATCGGCCAGCGTCCGTCTCCGCCGAAGTGGTTCGACAGAACGCTCGCGGCCCGTTCAACTTCTGCCCACGTCCGTGGGGGAGCGTTGGGATCGAGCCCAGCCGCCCGAAAGAGATCCTTGTTGAAGTAGAACAGCGGAGTACTGCGCTGGAACGGGAGTGACCACGTGGTACCGTCGAGCCGGGATATCTCCATGAAACCCGCAAGATAATTGGAGATGAAAGCGTTGCCACCCTCCTGCTCGATGAACCGATCAAGCGGAAGAATCGCACCCATTTCGATGAGATCGAACGTAGCCGGCGCGTCCAGTACGGCTACTTCCGGTGCGTTCCCCGACAGAAAGGCCGTCTGAGCTCTCTCCATGGTTTCCCGATAGCCACCGGAGAAGATCGCCTCGACGACTACCTCATTCTGAGACGCATTGAACTCACGTACCATGCGGTCCATGATTCGGGCGTGGTCACCGGCGACCCCGACCGGATAGAAGAACCGCAGGTAGACGGGACCCGTTGCCGCCTGTTCCCTGCCTCCTCCGGCGAAGGCCAACGTGCCGACCAGCAAAACAGCCAACACACACAACGCAATTCGCTTTTTCATTTCTCGTACCTCCTGCGATGGCCCGGCACTGAGAGGCAAGTGCCCTCATTGGCCGCTACCATTCTGGTTGTGCCCAGCATACGGCCACCATGTTTGCGCTGTCAATTTAGTTTTTTGCATCTCAATTTTCCTCATCAGTGTTTTAATTTCTTTCCAGTATGCATTTAAGAGTTTTTCTTATTGCAACCGTTTGCAATTTCATTTGCAATATTGTATGATTCGAGCCGGCAAGGAGGAAACAGTATGCAGCAGCGGGTGACACTCCTCGACGTGGCGCGACACGCCGGCGTCTCAGCTTCCACCGCTTCTCGTGCCCTCTCGAACGACGGTTCCGTCAAGGACCGGACTGCCGAGAGGGTGAAAACGTCGGCAAACGCGCTGAACTACCATCCCAACATAATCGCCCGACAGCTGTCCGGCGGTGAGTCCGATCTCATGTGCCTCATGGTTCCCAGTCTGACCGGACAGACGCTCTCGCGGTTCTACTATGCATCACTCATAGCCGGAGCCGAGGAAACCGCTCACCGGCACGGGCTCCACCTGATCATCAAAAACAAGAAGGAAACCGATGACTTCTTCGAGCTGGTTGATCAGAACCGAATCGGTGGTGTGCTTCTTCGGGTGGGCCACAACCAGACATTGGAGCAGACCTACATCCGGCGACTCCGCAAGGCAAAGACACCGTTTGTCATCATTGGGAAACCGTTCTCCCCGCGGAGGGAGCCGGCAATCCACATCGACATCGTGGGCGGGGCTCGCGCGCTTGCGCACCACTTTGCCGAACAGGGGTACCAGAAAATCCTTTTCATTTCCGGCCCCAAACGGAACTCAGATTCCAACGATCGGTACTACGGATTCCGCATCGGGCTCGCCGAGCGCGGCTACCGCGAGAACCAGCTGCTGTTCGCACAGGGAGACTACACCCCAGAAAGCGGATATCGTGCGGCCGAGGAGCACATCCGTCCGGACGAGATTGACGCGGTCTTTGCCGCAACCGATCACTCCGCCCTCGGCGTTCTCACGTACTGCGCCTCGCGCGGCATCTCCGTGCCTCGCCACGTCGCGGTAGCCGGGTACGATGACCAGGACTACGCAGCCTATACCTGGCCACCGCTCACTACGGTTCGGCAACCGGTGCAAGAGCTTGGCCGGCACGCGATGGAGCAGCTGATCAATGTCATGCGCTCCACCACGAAGCGGGAGGACACGATGATTCTGGCACCGTCGGTCGTCATCCGCGAATCGACCCTGCGAAACTCACCCGGAGCGCGCATTCCCCGGAAGCCGCCGGAGTAGGCCGCCGGGCAGTCGCGGTGACCGGCACACTGCCGGTCAGGGCCGTTCCGTCGAAAGATACCCTCGCGAGAGGTCGAAGTCCTGCTCTTCCAGTACCTCTCTCCCCTTCGTGATCAGCTCGGCGGGAATACGGGTACCCCCGTAGAGCATCGGCGGTTCCACCGCCTCGGCCTCCGGGCCCCAGGCGCGCAGATGGTC
>REDM01000041.1 GCA_007693485.1 Spirochaetaceae bacterium
GTGTACGCCGCGGTCGGCCGGCGCACCGCAAGCGCGAGCCCCAACCCCAGTCCCACTGCCGCCGCGAGGGCAAGCATCGGAGCAGCGTTGAACGGGCTCAGCAGCGACAGGACCAGCGCCCATGCGGCAACGGCAATTGTCGTACAGAAGAGACCCGCTGCACCGATGATGAGGTAGCCGGGTCCACAGACCTGCCGATAGGTAGCCGTGGTTGTGTTACTCATCTGCCACCTCCCGAACCGCTCGAAAGTAGATCAGCATGAAGACCGCGAGAAAGACGAACAGGATCACCGCCGTGGCCGAGCCGGCACCGATATTCCCCCGCCCGAAGGCGTTGTCGTAGACTTGAATCGGGAGGGTCCGTGTCCCGGCGGCGCCCCCGGTCAGAAGGAAAACATCGTCAAACTTGTTGAAGGTCCACATGAAGCGCAGCAGAAACAGCGTTGCAATGACACCGCGAAGCTGCGGAAGCGTGATGGCGGAAAACTTGCGAAAGGTTCCCGCGCCGTCAACGTCCGCCGACTCGTACAACTCCGAGGGGATCGCCTGTAATCGGGCGAGCAGGAAGAGAAACGAGAACGGAAAGTAGCGCCAGCCGTCAAACATGATGACGGTGGTAAGCGCGAGGGGCACGCGAAGCGAGAGCCCGAACAGCGATACCGTGGTGTTGCGCTCGCTCAGGAACGAGACCGGCGCACTGAGGACGCCCCAATCTACCGCCAGCAGGTTGACCGTCCCGCTGAACGGATCGAGAAAGAAGACCCACGCGAACGCAACCGCAATGACGGGAGCGACGTAGGGAAAGAGAAAGAGGCCGCGGAGTGTTCCCTGACCGGGAAACTTCCGGTTCAGAAGCTGCGCGGCGCAGAGACCAAACAGGATCGACCAGAACGCACCAAAGAACGGATAGACGAAACTGGTAATCAGGGCGGATGTGAACTCCCGCGCGGAGATCACAAACCGAAAGTTGTCGAGGGTGAAGTCCAGCGAGGTAAGGGCATTGCGCGATCGGGCCGTGGCGGAGACCTCCAGCGGCGCGCGTGGATTCACATCGGAACGCAGGAACTCCTCCGTCACCGTGAAACTCAACTCGATGTCCTGAATGTGACCGCCCTCCCACGTACCGAACTCACCGATCAGCCGGTTGCGTTCGAGGCGCCACTCCGGACCAAGAGTGTGCGGCTCGGCCCCTGGAGGTAGTGTCGCGCGGATGGTAACCGTCTGGAGGGGCCATTCGCGGCTGGAGTTGCGTGCTCTCAGGACCACCACCAGCTCGTCTCCAGCCGCACGCGGCTGCGAGGTAACCTGCTCGCGCACGATTGGCACCGGAGCACGAAGATCTCCCAGCCCGACCGACTTGAAGCTGATCCAGAAATTGGCCGCCACGGGGAACAGAATGATCGCGGCCACGATCAGAAACGCCGGAGTCAGCATCCAGAATGCCAGCCGCGCTTCACGCGCAGCGAGACTCGAGTACCGTTTTGCCATGTGGGCCCCCTCGCCGAAGTGCCATGGGCGCTGCGGACCCACAGGGTCTCGCACCGCCCACGCCACCGGGCGGGCCACCCGCGGTCTGTGCGAGCAGCTTCCGTCCGGTGAATGAGTACTCTGCTATTTGAGCCGCTCGGTTTCCTGCTGCATCAGCAGAAGCGTCTCATCGATCGAACGCTCTCCGTCGGTGAACTCCCGTACCAGCTCCGCAATGACCCGCGTGCTGTAGAGTCGCGACGTGAGGTACCCGAACCCGCGCTGGAATCCCCAACGCGATCCGGTCTCAAGGCCGTCGAGCATGCTTGCGATGACCTCGGGTGAGTAGATTGAGCTCAGCGGTCGACGACGTTCGTCACCAACCTCAAGATCCGCCCACGCGCGTACGAACCGGGTAGGATCCTGTGCCGTTCCGAGCCGAACCGGGTGTCGACCGATCGCGGCAATTGCGAGCGTTTCCTGGTACGCTTCGTTCATCGAGAACTCGATGAATTGCTGTGCCGCTTCGGTATCGGCATCAACGGTGATACCGAAGTAGTTTACGTCCACCCAGCCGGCTCCCTGTGGATTGGACGGTCCGGCAAACGAGGTGACGAAACCGGAGAGCCCTGCGAGCGCATCGGTGGTGGGATCGGGACCAAATCCGGTCACGGGAACGCCGTCACGGAGCCCTGCCAGACCGTGCAGAATGAAGGGCGACCAGATGATCATGGCGGTGCGGTTGTCATGGTAGAGCTCCCGCGACTGCTGCCAGTAGAGGTTCCCCGGAGGGCTGTGTTCTACCAGGAAGCGGTAGAACTCGAGCACTTCCCGCATCTGCGGCGTGTTCATGGTAACGGTGCCGTTGTCATTGACGATGTCTACCCCGTTCGCCATTGCCACGTGTTCAAACACCTGCATCATGTAGATCTGGCTCGGGTCGGTAGCGGCGACGATGCCGAAGAAGTTCGGTGGATTGTGCAGCACCTCGATCGCGCGGCGCATCGCGGCAAAGGTCGTAGGGGGCTCGAGCCCGTGCTGCTCGAAGAGATCACGCCGGTAGACTACCAGCTGCGCCCAGCCCGCCACCGGAACAGCGGCCGAGTCGCCTTCAAACTCAACCAGGTTGAGCACACCGGAACCAAAGGTACCCTCCCCAAGCCGGGAGACCACTTCCGTTGCGGCACGGGTGTCCAGAATTCCCGCTTCCGCCCAGCTGTAGGTGAACGCGAGCGGGTGATAGATCAGATCGGGAAGGTCCCCGGCGGAGAACGCCGCGGTGACCCGCTCACCGATCAGGCTCTCGGTCACGGGAACCAGTTCCACGCGAATACCCGTCTGTGCGGTGAATCGATCTGCGATCGCCCGCTGCGCGTCCATCCGAACCGGCTGTTCTTCAGTGGTCCAGAGCGTAATTGTTCGCTCGGCGGTTGCACGCTGCGGCTGCCCACCGGCGAACGCCACAGCGCCGACCAGAAGAAGCACCATCAGAAACACAAGAGTCTTCTGCCTCATACCATCCTCCTTAACCTGTATCAATTGAAGTCCCACCGGGACCCGTTACCGTGTTGACTCGCGGATCACGATCCGCGGTGTGATGGAGATCTCGTCCATGTCTATCTCCTCCAGTGGCGCTCCTCCTTCGGCAAGCCGTGCCACCAGGTGGTGAATTGCCATCTTGGCCTTGACATCGAAGAACTGCTGCATCGACGTAAGGCCCATCGCCTCGGCAACCTCCAGGTTGTCAAAACCCACGGCGCCGATCGATTCCGGGACGGCAATCCCGCGACTGCGAAAACAGCGGTACCCACCGACTGCCATGGTGTCACAGGCAAAGAACACCGCGTCTGCATCGAACCCCTGCAGCAGCGCATTGGTCGCTTCATACCCTCCCGCGGCGGAAAGCGACGCGAATGCGGCCATCCGAGTCTCGAACGATATCCCACGCTGCTCGAGCGCGCTTCGGTAGCCTCCGAACCGCGCCCTCACCCGATGATCCTCCGGATGCCACCCAACGAACGCGATACGCTGGTATCCGCGATCGAGCAGGAATGCGGTGGCATCGTGGCCACCGAGAAAGTCATTCGTGCTGATCGATTTGGCCGATGTACAGCGCGCCTGCATCAGCACGACCGGCAGCCCAACCGAGTGGAAATACTCGGCACCCTCGTCGTTCAGCTCTACCGAGAAGGCGATGAGGGCGTCGATCTTGCGCCGCAGGTGATCGTTCTTCCGGAAAAACCCGGCTACGTCGCGCGATCCGCGAAGGTTGATCACCAGAAGGTCGTAGTGAGTGTTCGCCAGTTGCGTTTCAATCTCGCGAATGACCTCAGCCACCACCGGAAGACGTACGTCGTGAACTGCCAATGCAAACGTGGAGGTCCGGTCGATCTCGGTGCGGTTACTCGCGGGAGGAACGTAGTTGTGCTTGCGGAGGGCCGAGTAGACGGCATCCCGCGTCGATGCGCGGACCAGCCCCGGCTGGTTGAGAACGCGGCTGACGGTGCTTTGACTGACTCCTGCGTCGCGCGCGACGGCCTCGATGGTCACGCGCGACGGTGTGACATCACTGGGC
>REDM01000124.1 GCA_007693485.1 Spirochaetaceae bacterium
GGCCGCACCGCCTGCGCGGCATCTGGTTCGCCCTGCTCGGGGCGCTCGGCCAGGCCCTCGGTCTGGTGCTTGGGCGGTACGGTGCCCCCGAGTACGACGCATTCGCCGCCACGCAGATCCGCGTGCTCACCGGCATGGTTGGGTTTGCGGTGGTCTTCTCGGTGCTGCGCCGATGGCCGCGGATCTTTGCCGCGGTACGGGACGGTCGGGCGATGCGCCACGTCGCCCGCGGCGCGTTCTTCGGACCGTTTCTCGGGGTGTCGCTGGGACTCTTTGCGGCCCAGCGGGCGGGAACCGGCGTTGCTGCCACCATCATCGCCACCGTCCCGGTGCTGCTCATTCCGGTCACCGTGATCGGCTTCGGCGAACGGATTACGCCTCGTGAGCTTGCGGGCGCCCTGCTGGCCGTCGGTGGCGTGGCCCTGCTCTTCCTGGGCTGACACCGAGCGCCGCTGCAGAGTGCCGGCGTTCAGACAGCGTGTCGACGTTCAGACAAACGACAGAAACCGTTCACGGTGCGTTCACATTGCCGGACTATCCTTTGGGCAGATTACTGACCCAGGGAGGGTAGAACCAATGAAACGAATCATGATGGTACTGGTGCTGGTTGCGGTGGCCGCGACGGTCACGGTGAGCGCGCAAGCGCGAGGTGGGATGATGGGACCGGCGGCCTCCGCCGAAGAGGTTGAACTGACCGGACGGCTGCGGCTGGTGCGCGAACAGCTTCCGGTTCTGGTGTCCGGGACCAACGAGTACGTGCTGCGGATCTCTCCGGCGCTCAGCTCCGAGTTCCAGGTAACCAACAACCAGCAGGTGAGCGTGTCGGGCTTCATGGTGGAGCATCAATCGCGCGACCTTCTGGGCACCACCCGCACGGTGATGGTGCGCTCGATGGAAGTGGGGGGAACCCGCTACGTGATGCCGAATCGTGGCTCGATGATGGGCGGTGACGCGTGGGGTGGCCGTCGGTCCCCACGAGACGGTGGCCGTGACTCCGGACCACAGGGCCCGATGCCGCGCGGCGGCCGTCGGTAGCCGCACAGCGAACCCAGGTGCGCTGATCCCCGTACTATGTCTTTGCCCGCGACAGTGGACCCGATCCGCCGTCGCGGGCATACTTCCGATATGAGCGCCCACGTGCTGATCGTTGAAGACGAGCCCGAACTCAATCGCATGATCGGCGACTTCCTTGCCGCCCACGGGTATCGGGTGAGTTCCGCGCTCGATGGGGCTGCGGCGCTGCGCGCGGTCTTCGAGCACCCGCCGGACATCGTGGTTCTTGATCTCAACCTGCCGGCGCTTGGTGGCCTGGAGGTTGCCCGCACCATCACATCACAGACCGACATCCCCATCGTTGTGACCACCGCACGCGGGGAAGAAGAGGACCGGCTCGAAGGTTTTCGCACCGGTGTGGACGACTACCTGGTGAAACCGTTCAGCCTGCCCGAACTCGCAGCCCGAATCGACGCGATCCTGCGTCGTGCGGCTCGGCCCGGGGGCGCCGGTTCACGGGGTGGTGATGATGCGGGCGTTGAACCACCGCTGGTTGCCGGACCGCTTCGGCTCGACCCTTCGCGGCGGGAGTCCTTCGTGAGTGGCCAAGCCGTTGCGCTGACTGCGGTCCAGTTTGCGATTCTTGCCAGGATGGCGAAGAGTCCCGGTCGGGTGTTCACGCGGCTTCAACTGCTGGAGAGTTTCCAGGATCACGCCTTTGACGGCTACGAGCGCACCATCGACGTGCATATCAAGAATATCCGCAAACGCATTGAAATTGACCCGCGTGCGCCCCGCATTCTCGAGACAGTCCGCGGGGTTGGCTACCGTGTGGTGGACAGACCGACATGAAGCTTGGTATCGCCTTTCGGCTGGTGGTGAGCCACCTCCTCCTGGTGGCGCTGGCCCTTGCCGTCTTCGTTGGCGTAATTGGCCGGGTGACCGATCGGGTCGCAACCGCGGCGGGGCAGCGCGCGGATCAGGCGACTGCGGCCCGCCTCGCGCCGTGGATCGAACGCTACTACCGGGAGCGCGGATCGTGGGTTGGGCTGGCGCGGTTACTCGATGATCGCCGGCTTCCCCTTGATGTTCAGCCGCAGGGGGATCCTGAACGCATGCGGCCGATGATGCCAAACCGGGGGCCGCGCATGTCGGGTCCCGATCGCATGATGATGCCCTCGGATCCACAGGTGCGAACCCTTCTCGAACAGCCGCTGCTGTTGCTCGATCCGTCCGGCTCCCTCATTCTCGCCCGGGGTGTCCCCGATGTCCTGATTGCGGCTCGTCGACGTGACCCCTCCACCGGGTTTCCCGTTGGCGAGCCGGAAGCGCCGGTGGCGGTGCTGTTCGTGGGCAGCATGGTGAACCCGGAAGCAAATCCAGTTCGCGTGCTCTTCTCGCGAGCAATCGCCGCCGCGTCGCTGCTGACCGTGGTGGTAGTTCTCATAGCGGCCACCATCGCCACGCTGCTGTGGACGCGCCGAATCGTGCGCCCGGTGCGGGCGATGGCGACTGCATCCTCCACCATGGCCGCGGGAGACTACCGGGTGCGGGTCTCGGTTCCGCCCGGCGGTGACGAGTTGAGCGAGCTCTCCGGCGCCTTCAACGAAATGGCCGCGCAGGTGGAGGCGCAGGAGACGTCGCGCCGCCGCTTTGTGGCCGACTCCGCCCACGAGCTGCGCACTCCACTTGCTCTGCTCGCCGCCCGGGTGGAGATGCTTGAGAGTGGGGTGTACGCACCCGGCGCGGAACAGTGGCAGCGGCTGCATGACGATATCGCCCGCATGCAGCGCCTGGTTGATGATCTGCAGACGCTCTCGCGCCTCGAGGCAGGCCGCATCGAGTTGCGCAGGGAACGACTGGATCTGGCAGCGGTGGCTCGCGGTGCGGTTGCCGCCTTCGAGCCGGTTGCGGCGGATCGGTCGGTGCGGCTGGTGTGCGAATGCAGCGAAGCCGCGGTGGTGGCCGACCCGGAGCGGTTGCACCAGATCGTGGCGAATCTTCTGAGCAACGCGATTCGGTACACACCCGCCGGCGGGCGGGTGATGGTGGGATGCCGCCCGGGTGATGCCCCGACCGTCGGAGGAGCGCTGCTCTGGGTGGAGGACGAGGGCCCCGGCATTCCACCCGGGGATCGCGAGCGCGTGTTTCAGCGATTCGTTCGACTCGATGACGCCCGCGACCGCGCGCACGGGGGAAGCGGACTGGGCCTCGCGATCTCGGCCGAACTCGCCCGACTTCACGGCGGCACGATCCGGGTAGAGGACCGGGCGGCGGGTACCGGTGCGCGGTTTGTGCTTACTCTACCGCGAGCCGAGTGATTCATTGTTCCTCGAGAACCTTCCAATCGCCAACAGATCGTTTCCGTTGACAACTACCCGCAAACAACCTACTGTACGGAAGTAAACGGAAGTAACACGACGATCGCGTTACGGGATAACGAGGTAATCACGTGCTGATTGACATTCGGAGCCTCCTGGTATCCGGCACGCTCCTCAATTTCCTGTTTCTCATCCTGTCGGTACTGACGTGGCAGCGAGGACGCCATCATGTTGGCGGTCCTGGGTACTGGCTCGTCGGTTACGGCTGTTTCGTGCTCGGTATCCTGCTTGTGGCGCTTCGGGGGGTGGCAAGCGATCTGGTATCGATCGTTCTTGCGAATCTGATCATCTCGGGCGGTTTGGCCCTCAAAATGTACGGGTTGAGCGTCTGCCTCTCTGCACCGAATCGCCGGATTGTCCGGTTGTTGGTGGCATGGGTGGGGTTGTCGGGTTTCCTGATGGCATTTTTTCTGTACGGGATTCCGTCACTGGCCGTTCGCATGAAGATCAACAGCGTGTTCAACGGTGTGCTAGGTGCCGGTGCAATGTGGTACCTGTTCAGGCAGCCCAAAACCGACGTTCGCGATCACAGTTGGCCATTGTTGATCTGTTTCGGCGGTGTTTCGTTGCTGTTCGTTTTCCGTTTCGGGCGAGCCTTTTTTTGGACGGCCGGACCGTCGTGGTTGACCGCTAATGACGTAATCGAGTCGTGGCTCATGATGGTCCTGCTTGCTCTGATCGCGGGGATCGCCGTAGGCGAAATGGTTCTCTTGCATGGGCACATGCAGGCAAAACTCCGAACGTTTTCCCACGATCTCGCGTCCTCCAACCAGCGACTACGCAGCGAAGTACAGCGCCGTTCGATGGCCGAGGAAGCCTTGTTGGCGATGAACGCCGAACTCGGGTGTACCCAAAAGGAGATACTGCTCACCTTGGCGGAGGTGGTTGAGTTTCGCTCGAAAGAGACGGCTCTTCACGTCGCTCGGGTTGCTGAGTACGCGAGGATCCTGGGGAACGCGTTGAAACTCCCGGATGACGAGGTTCGACTCCTGGCTGATGCCGCACCGATGCACGATATCGGAAAGATCGCCATTCCAGACGAGATTCTGATGAAGCCGGATGTGTTGACTCCAGCTGAAATGGATATCGTCCGCAGCCATACGATTGTCGGGTACAATCTTCTGAACAAGTCCGAGCGGCCGCTGATCCGGATGGCGGCCGTTATCGCGCACGAGCACCACGAGCAGTGGGACGGCGGGGGATACCCTCTCGGGAAGCGGGGTGAGGGGATTTCCGTACCCGGGCGTGTCGTCTGTTTGTGCGACGTCTATGATGCATTGTCAATGGACAGGCCGTACAAAGCAGCGTGGGAACTGTCCGAGGTCGTCGCGTTCATTCGCGAACAAGGCGGGCACATGTTCGACCCCGACGTCGTTCACGCCTTCGTCGAGACCGTGGATCAGTTCGCCCAGGTTACCGCCGAGCTGGCTGATGGAGGTTGCGGTTTCTAACCGGGATGCCCGCTGGGTGCTTTGCCCCACTACTCTACCGCGAGCCGACTGACCGACTCGCTCAATCGCGCGCTCTGCTGTGAGGAGTGCTCGATTGTATCGTGGAGTTCGTTCATCGCTCCCCCGATGGTATTGATCGCGTTTGTGACGCGCTCTGTTGCCGCATCGATCTGTTCAACCAGCGCCGTCACCCCGTCCATCTTGACGCGCGCGGCCTGCTGGTCGGTCGCGATCTGATCAGAGCCGTCGCGAATCGCCACCGAGCTGTTCTGCAGCACCTGCATCGCGGTCATGATCTCCCGACCGGCGTGACTCAACTCTGCGGCCGACCCGGTAATCTCAGCGAACGCTTGCGACACTTCTGAAATCTCAGAGACGATGCGCACCATGCTGGTTGAGGTTTGCTCCGCGTGCGAGCTGGTTCGTTGCATGGTCTGCATGATCTTCTTCAAGTTTTCCGAGATACTCTGCGAATTACTCGCCGTCGTTGTGGCGAGCTTTCGGATTTCGTCCGCAACGACCGCAAAACCGCGTCCGTGGTCACCGGCGTGAGCTGCCTCGATTGAGGCGTTCATCGAAAGCAGGTTGGTCTGCGCTGCAATGTCACCCACGATGCGGTTGATTTCGAGAAGCGTCTTCATTTCGTTCATGGCGCCCTGGAAGGTCTCGTTCGTCTGCGATAGCTGTTCCAGGCCGGATTGGGCGATCTCGAGTAACCGGTCCGACGCCTCGCGTTTCTCGGAGGTAATGGAAGCCACCGAATCGAGCGAAGCCGACATCTCGTTCACCGCCGCGGTGGTCTCCTGGACTACCGTATTCTGCTCGTCCACCTGCTGGTGGAAACCGCTCACTCGTTCCGCGGTGCGACGGACTGCCGCAAGCGAGTCTGCAACGCTGTGACGGAGTTCGGCGGACGCAGCATGAAATTGATCCGTTTGATCGCGGATCTCGCTGAGGCCGCCACGGACACTCTGGTAGTTGTGTTCGACCGATTGGGTCGCCTCGAGACTCGATCCGGTCTCCGCGGCTACCACGCCGATGCGCTCGATGGTTGCGCGATTATGCTCGCTTGCGGCCTCGATGCGAACCATCGCCTGACGGTTCATTCGGGCAACCTGGACGGCAAAGACCGCCGAGAGAACGTACGCGACCAGTGCGCTGGTCATTGGCTGTGCCACCTCCGTGGCCTGGTCGATCGGCAGTCCCGGAGCGATGTGAAGAAGCGTTGCCGAGGCGATGACCGCAACTCCGGTCACGGCCACGCCGACGGTGTACCACTCGTTTTCACTCACCACCAGCGAGAGCACCAGTGGCGCCACCATGAACATGGCGGCGGTATAAACCTGATGACGCGACTCCGGTACGATCAGAAACGCCAGTCCCGCCAACGCGATGGTTGCAATAAGCAGCGGCGCGTTACTCGCAAAGCGGAATCGACCGCGGAACAGCATCCAGAGCGAAACCAGGACGACGATTTCGATCACGATCTGCACGGCCATGTTGGGATATCGACCACGAACCGCGTCGCTGATGATGGAAACCGGGAGCATCACCGCGATGAAGGTGAGCACCGCGAAGACTCCCGGGGCCTTGGTTCGAACAATGATTCCCGCTTGTTCATATCGGGCGGTGAGAGCGTTGGTGGCAATCTGAAACATAGTGTACTCCTTCCGTGATGACGAAGGCTAGTTCATCGAGTTCGGGGATGAGTCCGTCGAGTCCATGTGTGGGCGGTCGGCGGTGATCCATGCCCGGTATTCGTTCAGCGGCAGTGGTTTGGCGTATAACCAACCTTGCGCGTATTCGCACCCAAGCCGCTGGAGATAGCTTCGTTGTGCAGCGGTCTCCACGCCCTCGGCGGTCACGGCGATACGCAGCGAGCGCGCCATGGCGATGATCGCCTCGATAATCGGCGACTGAGCCGATTCATCGGTGAGTTGTTGCACAAAGCTTTGATCGATTTTCAGGTTTCCGATTGCGATCCGGGAAAGATAGCTCAGGCTGGAATACCCGGTGCCAAAATCATCAACGGCCAGACTATATCCGGTCGCGCGAATCGAATCAAGAGATGCCTGGATAATCGGATTGTCCCCCACCAGTACCCCCTCGGTAATCTCAAACTCGAAGGCTGAAGGGGGAATTCCGGTTTCGTGCGGCAGATTGGCGACAAACGCGGCAAACTGAGGGTCTTCCAGGTCAACGGCGGAGAGATTGATCGCGTGCACCAAACCGTTCCACCGTGAGCGGTGGCCGTCGTTGCCGGCGCTCTGTTGTGACTCAGCGAGCTGTAAAGCCGCAGTGGCGATTACCCAGCGCGTGATTTCGTTGATCACTCCGATCTCTTCGGCGAGCGGAATGAACACCGCCGGCGAGACGGAGCCGAGGGTGGGGCTATGCCATCGCACCAGCACCTCCGCTCCGCAAGGCCTTGCATCGACAAGGCTGATTTTGGGTTGATACACCAGAGACAGTTCCTCTCGCGCCACCGCGCCACGCAGTTCGGCGGCCATCAGATAACGGGTCTGCTCGTTGCGATAGGTGTGTTCATCAAAGGTCACCACCTGTCCACCAATCGGCCGCAGTCGCGCGATACTACCCATAAGGTTGGCGAGCAGCCGGGGTGTCGTGCGGCCGTCTTCGGGGTAGCGAGTGGTAATCGCGTTGACCTGGAGCGTGGCCGGTCGGCCGCCGGTAAGTACTGGTCGTTGAAGCTCTCGCACCAGCTCGACAGCCGTCTGGTGAATCTGATCGGGTTCATGTTGCGGGAGAATTACCAGGAATACGGTACCGGAAAACCGTGAGACCAGAGCAGGGTTCTTGCAGAATGCGGTGATCCGGCGACCGATCTCTTTCAGCACCTCGTCAGCCTCTTCGCTGCCGTGGAAGCTGTTGATGCGGGAGAACTGATGGATTTTCAGAGCCAGAAGAGAGAACGAACGGGGAAAGACGTTGACCCCGCGGATTGCGTCGCGCAGGCTTTCCTCGGCACGGGCACGATTGTACAGTCCCGTTACGGGATCGTAATAGGCTGAGCGCGCGAGCCCTTTCAGCATATGATTCTGAATCATTACCGAGACGAAGCCAATGAGCGCAGCGCCGCCAAGGAACAGGAGATAACTTCGGGCGAACGATTCATCCTGGAAGAACGACCTTGGGTCGAAGCCGCCGAGGGGCAACCGGATTGCCATGCCGAAGAACACCAACAGCGGAAGGGCAACCCCTGCACGTGTCCCAAGGAGAAGAAAGAACACCGGATACCCGGCTACTACGTAGAGCAGACCGACGCCTCGCAACCCGCCGCCCATTGCGATCAGGGAGATGGCCATCGCGAAGAGGGCAGCCCCAAAGATAACCTGGAAGTGCCACAGTCTGCGCGTCTTCCAAAACAGAAGCACCCCACACAACATGAGAACCAGGTACGCGATCTCGGTTGCGACCAGCAGTACCATGCCGTCGCGAATATCCTGAATCATGTTCACCGGAACGATGATCAGCGAACCGACAACTACCGCATACAGCGTGACCAGCGAGATCGTCTGCTGGAAGCCGGACACAGAGGCGTCCTGTCGTACCGTGAAGAGAAAGCGGTAGAGGGAGTGTGATCGTCGGTCGCCGATGGTACGCATTGTTGAGTCCTGTGCGTCGCCCCCCACCCATGCGTCGCATCTGTATTCCCCCATAATATATCTCCATATAGGTTACTATTTCAAGCAATTTTTCACTTCAGTGAAGCGACTGCGTTTACTTGTGCCTTGCCGGAACCGTCTTCGTTGACGCACCCCACCCACCCGGATAGACTCCCCCTGAGGAGGCTCCCTCATCCCCACCTCGCACCGCCTGCTCTCCGGCTCCGCCACAGACCTCTCGGCCCTCCCCGACGCTTCGGTTCATCTCATCGTGACCTCGCCGCCCTATCCCATGATCTCCATGTGGGACGACGTCTTCTCGGCGCAGGATCCGGCCGTTGGAGCAGCGCTTGCGGCGTCGGACGGTGCCGGTGCGTTTGCGCGCATGCACGCCGTGCTGGATGCAGCGTGGGCCGAGTGCGTCCGGGTGCTGCGCCCCGGCGGCATTCTCTGCGTCAACGTGGGGGATGCGGTCCGCACCATCGGGGAGAGCTTTCGGCTCTACCCCAACCATGCCCGGATCTCGCAGGCGCTGGGCGGGCTTGGGCTTCAGGCGTTGCCGCTGATTCTCTGGCGCAAGTCCACCAATGCGCCCAACAAGTTCATGGGCTCCGGGACGCTGCCCGGCGGCGCCTACGTGACGCTGGAGCACGAGTACGTGCTGGTGTTCCGATGCGGGGGCCTCCGGCGGTTCACCGCTGAGGAGCGCGTGGCGAGACGCCGGAGTGCCTTCTTCTGGGAAGAGCGAAACCGCTGGTTTTCCGACGTGTGGGACTTCCACGGGACACGCCAGAACCGCGACGCGCCGGCCGCCGGCCGTGACCGATCGGGTGCCTTCCCCCTTGAGCTCGCCTATCGACTCATCTGTATGTTCAGCATCTGCGGGGATACGGTGCTCGATCCCTTTGCCGGCACCGGCACCACGACGCTCGCGGCGATTGCCGCGGGCCGCCACAGCATCGGTGTGGAACGCGACGCGCACCTGGTGACGGAGGCGGCGGAACGGGCGGTCGCTTCCCGCGACCTGCTGAACCAGCGCGTCACCAGTCGCCTCACGGATCACGCCGCCTTTCTCCGCGCGCGGGAGGAGGCCGGTAAACCCGCGCCGCAGTACCATAACGAACCGCACGACGTGCCGGTGGTAACCCGGCAGGAGACCGAGCTGGAACTTCGCGCGGTGGACCGGATTGTAGCGACAGATCCGGTCAGCCTCGAGGCGACCTACCGGGCTATCAGTCGAAGCAGCCCTGCAGCGTGACGCAATCGTCGGGCAGGGCCATCCGCGCCTCAATCAACGCATCGACCACGCTTGGGTCGGCGAGGGTGCTGACGTCGCCCAGCGAGTCCACCTGGCGTTCGCCGATTTTTCGCAGGATGCGCCGCATGATTTTGCCCGAGCGGGTCTTGGGCAATCCCGCGGTGATCAGGATATGATCGGGCGTGGCGATGGGGCCGATGCGGTGGCGCACCTCGCCGCGGAGCTCGCCCACCAGCTCGGCGCTCGCTTCCCAGCCCTCGGCAAGGACCACGTAGGCAAAGATCCCCTGGCCCTTGATTTCGTGCGGGAAGCCAACCACCGCCGCTTCCGCGCAGGCGGGATGGTTCACCAGGGCGGACTCCACTTCGGCGGTGCCCATGCGGTGGCCGCTGACGTTGATGACGTCGTCCACCCGGCCGGTAATCCAGTAGTAGCCGTCCTCGTCGCGGCGGCAGCCGTCGCCGGTGAAGTAGTAGCCGGCAAAGGGCTTGAGGTAGGTCTCCAGAAAGCGCGGGTGATCGTCCTGGATGGTGCGCGCCATGCTCGGCCACGCGCGTTTGATGGCGAGCAATCCCGACACGCCGTTGCCCTCCACCTCCTTACCCTGCTCGTCGAGGACAACCGGCTCTACACCAAAGAAGGGCAGGGTGGCCGAACCCGGCTTGGGCGCCGTGACGGCAGGTAGGGGCGTGATCATGATGCCGCCCGTCTCCGTCTGCCACCACGTGTCGACGATGGCGCAGCGCTCCTCGCCCACCACGCGATAGTACCACTCCCACGTGTCGGGGTTGATCGGTTCTCCCACCGTTCCCAGGATGCGCAGGCTGGAGCGGTCAAAGCGGGTGACCCAGCCGTTGCCCTCCCGGGCAACCGCGCGAAGGGCGGTGGGTGCGGTGTAGAACTGCGTGATGCGGTGGCGCTCCACCATGTCCCAGTAGCGGCCGGGGTTGGGGTGGACCGGCGTGGACTCAAACATCACCGTGGTGGCGCCGTTGGCGAGGGGACCATAAACCACGTAGCTGTGGCCGGTGATCCAGCCGACGTCGGCAACGCAGGCGTAGATGTCGTCTTCGTGGTAATCAAAGACGTACTGGTGGGTCAGCGAGGTGTAGAGCAGGTAGCCCGCTGTGGTGTGGGCAATTCCCTTGGGCCTGCCGGTGCTGCCGGAGGTGTAGAGCAGGAAGAGGGTATCCTCGGAGTCCATGGGAACGGCAGGGCAGTAGGGGCGCTGCCGCGACATCGCCTCGTCGAGGTCCACGTCGCGGGGAGGGAAGAAGGGAACCGTTGCGCCGGTGCGACGAACCAGAAAGACGTTGCGCACGCTCGGACACGCCATGACGGCCTCATCCACCGTACGCTTCAGTGGAATGGTCTTTCCGCCGCGCAGGCCCTGGTCGGCGGTGATCACCGCCACGGCTTCAGCGTCCTGGATGCGATCGCGAAGCGCCTCTGCGCTGAAGCCGGCAAAGACCACGGTGTGTACCGCGCCAATGCGGGCGCACGCGAGCATTGCCACCGCCGCTTCGGGGATCATCGGCAGGTAGATGGCCACCCGGTCGCCTTTTCGCACGCCGTGACGCAGAAGGACGTTCGCCATACGACAGACCATCTGCTGCAGTTCGCGGTAGGTGATTCGGCGTACCTGCGACGGGTCATCGCCTTCCCAGAGGATCGCGACCTTATCGCCGCGGATAGCGAGGTGGCGATCGACGCAGTTGTACGCGACGTTCAGTTGGCCGCCGAGAAACCACGAGATATGCCCGTCCGGAAAGCTGTTGTCCATGACGGTATGGAAGTCGCGATCCCAGCTGAGCCGCGACCGCGCCTGCTCCGCCCAGAACGCTTCCGGTTCGTCGATGCTCTGCCGATAGAGTTCGCGGTAGGCGTCAAGTGACGCGACGTGCGGCTTTCGCCCCGCGGCGCCGGTCTGGCCCGATCCGTAGACCGGTTGGTACATCTGTGCTTCGGACATGGCGGTCCTCCCGCCACGATTATGGAATAGGGGAGGGAAACGGTCAACATTTTTCGAGTGCCCCGAAGCTTGGTGAAAAGACCAGGGCCGGACGCCCTCGTCAGCGGGGTTTTGCGTGTTTGGGGCGAAAACTCGCCAGCAACTCCGGATCGGTGTCCAGGGCGGGGCCTTCCAGCAGATCGATGCAGTAGGGAATCGCGGGGAACACGGCGTTCAGGCAGTCGGCGATGGCCGAAGGGTTTCCGGGCAGGTTGACGATGAGGCTGGTGCCGCGAATGCCTGCGGTCTGCCGGGAGAGGATCGCGGTGGGTACCACGGCAAGCGACGCAGCCCGCATCAGCTCGCCGAAACCGGGCATCATGCGGGTGCAGACCGCCTCGGTTGCCTCCGGGGTGATGTCGCGCAGGGCGGGACCGGTACCACCGGTGGTGACAATGAGGCAGCATCCGGCGCGGTCGGCAAGTTCGCGCAGCGCGGCTTCCAGCTGCGGCTTTTCGTCCGGAACTACGCGCGTTTCCACGCGCCACGGCGTTGTCAGGTGGCGCTGCAGCCAGTCACGCACCGCAGGGCCCCCGCGATCGGTATACTCACCGCGACTCGCGCGGTCGGAGACCGTCACGATGCCGATCACGGCTTCGTCGTGCGGTGTCCGCACGTCAGGGGTTCGCTCGCTCGCCGTGGTACTCATGCTTCGGTCTCCTTCCTCAGTGATCGCACATGACTCGGTTACGTGGCAAGCGGTCCCTGCAGCAGCACGAGCCAAATCGGCACCGTCACCATGCAGAGCAGGTTATTCAGACTTAATCCAGCTGCGGTCAGTTCTTCGTCGGCGCCAAAGGCCACGGCAAAACTCTGCGAGACCGCCGCGGTGGGCATGGCCGCCATCAACACCACTACGTCTCGCGCCATCCCCGTTGCACCAAAGGGCCACGCCATAAGCGCCAGCGCGATTGTCGGCATAAGGACCAACTTAACGGTTGCACCAAAGAGTCCCAGACCGAGCCGCCCGCGCATCCCGCGAAAAGAGAGCGAGTATCCCACCACAATCAGCACCAGCGGGAGGCTGGTCTGGCCTACCAGTGCGAGGGCCCGGTGTGCCGGAGCGGGAAGCGATACCCCGGACAGCGACCCGACCGCGCCAATCATCGTGGCAATGATGAGGGGGTTGGTTGCAATGGCGGCAAGATGTCCGCGCACAGTGGAACGACGTTCGCCGGGCCCGAGGATGGTGAGAATCACAATGCTCAACACGACGTTGATCACCAAGCCAATGCCGATCAGAATTCCGATGAAGCCAAGGCTACCCGGCCCAATCGCGACGGAGATGATCGGCAGCCCAAAGTAGGCGAGGTTCCCTCGATAGGAAACCTGCGCCAGTGCGCCGCGCTGCTCCCGGGGTACCGGCAGGGCAATGACCAGCACGAGGGCCGCCGTCACCAGCACGATCAGCGGGTACCCAAGGATGAGTTCGACGCGGGATACCTCGGAGAGCGGAACGGGGAGCAGTTCCAGAACAATGGTAACCGGGAGTGCAATGTAGTAGACGAAGGCGTTCAGCTGCCCGACCGTCTGGGACGACAAGAACGCCGTCTTGCGCAGCGCGTACCCGAGCAGGATGACGGCAAAAAGCGGAACAACGGAAAGGATGATCATGGTCGGTGCGCCTCTCGGAGCGCCCATCCTACCCGCATCGTGCGGCGGCAGGCAACCCGGGTAGCGCGCATCTGCTCGCATTGACCGGAGCCAACGGTTGCACTACCATGCGCTTCCATGGATGAGGGCCGTTTCCGGTTGCGCTCTCTGGTGCTTCCGTTCTACATCCCAGCCTTCCTCTGGTCCACCGGCGCAGGGTTCCTTCTCCCGGTGCTTCCACTGCACATCCGCTCACTGGGTGCAACGCTCTCGGAAACGGGGATGGTCATGGCCAGCTACGCGGTCGGTGCCATCGTAGGGAACTTGCCTACCGTAGGGCTTGTGGCGAGATTCGGCAAAAAACGAACCATCATTGCGGCCCTGCTTCTTGAGGTCTTTCTCGCTGTTGCGGCGTACGCCACGCGCAGCCTGGTTGTCCTGGCGGTGATGCTCTTTGGTTTGGGGGTCACCCACACCATGCACTTCGTGTCCCGGCTTGCGTTCTTTCGCGAACTCGTCCCGACGCAGAGGCGGGGGCGCGCGCTTTCCCTCCTGGGTGGTGAGACCCGGATGGGTTCTTCGCTGGGCCCCGTCATCGGCGGGATTGTCGCGCAGCGCTTTGGTGGCGCCGAGGTATTTCTTCTGTTTTCTGCGGTGAGCGTCGTGGTGGCGGGAGTGGTGACTGCCTTCGTGCCGGCCGACCCGCCCGCCGTCAGCCCGGACACCCAACTGCGGCAACCGGTGTTTCGGGCGATTCCCGCGGTCTTTGCCCAGTACCAACGACTCTTCCTCACCGCCGGTTTCGCGGTCTTCGCGTTGAAGCTCGTGCGCGAAGCGCGCAAGGTGATCTTCCCCCTCTGGGGCGATCGGATCGGTATGTCGGTGGCCCACATCGGCGCACTGTTCAGCGTGAGCTATATCGTTGAGATGGCGCTCTTCTATCCCGCGGGGTCGATCATGGATCGCTGGGGTCGCAAGAAAACGGCCGTTCCCTGTCTGGCGATCTTCGCCGTCGGGTTTCTGGTGTTGCCGCTTGCAACCCGGCCGGTGCTGTTTGCGGTTGTCGCGCTGATTCTGGCGGTGGGAAACGGCCTTGGGTCGGGGATTAACATGACGCTGAGTACCGACTTCGCGCCGCCCGACGGCGTAGTGGAGTTTCTGGTCACGTGGCGGGTCGTTACCGATATTGGAGGCGCGGCCAGTCCCGTTCTTGTCGGGGTGGTGGCCTCGGCGGTGGGCCTGGCCTGGAGTTCGCCCCTGGTTGCACTGGTCTCGCTCTCCGGCGCGCTGGTCATGGCCTTTCTGGTCCGCGAGCCACTGCGGTCGACATCTTCCCCCACTCCTTCTCGTGCTATACTCCCTCCATGAACCAGAACTCCCTGCGCTCGCAGACCCTCTCCCAGATCGTCGAGGGGCGCATCAACAAACAGAGAGACCTCAACTGCGCCGAGACCATCCTCTACGCGGCCAACATCGCCTACAATCTGGAGCTTCCGCACCCCGCGCTGAAGCTCGCCGCCGGGTTTGGAGGTGGTATGGGCGTCGACAGCGCCTGCGGCGTACTCACCGGCGCGTCGATGGTATTCAGCGCCATGTTTGTCAAAGAGCGCGGACACGAGAGCGATCGCGTCAAGGAACTCAACCGCGAGTATTTCGAGCGAATGCGTCACATCCTGGGACACATCGACTGTGCCCCCATCAAGGAGCGCTGGCGCGACGAGACCGACGGCTGTCTGCCGGTGATGGTGGAGGCCGCGCGGGTGCTTGAAGAGATCATCGATCGAGAACTCCCGCAATAACGCAAAATAATATTAATTTATCACTTTCCTCTTGACAGAGTGTCAGTTATAGCTAATATTACTACTCATATAGAACTATTAGAGCTAATCAACTGAATACCTGCCATGGAGTGAGGAGTGAATATGAAAAACATTGCGCTGGGCGTGAAACTGATCGGAGGGTTCCTGATCGTGGCGATCATCACCCTGGCCGTCGGTGCCGTGGGGTATTTTGGCATTACAACGCTTGCGGACAACGCTGCCTACATCGGAACCAACCGTATTCCCGACCTCCTTGTCCTTGGGGACATGAACCGCGAGCGGATGGTGATTCGAGCACAAACCCTCGACGTCTACTCCGTAGAGAATGAAGCCGATCTCACTCGCGCGACCGCAGCGTATCGAAACATTCAGCAGCAGCGTGCCCGCAGCTGGCAGATCATGGAGAGCTCGATGGAGCAGTTCCGCCAGATTCCGCGTGCAACCGAACGGGGCCGTGTGCTGGTGCAGCAGTTGTACGGAGAGTACCAGGCGTGGCGGGACTCCTACGTGCCGCTCGATCGCATCATCGACCAGCTCGCCCGGGCAACGACCCAGGAACAGCGTTCGACGCTCTACGCGGACTACCGTGCTGCGGTCGCCATCATGGTCCCCATCTCGGACGCCATGGGCGCCACCTTCGACACCCTGTCGGACAACAACACCACCAACACACGCCTGCAGATCGAAAACGACGCCGCGGTCGCGGCCAATCTCCTTCGTATCAGCATTACCGCAATGGTTGTGGCGGTTGTAGCCGCCATCGGTCTTGGCATTCTTCTTACCCGTGGAATCACCGGGCCGGTACAGGCGGGCGTTGCCTTCGCCCAGGCGCTCGCCGGGGGCGACATGACGGCCAACATTGACGTGAACCAGAAGGACGAGATCGGCGTGCTTGCCGCCGCATTGCGCGAGATGCGCGAGAAGCTGGTCTCGGTGGTCACGGATGTGAAGTCGGCCGCGGTCAACGTGTCGTCGGGGAGCCAGGAGATGAGCTCCAACGCTCAGCAGCTCTCGCAGGGCGCCACCGAGCAGGCAGCGTCGGCCGAGGAAGTCTCTGCCTCCATGGAAGAGATGGGCTCGAACATCCGCCAGAACGCCGACAACGCCATGCAGACTGATTCGATTGCTCGCAAATCGGCCGAACGCGCCGAAGAGGGCGGCAAGGCGGTCAGTGAGACGGTCTCCGCCATGCGCGAGATTGCCGAGAAGATCTCGATCATCGAGGAGATCGCGCGCAATACCAACCTGCTGGCGCTGAACGCCGCAATCGAGGCCGCGCGCGCCGGCGAACACGGCAAGGGCTTTGCGGTGGTTGCAAGCGAAGTGCGAAAGCTCGCCGAGCGCAGCCAGAAGGCCGCCGGTGAGATCAGCGAGCTGTCGCGGAAGAGCGTCTCGGTTGCCGAGAGTGCGGGGCAGATGATCACCGAGATCATCCCCGACATCCGCCGGACCGCGGAGCTGGTGCAGGAGATCAACGCGGCCAGCGGTGAGCAGAACTCCGGTGCCGACCAGATTAACAAAGCAATTGCGCAGCTCGATCAGGTGATCCAGCAGAACGCCTCGGCATCCGAAGAGATGGCCTCAATGGCCGAAGAGCTCAACAGCCAGGCCGATCAGCTGCAGTCGACCATCTCGTTCTTCCGGCTTGCGGAGAACGGCGACCATCGCGCCATTGGTACAACCCGACGGGCAATTGCCGCGCCGGCTCACGTTTCCAGCGGCCCTGCGCGCACGGCCCGGGCGGCTGCTCCGGCCGCGGCGCCGCGGCGCAACGCGGAGACGGGGATTACCATCGCTGAGTCATCAACCGCGGGTGCTTCCCGTGCGGGGAAGCCCAAATCTGCCGGGAACGGTGGGACGAAGCCTGCCGGTGGTGCGGGAATACACCTCGACCTCGGACAGGGTGGACGCGACGAATCGGACGCCGAGTTTGAAGAGTTCTGATACTGCGGGCTCTGTTTATTGACGAACAGGTCAGCCGGCGGCCGAATAGATGCGCCGGCCGGCGACCCACGTTTCCTGAATCGATTCCTGTGCCACATTCTCACCAAGTACCAGCAGACGAACCTCAACCGTGCCACGCTCAATGAGCAAAAAAATTCATAAAATCAATTTGACAGAGAAACAGAATTACATTAGATTTTTGATCAGAAAATAGTTTCCCAGCTACCGAGCGGAACAAGTGTCGTGGCCATCAGTCGTTCAGCAGGAGAGAACATGGAGCAGAAGAAGTCCGGTGCCTTGAGGAGAAAGAGCCTTCGCACGCCACTCATCGTCTGGGTGACAATTACCACCGCGATCACCATCGCCGCGCTCGCCGTCACGGCGGTATCAATGATCACCACATCCGGCGATCAAGCCCTCGCTGACCTGGAGATTCAGCTTCGTGACGGATTCGATCGGTATCTTCGGTTCCAGGTGGAAACCGCTCACACCATGCTTGAAGAGACGCACCAGATGGCCGAACGAGGTGCTATGACGCATCGAGACGCCTTCGATATGGCCACCTCGCTGTTGAGAGAGATTCGGTACGGTCTTCACCCAACGGATACCACGGACGGCTACTTCTGGGCCGATACCAGAGCTGGTGTGAACGTTGTGTTATACGGGGCTGCAGCTGAGGGGACCAATCGAGACGCCCTGCAGGACGTAACGGGAAACTACATCATCCGCGCAATACGAAACGCCGCTCTGGCCGGCGGCGGATTCACTGATTACTATTTCCCCCGTCCAGGCGAGGTCGAAGCGCTGCCCAAGCGCGGATACAGCATGTACCACGAGCCGTTCGACCTCGTCATTGGGACCGGCGCGTACACCGACGAGATTGACGCCATCCTTGCTGCGCGGCGGGCAGAGATCGAGACTCGGACCAGGACGCTCCTCGGTTCAATCGCGGTGATTGCGCTCTCAGGCCTTATCGTTGTTGTCGTTGTGCTCTTGTTGATCGCGCGAAGAATCGTGCGGCCGGTACAGGCGGGCGTTGCCTTCGCCCAGGCGCTCGCCGGGGGCGACATGACGGCCAACATTGACGTGAACCAGAAGGACGAGATCGGCGTGCTTGCCGCCGCATTGCGCGAGATGCGCGAGAAGCTGGTCTCGGTGGTCACGGATGTGAAGTCGGCCGCGGTCAACGTGTCGTCGGGGAGCCAGGAGATGAGCTCCAACGCTCAGCAGCTCTCGCAGGGCGCCACCGAGCAGGCGGCGTCGGCCGAGGAAGTCTCTGCCTCCATGGAAGAGATGGGCTCCAACATCCGCCAGAACGCCGACAACGCCATGCAGACCGATTCGATTGCCCGCAAATCAGCCGAACGCGCCGAAGAGGGCGGGAAGGCGGTCAGCGAGACGGTTTCGGCGATGCGCGAGATTGCCGAGAAGATCTCGATCATCGAGGAGATTGCGCGCAATACCAACCTGCTTGCGCTGAACGCCGCAATCGAGGCAGCGCGCGCCGGCGAACACGGCAAGGGCTTTGCGGTGGTTGCCAGTGAGGTGCGCAAGCTCGCCGAGCGCAGCCAGAAGGCCGCCGGTGAGATCAGCGAGCTGTCGCGGA
>REDM01000118.1 GCA_007693485.1 Spirochaetaceae bacterium
CTCGACGGCGAAGAGTACGCGATCAGCGTTGAACGGGTCGAAGAGGTGATCGAATACGAAGTGCCGACGCCGGTTCCGCGCTCGCCGGCCTATCTGCTGGGAATCATCAACGTGCGTGGTCGGCTGGTTCCCATTCTGGACCTTCGACGTCGCTTTGGGCTTCTGCCCGCCGAGGCAACCGTCAACAGTCGGTTCGTCGTTCTGGACCTCCACTGGGCCAAGGAGAGCCTCTCACTGGGGGTGCTGACCGACTCGGTGCAGGGTGTGATCGATATCCCGCAGGACGCGATGGGGCCTCCTCCCAAGATCGGTCGTGCCGGTGCAGAAGCGTTTCTGAAGGGGACTGCGCGCGTTCAGGATCGCATCCTCATGGTCATGGAAGTGGACCAGATCCTGACCCCGGCGCTGGTTCACGAAGGGTTCGCCGAGCTGTCGTCTCAGGGACGATGACAGGGTAACGGCCGGTTGCGCGTCGCTCCGGTTTTCCATAGTATACCGGCATGTCGCAGCGGGCCGCAGAACGGGTCTTCATGGTGGGAATCAAGGGTACCGGAATGACCGCCCTCGCCGAGGTGCTGTGCCGCCGGGGCGTGGCGGTGAGCGGTTCGGACGTCCCCGAGCGCTTCTACACCGACGACATCCTGCGAGAGCTCTCCGTCTCCGTGATCGAAGATTTCTCCGCCGAGCAGCTGCCGGAGCAGGTGGATCGGGTGATTCACTCAGCGGCGTATCGTGTCGACACCAATCCGCAGTTGCAGCGCGCCCGCGAGCGCGGTATTCCCATCGCTACCTACCCCGAAGCGCTCGGAGCGCTGTCGGCCGACTGCTATTCCGTTGGCGTCGCCGGCGTCCACGGAAAGACCACCACCAGCGCCATGATCGGCGTGCTGGTGCAGGCGCTCGGTTTACCCGGGTCGGTCATTGTCGGCAGCGCGGTTGCCGCATTTGGCGGCCGTTCCACGCTTGCGCAGGGGGAGCGCTTCCTGGTTGCCGAGACTTGTGAGTACCAGCGGCACTTTCTCGCCTTTCACCCCGACGCGGTGGTGCTGACCAGCGTTGAACCCGACCACCTCGACTACTACCGTGACCTCGCCGACGTTGAGTCCGCCTTCTGTGACTACCTCAAGCGGCTGCCCGACGGCGGCACCGTGATCTACTGCGCCGACGACTCCGGTGCGTGCGACGTTGTCCGTCGCGTTTCCGCCGACCGGCCGGATCTGCACCTCCTCGCCTACGGCGAGGCCGCCGACGGACGGTACCGGTTGCACCAGCTTCGCGAGTCGCCCGGTCTGCTTGCGTTTGAGGTGGGGGATCGACCCCTTCGGCTCCGAGTGCCAGGCCGGCATAACGCGCTCAATGCGGCCGCCGCGGTTGCGGTGGCGGATCTGCTGGCCGAACGGTTCGCCACCCAGTCTACGGTTACCGGGGCCGAGAGTGCGGCGACCGCTCCCGCGGAGGCCGCGCTGTCGGCGGCGCTCGCGGCGTTCGCGGGCACCCGGCGAAGGGCAGAGATTGTGGGCGAAGCCGGCGGAGTACTCTTCATGGACGATTACGCCCATCACCCCACCGCCATCCGCACAACGCTTTCGGGTATCCGCGCCTTCTATCCCAATCGTCGGCTGATCTGCGACTTCATGTCGCACACCTACTCGCGAACCGCTGCGCTTCTGGACGACTTTGCGTCCGCCTTTGGCGATGCCGACATCGTGGTGTTGCACCGGATCTACGCATCGGCACGCGAGCAGTTTGACGGCGCGATCTCAGGGCGCGATCTTGCTGACGCCATGCGGCGGAAGCACGGAGACGTCCGATACTACGACGATCCGGATGAATCGGTAGCCCCGCTCACCGAGCTTCTGCGGCCGGGCGACCTCTTTCTTACCATGGGGGCGGGTGACAACTGGCGGCTTGGCCAACAGTTGCTGGCCGTGTGTGCGGGCGCCGGGCAACAGGGGGGTGTGCGATGAGGAGCATGACCGGGTTTGCACACCGGGAACACAACAGCGATACGGTGCACATGGTGCTCGAGATCAAATCGTACAATAACCGCTATCTCGATCTGTCGGTGACGCTTCCCGGAGCGCTCTCGGTGCTCGAGCCGGAGGTGCGCGCCCTGGTTGGTGCCCGGTTGTCGCGGGGGCGCGTAGAGGTGACGGTGCGGCTCCGCGAGCTTGCCCGAAACCCACGGGTCCGTGTGGACAGCGATGCGGTGGCGGCCTACCGAAGCGCACTGGAGACCGTCCGCACGGTTGCCGGCATCCCGGAACCGGTGACGCTGGCTGACATCCTGCGATTTGACGACGTCCTGGTGGTGGAACACGAGCGCGATCTGGATGCGTATCGCGAGCTGCTGCTGCCCATGCTCGATCAGGCGATGGACGATCTCGATACGGCTCGACAAACGGAAGGGCAGGCCACCGAGCGCGATATCCGAAACCAACTCGAGCGGGTTAGCGTTGCGCTGAAGATTGTCGAGAACGTGGCCCCGCAGATGGAAGCGTCGCTCACCGAGAACATCCGCACCCGGTTTGCGGAGGTTGTGGGTGATCAGGCCGATGAGGCGCGGATATACACCGAAACGGCCGTACTGCTGGTGAAGTATTCCATCAACGAGGAGCTCTCGCGGATGAGCTCCCATCTCGCCGGCTTTGCCGAATCCTTGGGTCTGGACGAGCCCATTGGTAAGCGGCTCGATTTCCTCTGCCAGGAGATCAACCGCGAGATCAATACCATCGGCTCCAAAAGCTTTGTGTTGGACGTCAGCCGTCAGGTTGTCGAGATGAAAGACGCGCTCGAAAACATCCGAGAGCAGCTTCGCAACATCGAATAGGATGGGCAACCAATGGTGACGATCGGGATATCAGGGAAGAGCGGGTGCGGAAACTCGACGGTGAGCCGTCTTGTGGCAAACCGCCTCGGTTTGCGATTGGTCAACTACACCTTCCACACCATTGCCGACGAACGCAACATCCCCTTTGACGATCTCTGTCGGATGGCCGAGGAGGATCCCAGCTGGGACCGGTTTCTCGACCAACGGCAAGTGGAGATGGCCTCCGAAGGGTCCTGCGTTCTGGGCTCCCGACTGGCGGTCTGGTTGCTTCGCGAAACCGCCGACCTCACCGTCTATCTGACCGCTCCGCTCGCGGTGCGGGCGGAGCGGATCTGGACCCGCGAAGGCGGAAGCCTCGCCCAGGTTCTCGAGCGCACCAAGGAGCGCGATGAGCGCGACCGACTCCGCTATCTTCGCCTCTACAACATCGACAACAACCAGTACTGGTTTGTCGATCTCCTGATTGATACCGAGTCGTTACCGCCCGAGCAGGTCGCCGACCGGATCGTTCAGGCTGCCGCACCGGTCATCCAACGAAATCGCGATAACGCGTAGACGCGATGTCGCTCCGTCGGAAAAAAAACGCTCTGGATTTCGGGAATATTCATCGGTTCGCGCTACAGTTAAACAGGGAAGGACGCGCACCCAACGCGGCACGGACCGTTACACGGAGAGGCGCGAAGGATGGAGTGTGCAGTTACGCAACTATCAGGAGGATGTGGTTCTCAAGGCGATCCAGATCGCGCTTGAGGGACGTCCCGAGCTTGCCGCCGATCCGGCGGTGATCAACGACGTGGCAGCCTACGCCCTGAATCGGCTCCCGCCGCGATACATCATGAGCGAGCGAGGTTTCACCAGGCTCGCCGCCGAACACTTCGACGACGAGTCGTTGGGCAGCATGGTGGGCATCCTTATGCTGGTGAACGAAGGCATCTCGCTTGTTGAGCGGCGAAGACCTCCGGCGGGAGGGGGGGCGGCACCCAAACCGCTTTCCGTTGAAGAGCAGGTGATGCCGATGCACACCATGCCTCAGGTATTCGGCAAGATTGTCTCTCGGGAGACCGGAGCCCCAGTGCACGGGGCCGAAGTGTTGCTGCTGGTGAATGGGGTCCGGGCCGAGGAGGCGCGGGCAGGATGGCCCAACCCCTGCACGGTGGTGGCGGGCGCCAACGGATACTACAGTTTCTGGCCGGC
>REDM01000054.1 GCA_007693485.1 Spirochaetaceae bacterium
GCGTGACCACATCGGCGGCCTCCGCAAGCGCAGCATCCGATCCGGCGGTCTGAACAGCCGCAAACAGGCTCGAAACCTCATCGGAAAGTTCCTCGAAGAGCGAGAGGAAGATGTCGCTGCGAAGCAGGTCGTCCAGCTCCTGCCGTGCAACCAGAGACGCCTGATCGGGAGCCCCCCCAGCTCGCGCACTTCGGACCGTGGCAACAAAGGCGCGGTACCGCTGCTGCGCGGTGGCAACCTGCTGCTGGAATCGAGCGAGGTCGGCGATCTGCTCCTGCAGTTCGAGCTGAGTCGCATTCGCTTCCGCGGCAAGCTCCTGCAGCCGCTGCTGCGCTGCGGCCACGGATTGGCGGTAGAACTCGACCTGATCGAAGAGCTCTGCCGCGGTTCCGGCCTCACCGAGTACCGCACTCGCATCGCCGAGGATCGGCAGCGGTGAGAGTGCGTCGGCCGCGGCGATCTCTTCCTGCTGGTCGATCACCAGTTCAAGCTGCTGGAGCAGGAAGAGATCGGTCTCACGCCTCGCCGAAATCGCGCGAAGTCGCGTGTACACCGGATCGTTCAACAGAACGCGAGCCGACTGAATCGCGCTTCGAGCCTCTGCCCAACGGCCCTCGGCAACCGTCTCCCGAACTCGGTCCAGCTGTCCCACAACCTGCTGCTCAAGAACCCGCTCCTGCTCGGCTCGGGCCGAAAGATCGGCAAGCTCGCGCGCTGCAACCGCGGCAGCGGCGCTCGCGGCAGGGTCTTCCAGTGCGGCGCGGCGGGTACGCTCCTGCAGCTCGGCTCGCAGCTCCCGCTCGCGGAGCAGAAACTCTTCGCGCAACGCTTCCCGTTCCTGCTCGAGCGCTTCAATCTGCGACCGGAACTGCACACGCAAGGTGTCGATGTTGACCTGAATTGCGGAGCGCTCCGCCTCAAGCTGGGCCCGATACTCCTGCAGCTGCTGCTCGTAGAACGCCCTCCGTTCCGTCTCAAACTGCTCCATGAGACGGTCGATCTCCGCGCTTCCAAGCCCCTGGGCAATCAACCGCGAACGTTCCGCCACAATTTCGCGCTCGAGTTCTTCGCGGATCTCCGCCTCGCGGGCCGCGATTCGCTGGTCAAAATCGGCTTCAAGAGCCGCCTGCTCGGCCTCGAGTTGAGCGAGCCGGGAGCGGATGGTGGATATCTCCCGCTGTTTCGCATTGAGCTGGTCGCGGGACTCCTCCCGCAGTGCCCGAATCAGCCGCCCTTCCACGCTCACAAACTCGCCCGCGGTCTGCCGGATCAGCCGTTCGTCGCGGGTAAACAGCCGGTGCATGGTTACTACGGAACCCGCCACCAGAACGAGCGTAACGCAGAGCACCGCCAACGGAAGCGCAAACCCTCGCGACGCGCCGGCAAGTCGGAAGGCATCGCTGCCAACCGGGATGCGGTTTTCTCCGGCCACCGCCTCGATATGGGCGCGAATCTCCTGTTGTTCCTGCTCGGTCAGCCCACTTGCTGCGTCCAACGGATCGGTTTCAGGCGGCGCGGGTGTTTCGTTTGGCGTTTGGTTTTGCATACTCGTTAATTGCTTTGTACCCATTGCAAGGGCTCTCCGTCAATCCTGAGTATTGCTGTCGGGATTGTGCCGTCGCCGGGCAGCGTGATATGGTGGCCGTCGAGATGAATCGAGGATACCTGATCGGTGCGGTGTTGGCGGTGATGGTGACCGGATGGGCAAGCGCCCAGACCGGCGAGATGATGGCGACCCTTGCGGGCCGCGATTCCGTGCTGCTTCCCCGTGCCCGGAGCTTCCTCGCGGCTGCCGCCGGCATTGTCTCTCCGCAGGATGCCGTGACCGCAACCGACGGATTTCTGGTCTCCCTCGGATATCGCATTCCTTCCGGTACTGAGGCCGCAACGAAGGGAGAGGTTGCCCTTCTTACGATGCAGCTCTTCGGACTCACCGGGGATCTGCGATACGAGATTCTCCCCGCCCCTGCGTCGGCTTTCCGCGTTCTGCAGAGCCGAGGGTACTTTGCGTCCTGGGAGCGGCCCGGACAGATTATTCCCGGAAACGACATCATCGATCTGGTGCATCGGCTTCACGTGAGCGAGGCGGGATTCCCTGCGGTCCGGCCCGATGAAGCGCCGGTTGAGCGCGGAGTGCTGCGACGATGAGCGCATCCCGCGTCGCCGGACGGCCATCGAGCCATCCGTGGCGGCCGGCGCTCGTCGCGGTCGTGATGCTGGCGGCGCTGCTCTACGCACCTGCGTCGGGGGCCGCACAGGTCGTTGGCTATGACTGGGCGTTCGAGGTAAACCACCGCAGCGCCCGTGCGGGGGACGGCTCCGGCGGCATTTTTTCTGCGATTGATCAGGCATCGCTCTCTCTCGCGGTGGCGCAGCAGCTCGATCGTGGCCTGCTGACGTATCGCGCAGCCTTTGGTGTTGCCTACTCCGCGCAACGGCAGTTTGGTTTTGTTGCGCGGGAAGATGGGCTCGTGCTCTACCCGGGCCGGACCGGCGTCGAACTGCTCCTCATCCCGGATCACATGCAGGGAGCCTGGATCACCGGCGAGTTAGGGAGAATTGCACTCCACGAGCCTTCCGACCTGCTCTTCACCAATCGCGACGCACTTGAGTACCGCCAGCTCGCTGATGGGTTCTCGCTGGGATTACGGTGGCCCCGGACTCGAGTTCAGCTGGCTGCGGCATCGCTTCGCCTGGTCGCCGACCCAATCAACGGTCTGACGGCGGCGGGAAGTGAAGGCGAGCTGCTCGGTCCCGTGGTACTCATTGGCTACGTAGCGCGCACACCGCTGGCTGGGCGTCAGGATACTGCGTTGGTGGTGATCAGCACCATTGACCAGCCTGCCCCCACCGGCCGAACCGATTCGGTTGCCGGCGGCGTCGTGGTGAATGGTCCCATCAGGGAAAGGCTGACTCACCGAACCACCGCGTACGGAGCATGGGTTAACGCCGCCGGCGAGGACGATGCGGGATTTGCCGCGCTGATCGAGACCCGGCTTTTGTACCGGACCAGCACGCGCTGGCTGGAGGAGCTCTGGGGACGGTCGCTCTACGCCGGAGGAATGAACGGAAACACCCGCTTCCCTGCCACCGCGGGAGCCCCCCTTGCCGCGGTATACGCGGAACCTCCTTCCGACGCAGTTGTCGGCGAGGTTGGAGCCGCCACAACCATCGCGCTGGGCGATCGCGGTGGCCTTGTGCGCCCGGAGCTTGCACTCAGAGTCATTGGGGTGCCCAGCGGGCGTGCCGGTGAGCGCACCGGGATTGAACCGGATGGGCGTTTCCTCGGCGTCGAGCTCCATCCCGCCGTTGCCGTCATTCCAATCGACGGCGTGGAGCTGTCTGCCGAAGCGGCGCTTCTCTTCAGCAACGTACCAGCGCGGAGCGTGCTTCGATTCCACGGGAGGGTGCGACTGTGAGATGGCGGCTGATGGGAGCCTCGGTGGCACGCGTCGGCGCGGTACTCGCGTTCGTGCTGGCCGGATCAGCCACCCTCCACGCGCTCGAGGTAACCAGCTCGCAGGGGCAGGCCGAGCTGCGTGCCGGCGACACCCCGTGGCGACGGGCGGTTATCGGCCGCCCGATTGGAGCGGGAACAACCCTCTCCACCTGGCGCGACAGCGCAATCATCGCAGAGCGTGACGGAATCAGACTCGACATCGCACCGTTCACGCAGATCGAGGTAACGTCGGTCCTGCCCGGGACCGCCATCCTCCTTCACGCCGGACGGATTGATGTCCAGGTGGTCGAAGCCTCCGACGTGTCGGTTGAGGTCGGTGGATTCACCGTTCGCGCCACGGACGCCTCGTTCACCGTGAACCGACGCGGAGCAACGGTTCGCGAAGGAACGATCACGGTGACCGGTCCCTCGGGAACCGCGTCGGTGATCAGCGCGCCGGGATCGGTTTCATTTGTTCTCCACAGCCCCTGAAGACGGCACCGAGGCCACTCACCGAACCACCGCGCTCACCACCAGCAGCCCAACCGAGGCCGCGGCAAGAAATGCCC
>REDM01000117.1 GCA_007693485.1 Spirochaetaceae bacterium
GCAGCTTCCCGTCGAAACCGAGTACCGTGGTATGCAGGCTCTGATACCGGTTGGCTTTTGGCATCGCGATGTAGTCTTTGAACCTCCCTTCAATGGGCGGCCAGAGTCGGTGGATCAGACCGAGCGCGGTGTAACACTCGCTTTCGGTCCCGCAGACGATGCGGATGCCGAGCATGTCGTAGATTTCGTCGATTTGTTTTCCGCGTCGACGCATCTTCTGGTAGATGGAGTAGAAGTGTTTCGCGCGCGCCTCGACCTGAACCGCCAGCCCATCGCGGGCGGCGGCCTCCAGGATGGCTGTCTCGACGCGGTGCAGAAAGTCGGCGCGCCCTTCGCGCTTCTGCGCCACAAAGCTCTTGATCTGCTCGTACGTGTCGTGGTGCAGGTTTTTCAGCGCGAGATCTTCGAGCTCGTCCTTGATCCACGAGATACCAAGCCGTCCGGCGAGGGGAGCATAGATGTCGAGGCACTCCTGCGCGATCTGCCGCCGTCGCGCCTCGTTCTTGAACTCGAGCGTACGCATATTGTGCAACTTGTCGGCGAGTTTGATGAGAATGACCCGGATGTCTTTCACCATGGCGAAGAGCATTTTGCGGATGGTTTCCGCTTCCTGCATGTTCTTGTTCTTCGCCTTGACCACTGAGATCTTGGTGACGCCAAACACAAGCTGTTCGACCTCCCGGCCAAACTCCTTGCGCAGGTCTGCTCGGCTCTGAGGGGTGTCTTCCAGAACGTCGTGTAACAGCCCGGCGGTAACGCATGCGGAGTCCAGTCTCAGGTCAACGAGAATGTCTGCCACCTGCAGGGGATGGATGAAGTAGGGGTCGCCGGAGTCGCGGAATTGTCCGTCATGGAGCTTCCGCGACAGCTCGATCGCGCTCTTCAGCTGCGTCTGCTCCGACGGCGAATACATGAGGATTTTGCGGTTGAATTCCTCCAGCGTGCGTATCATTGCTCTTGTGGTATCGGTGCGTTACGCGCGGGTTTTTCCCACGTACACCCGGTCGCGTCCCGCAAGGTCGGAAACGACGTCTTCCGCGATAAAGCCGGTTTGGTGGAACGCCTCGAACATGCCCGCGCGCTGATCGTACGCTCCTTCAATCACAAGATAGCGATTCGGCGCCAAATGTTCCAGAGCGCTCTTCATGAGATGTCGTGGTACATCGAGGCCGTCGGTGCCTCCGTCGAGTGCCAGAGTCGGTTCCGGCCATCGCGCGGCGCGCATCGCATCGACCTCTGCAGTGCGGACATAGGGAGGGTTTGCGACGATCAGATCGAATCGGCCCGGTACCGCGTTCATCATGTTGCTCTGGTAGAGCTGTACCCGATCCGGCGCAAGCCGCGCAACGTTCTGCCGGCAGACGGTGAGGGCGTCGCGGGAGACATCCCCGGCGGCCACGGCGATCATCGGGCGCTCGAGAGCCAAGGTGATCGCGACGCATCCGCTGCCGGTGCAGCAGTCAAAGACGGTACGGATATCGGGGTTGGCGTCGATCAGCGCAAGGGCCGTATCGACCAGCGTCTCGGTGTCGGGGCGGGGAATGAGCACCCGTGGATCAACCAGAAAATTGCGACCGTAGAACTCTTTGACGCCGCGCAGGTAGGCGACCGGTTCGCCCTGCGCTCTGAGTTGAATCAGCGCTTCGAAGCGTGAGTGGTCTGCCGGGGAAAGAGGGTCTTCGGTTCGCGCAAAGAGCTGTTCCTTGGACAGGCCAAGGACGTGGCCCATCAGCACCAGCGCGTCGAGGTAGGCGGTGTCGCTGCCGGCTTGTCGCAACGTCTCCGTTGCGGCTTGAAGCGCGGTTCGAATGGTGGTCGTCTGGTGGAACACGTCGCTCCTTCCGCCGCGGGACGGGCGCCTGGACGCGCTACCCGTGCGCCTTCAGCTGCTCTTCGCGATCGCTGAGCTTCAGCGCGTCAACAACCTCGTTCAGCTCGCCCTGGATGACTGACTCGAGCTTGTACAGCGTCAGGTTGATGCGGTGGTCGGTGAGGCGGTTCTGGGGGAAGTTATAGGTACGGATCCGCTCGCTTCGGTCGCCGGATCCGATCTGGCTCTTCCGCGCGCTGGCGCGCTCGGCATTCTTGCGCTGCTCCTCGGCTTCGTAGAGTCGCGCTTTGAGTACCCGAAGCGCCTTGGCCTTGTTCTTGTGCTGCGATTTTTCGTCCTGGCAGGTGACCACGAGTCCGGTGGGGAGGTGGGTCACCCGAACCGCGGAGTCTGTGGTATTGACACTCTGGCCGCCCGGCCCGGACGAGCGAAACACGTCGATGCGCAGATCCTCGGGACTGATCTGGATGTCGGTGTCTTCGGCTTCCGGGAGCACGGCCACGGTGACCGCGGAGGTGTGAATGCGGCCACCGGATTCGGTAGTGGGAACGCGCTGCACGCGGTGAACGCCGCTTTCGAACTTCAGGCTTCCGAAGACCTGCTTGCCGGAGATAGAGAAGATGACCTCCTTGAATCCGCCCACTTCGGTTTCACTCGCGGTCATGATCTCTGTCTTCCAGCCCCGCTGTTCCGCAAAGCGCTGGTACATACGGTAGAGGTCGGCCGCAAACAGAGACGCCTCATCACCGCCGGTGCCGGCCCGGATTTCCATGATGCTGCTCTTCTCGTCCAGGGGGTCGCGCGGCACCAGCAGCATCTTGAGCTCGTGCTCCAGCTGCTCCGCGGTCTCTTCCAGCTGATCCACCTCATCGCGGGCCATCTGGCGAAGATCGGGCTCCGACTCGGCCTCTACCATGGCGCGGGCATCGCTCAGCTCTTCCTGGTTTTTGCGGTACCGTCGGTAGCATTCAACCAGCTCGCTGAGGTGGGCATGTTCCTGCATCAGCGTCTTGAAGCGGCCTGGATCCTTGTGCACATCGGGATCAGCGATTTTCTGCTCGAGGTCGAGATACTGCTGTTCAACGTGCTCCAGTCGGTGAACCATCGTTTTCTGTTTCCGCTCAGGTTGATTTGCGCGGTCGCCAGAAGCCGAAGAGGCCCCCGCATGCGCCGCCGACAATGTGGGCAAACTGCGAAATACCGTCCTGTCGAACCGAGGCAGCGAACTCCCGGGTGAGGTAGAGCGCAACAACAAGCAGGAAGGTCATTGGGATATCGCCGTGACGGATGTTGGTAAACGAGCTGAGCAGGATCATCATGAATACAATACCGCTGGCTCCCAGCAGGCCGGTTGAAAAGAGAAGTATGTTCAATAAGCCCGTGACCAGCGCGGTCAACAGCATCATGAAGAAGAGACCTGCGGAACCGTATTTCTCTTCGAGACTCGGGCCAAGCAGGAGGATAAAGGCAAAATTGCTGATCAGGTGCGCCCAGTCGGCGTGCCCGATGACGTGAGTCACCAATCGCGGCCATTGCAGCGGGTTGGAGAAGTCGAGGGTCGGGCCGATGGAAAAGAAACCGGCGGTCAGCCGGCGCCCGGTGAGCAGATCGAACACCAGGACTGCGGTGCTGAGCAGGGCGAAGGTGAGGGTGACCGGGGCATTGTAGCGTACACGCATATCGGAACAATACGGTCGCCTCGACACGCTGTCAAGGTATCTCGCGGGGCGAATCGGCGCCCCGCGTGCCCGCGCGGTGTCTGCACTCGTCTCGACGGCGACACCTCTCCGCTTGAAAAATCCTGAAAAAAGCCGAATATTGAGTACAGACTCATGAATCAGAAACCAAACGTGGTCAGTCCATCGATTCTCATTGTTGACGACGACCTTGTTGCATCGGAGCTCTACGTTACCATTCTGGGTGCGTACGATATGAAAAATACCCTGGTGTGTGACGATTCGAGACAAGTCATGGACGTTCTGGGCGGAAATCAGGTTTCGGTCCTGTTACTCGACCTGAATATGCCCTACGTCTCGGGGCAGGAACTGCTGCCCGAGATTATCTCCCAGTTTCCCGAGATTCCCGTCATCGTCCTTACCGGTGAAGACAGGGTGGATACCGCCGTCGAATGCATGAAGATCGGTGCGTTCGACTATATGACCAAACCGGTTGATGAGAACCGACTGATTACCGCGGTGAACCACGCACTCAAAATTCGGGAGCTGCAGGACGAAGTGCATATCCTCTCCACCGGCGATGGCCTTCACAAGCTGAAAAATCCGGACGCCTTTGCCGAGATCGTTTCGGTCAGTCCACAGATGAAAAAACTCTTCCGGTACATGGAGGCGGTTGCTGAGAGTCCCAAGGCAGTGCTGATCACCGGAGAGAGCGGTACCGGCAAGGAGCTGGTTGCCCGGGTGATTCATCGGCTTTCTCAAAAAAGCGGCGCCTTTGTACCGGTAAACGTTTCGGGGCTCGACGACACGATGTTTTCGGATACCCTCTTCGGTCACCGGCGCGGTGCATTCACGGGGGCAGATACCAACCGGCCCGGCTTGATCGAACAGGCCGCGGGTGGGACGCTCTTTCTGGATGAGATCGGTGATATGGAAATGGGCCCCCAGGTGAAACTCCTGCGACTGTTGCAGGAGCGCGAGTACTACCCGCTTGGGGTTGACCTTCCTCAGCGGAGTAACGCGCGCATCATCGCGGCAACCAATGCCGATCTCAACGTTCGGCAGCGCGAAGGCCGTTTTCGTAAGGACTTATATTACCGTTTGATGGCGCACCATGTGCACCTTCCACCGCTGCGGCAGCGGGCGGACGATATTCCCTCCCTGGTCGACCACTTTCTCGATGAGACCGCAGCCACACTGAACAAGAAGCGACCGACTGTTCCCAAGGAGCTTTACACGCTTCTGGTCAACTACCACTTCCCCGGTAACATCCGGGAGCTGCAATCGATGATCTACGACGCGATGAGCCGCCACGAAGGGGGGATTCTCTCTCTTTCGGTCTTCCGCAATTATATCGCCGAGCAGAGCGATTCCTCCTCTGCGGAGAGCGCGGGCTTCCAGCTGGGAGCCGAGCAGCCGCTGGCGTGGTCGGGGCGGTTTCCCACGCTGAAAGAGGTGGAAGAGTTTCTGGTCGCCGAGGCGCTCGAGAAGTCCAGCGGAAATCAGTCCATCGCGGCGCGCATGCTGGGCGTCGCCCAATCCACACTCAGTCGGAAGCTGAAGAACGGATAAACCCGCAAAAAGGCTATGCATTCTGCATAGTCATGCATTTTGCATAACCCTGTAATTTCAATTGATAGAAAGAATTAAATCTTTTCAGACGTGGGCCTATGCGTTTTGCATAGGGGTTTCGTGTCGACGTATGCGTATATCGATGCTGTGTAAATATCTATAATGAATATATTTAAACGATATAAAGGAATCTTGGCACGAATAGTGCTTTACAGGTATCTGATCGCAAAGTAAAAAACAAGGTAAAAGACAAGTAAAAACCAGAAGTAAAAGGGTTGGTCACCTGCGGTGCAGGCGGTTTCGGAGTTTCGCTCCGAGGCCGTCCGCACCGTTTTTTTTGCGGGTTTTGGATACCGGCGGCGGTTCTTGAATCATGCCGGGTTTTTCGCTATAACACAGGTGGAGGCTCGCACGCGATGAAGAGCAAAGGCGACTTTCCGGCAATGAACGAGAAGGAACCCGACGGGTTGAAACCAGACGGAACTCCGTATCGGGTTCTGATTGTCGACGACTCGATGTTTGTGGCCAAGCAGTTGAGTCAGATCCTCACTTCGGCGGGTTTTGATGTGGTTGCCACCGCGGGGGACGGGGAGGCCGGGGTGGAGAAGTACAAAGAGCTTCACCCCAGAATTGACCTCGTCACCATGGACATCACCATGCCCAAGCTCGACGGGGTTTCCGCGCTCGAGCAGATCATAGCCTTCGACAAAAACGCCGCCGTCATTATGATCAGTGCTCTCGGCAAGAACGATCTGGTCAAAAAGTCGCTCATCATTGGCGCAAAGAACTACATCGTCAAGCCGCTGGACCGGCAGAAAGTTCTTGAACGGGTGCTGAACTCTCTCGGGCGCTGAGCGGATCGGCGCAGTGCGCGGCGACGAGCGTACCTCCCACCGGGCAGTAATCGGCCTCATACTCCGCCGTCTTGGACGGCTCGTACTCACCGTCATGCTCATCTCCACGGTTGTCTTTCTCACGGTTCGGGTGATTCCCGGCGATCCGGCGCGAACCATCGCGGGGATGGATGCAGGCGAACCGGCGGTGGAATCGCTTCGAATCCGCCTCGGCCTCGATCGCCCCTTGTGGAGACAGTACCTCGGATGGCTCTGGGACACGCTTCGATTTGACTTCGGAACATCCTTCTTTTCGCAGGAGCCGGTGCTGAGGCTCATTCTGGATCGGTTTCCTCTGACCGCGCTTCTGGCGGTTGCGTCGTTTCTGTTGTCGCTGTTGGTTGCGATCCCGATTGGGGTGATCGCGGCGGTCAAGCGGTGGACCGTATGGGACGGGTTGGGGCTCATGTTTGCCCAGGTTGGAATGGCGATACCCTCGTTCTGGCTTGCCATCCTTCTGCTGATGCTGTTCTCGGTGCGACTGGGACTTCTCCCACTCTTTGGAGCGGACAGCGTGGCGCACTGGATTCTTCCGGTGGTCACCCTGGCCACCGAGCGTGCGGCGGTGCTCGTTCGGTTTGTGCGGGCGTCCATGGTCGAGGAGCTGGAGAAGGAGTACGTGCTCGCGGCCGACGCGCGAGGGCTGCCCCATCTGAGAGTTCGGTTTTCCCACGCCCTTCGCAACGCCCTGATGCCGGTGGTGACCATCGCCGGGATTCAGTTTGGCTACCTGCTCGGGGGGGCGGTCATTGTGGAGCAAGTATTCTCTCTGCCGGGACTCGGCCGGCTGTTTCTCAGTGCGATCGTGGCGCGCGACTTCCCTCTGATTCAGGGCGGCGTGGTGTTTATCGCGGTGGTGTTCTCCCTGTCAAATTGTGCAGCTGATCTTGTTTCGGCCGCGGTGAATCCACGGTTGCGGGTCGGCTGATGGCGGATGTGCTGCTGTCGGTTCGCGACCTGACGGTATCCCTGCCGGGACGAGCAGGATCGGTGGATCTTGTCCGGTCGATCTCCTTCGATCTTCATTCGGGTACGGTGCACGCCCTGGTGGGCGAATCGGGCGCCGGCAAGACCCTGACCGCACGCGCGGTTCTGGGCCTGCTGCCACGCGGATGTGACGCAAGGGGTCGCATCCTGTTTAGAGGGGGCGATCTGCTTCAGCTGCCCGAGTCACAACTGCGTGCGATCCGGGGACGACGCATCGCGATGGTGTTTCAGCAGCCGGATCAACACCTGAATCCGTCGATGCGGGTCGGCACGCAGATCGAAGAGGTGCTGCGGGTACATCTCTTGCTCGATCGGGACGGGGCGCGAGAACGAACGAAAGAACTGCTCGCGCTGGTTGAGCTTTCCGAGCGTACGGTTGCCCGGGCCTATCCACACGAGCTCTCCGGCGGAATGAAGCAACGCGTGATGATCGCTCTCGCGATTGCCTGCGGACCCGACATCCTCATAGCGGATGAGCCAACGACGGCCCTCGACGCCCGGGTCCAGGCGCAGATCATGAAGCTTCTGGACCGCATCCGCCGGGAGGTGTGCACAGCGGTGCTGTTTATCTCTCACGACCTCGCGCTGGTCGGGCGGGTTGCCGATGAGGTTTCGGTAATGTATTGCGGACGCATCGTGGAGCACGCCTCCGCGCAGGCGCTTTTTGAGTGCGCTCATCACCCCTACACGCAGCGGTTGATTGCCTCCACACCCGATCCGGCCAAGCGCGGCCGTCCGCTCGCCGCGATACCGGGGACCGTCCCGGACGCCGATCAGGTCCCTGACGGATGCGCCTTCGCACCGCGCTGCCCGCTCGCAACCGATCGGTGCAGAGTTGAGGTGCCGGCGCTTCGTCCAACCGAAGCCGACCGTAGCGCGGCCTGCCACTTCGCGGAAGCGGTGATGGAGGGGTGCCTGCTTGACCGCTGAACTGGTACGGGTGGATAACGTCAGTAAGGTGTACTACCAGGCGGGTCTCCTGCGCCAGCGGGCGCGCTCCATGGTGGCCGTGCGAAACGTGTCGTTCTCGATCGCTGCCAACACCGTGCTCGGCCTGGTGGGAGAGTCCGGGTGCGGGAAGAGCACGCTTGCGCGGGCGGTCGCGTGGCTCGATCCTCCGACATCAGGACGGGTTGTTGTTTCGGGAATCGATCCGGGGCTTCGAGAACGTTCGCAGATGGCGCTGTTTCGACGTACCGTGCAGATCGTGTTTCAGGATCCGTATTCATCGCTCAACCCGCGCCAGTGCATCGGGGAGAGCGTGGCCGAAGGTCTGCGTAACCAGGGCGTGCCGCGGGACCGCCGTCGGCGTGAGGTGGCGCGGCTTCTCGATATGGTGGGGATCTCACCAAACCGGGCGTCGGAACGTCCGCACCGCTTCTCCGGCGGGCAGCGGCAACGGATCGTGATCGCGCGGGCGCTTGCCGTTCAGCCCCGTTTTCTCATCCTGGATGAGCCCGTCTCGAGTCTGGACGTCTCGATTCAGGCGCAGATCGTGAACCTGTTGGTGGACTTGAAACGCGAGCTCTCACTCACGTATCTTTTCATATCGCACGACCTGAATCTCATTGCCTATCTGAGCGATGAGATTGCCGTGATGCGTGATGGGACAATTATCGAGCAGGCACCGGCCGAACAGTTGATCGCGGCGCCGGTGCACCAATACACGCGCGCGCTCTTTGCCGACGCGCCCGTGCTGCCGGAACCGCGATCGAGGAGTTCATGATGAAAACCACTCTGTCACTCGCGCTGGCGGTCTGTACACTGGTGGCGGCCGCACCGGCGTTTGGGGCCGGCGGTCGCGAGGCAGCCTCGGCGCAGCCGGCTACCCTGCAGTTTGCGCTGTCGGGTAACCCCAACACACTCGATCCGCACGCCACGGCGGGGACACTGACGTTTCAGGTTCTGCGCAGCGTCTACGACACTCTGGTCGAGCCGGACGAATCGGGACGAATCGTGCCCGCTCTCGCTGAGTCGTGGGGAGTCTCCGCGGACGGTCTGCACTGGACCTTCCACCTTCGCTCGGGAGTGCAGTTTCACAACGGAGATGAGTTCACGTCGAAGGACGTAGTGGCGACCTTTGCGCGTCTTCGCGATCCGGGCCGCGCATCCACCCACGCGGCGGAGTTTGCCGCGGTCACGGCCGTAGAAGCGCTTGACCGCTACACCGTGCAGTTTTCGCTGGAGCGCCCACACGCGCCGCTGCTTTCCGCGCTGGCCTCCGGCTGGAGCGCCATACTCCCGCAGCGGTTAATCGCGAACGGACACGACTTCGGCGGCAGTCCCGTCGGTACCGGGCCCTTTGTTTTCGAGCAATGGATGCGGGACAATCGCATCACGCTCTCGCGGAACGAACGATACTGGATCGAAGGGCAGCCCGCGGTGGCGCGGGTCAACTTCAATATCATTACCGAAGTAGCCGTACAGGTGCAGGGACTGCTCACCGGAGACCTTCACATCATTGATATGGTTGGTCCCACGGATATCGCCCGGATCGAACGGAATCCCGCCACCAGACTCGACACGGGATTGTCGTCGCTGGTGATGGTAATGGCCATCAATACGAGGCGCCCGCCGCTCTCCGACGTGCGAATCCGGCGCGCGCTCAACCACGCCGTTGACAAGCAGACAATTCTCGACGTGGCGTACGCCGGCGGGCGCCCCATCGGTACCTTCATGGACGCGGGCGACCCCTTCGCCCTCGATCTTGCCCACCTTCACCCCCACGACCCCGAGCGTGCCCGCGCGCTCATCCGTGAGGCGGGCGGTGTGAACCGCGTTCTGGATCTGGTCTTGCCGCAGAACTTCGAGCCGCACGTGCGGGCCGGCGAGATGTATCAGCAGATGCTGGCTCAGGCCGGGATTGAGGCGCAGATTCGTCTGGTCGACTGGTCCACCTGGCTGTCGGACGTCTACGGTGCAGCCAATTTTGATCTGACCGTCATCGGTCACACGGGAAAGTTGGACCCCGACGGCAGGTTCTCGCTTTTCGAGACCGACCGCAACTACGTAGGATGGAGTCATCCGGAGATACCTCGCCTGCTTCAGGCGGCGCGCCTGGAATCAGAGTTTGCCGGGCGGCGCGAGTACTTTGCCGAAATTCAGCGTTTACTGGCGGAAGAAGTCCCCTTTGTGTTTGTGGGCACCAACTACCGGTTCATCGCGATGCGCGAGACCATTCACGGCTTTCATATGGACGGTAAACTCGACACGTACGATTTGCGACGCGTGCGGTTCCGCTGAACCGTTCGAAGGGAACCCCTGGTGACGAGGCGAACCGAAATCTTCGTGCGATTTTTCCTCGTGGTTTCGGTTGTCTACCTGGGAGCCCTGGTGGTAGTCGCAATTGCGGCTCCGCACATTGCGCCGGCGGATCCGCGGATGCAGAACATCCCCGCCCGGTTTACCCCTCCGGGAACGGATGGGTTCCTCCTGGGCTCGGATGAGTTTGGCCGCGATGTATTGTCGCGCCTCCTCTTTGGCGCCCGCTCCGCACTGCTGGTTGGCGGCGTGGCGGTTGCCCTTGCCCTGGGTATTGGGATGGTGGTGGGGCTGACGGCGGGGCTCGCCGGCAAGGTAGTTGACTCCGCGCTCATGCTCATCATGGACGCGGTCCTCTCGTTCCCCACTGTGCTGCTGGCAATTACGGTAGTGTCGGTCTTCGGCTACGGCCTGCCGCAGGTCATGACGGCAATCGGGGTCATCTTCAGTCCGCTGTTTGCACGGATCATCCGAACCGAAACGCTCACGCTGAAACAGGAGCCCTTCGTTCTCTCTGCCCGGGCTCTGGGCACTCCGCTGTGGCGGATCATTACCGTTCATCTTGTTCCCAACATGCTTCCCAAGATCGTCGCGCAGTGCACGGTCACCGTGGCGCTCGCGCTGGTAGTGGAGGCGTCGCTGTCGTTTCTCGGGGTGGGAGCGCAGCCGCCAACGCCGAGTTGGGGGTTGATGCTTCGAAACGCGCGAAACTACCTCTTCGATGCACCGTGGCTCGCGCTCTACCCGGGGCTTGCGATCGGGTTGACGGTGTTCTGCTGTAACCTGCTCGGAGACCTGCTCGGAGAGCTGCTTCAGCGTGACCAGTGAACGTCCGGATCGGCGCGACGCTGTTCCAGAACTGCGAGGAGCCAGCGATCGAGAGGGAGCAGCGCGCGGTTTCTTTTGCGACACGGTCGGCCAATCGTTCGCCCGTCGCTCAGGTTGGTGTCTCCAACCGCGTGAGTGATGGCGGCCGTTGCCTCGGATATGGACACCCCGTCTCGCCACGCGGCCGCGATTTCGCGCACCACCGATCTTGCCTGTCCCATGGCTTTCCCCCACAGATCCTCCATTGAGTCGTGCGAAGGATTATCAACATCACAGGGGTTGTACCACGGCCGGTGGTCGTCGTTTGCCAGGTCGAGTCCCGCCGGCAGAAGGGGCGGATGAAGCAGGCTGATCCAGCGCGCCCGACGGCCGACGGGTTCGTCGGAGTGAAGCACCTCCTCGTAGCGCTCGAGGTTCACGAGGTTACACGCCTCGTAGAACCCAATCGCGTCGTGATAGGCGTTTCGCATGCGCTGGGCCATGTGCGGATCGGTGCGACTCGCCGGCGACACCGCATGCAGAGCGCGGCAGTAGGCGCGGGCGATTGGTGCGGGGAGATCGGGGCCGCAGTCGAGTCGGGCCAGCACGTCGAATGTCTGTGGGCTACTGTTCCACCATCGGTCCAGGATGATCACATCGAGGGCGCGCTCGAACCACGGGTGCAGCTGAAAGGGCGGATCGGTGGGGGCGGCGGGAACCGATGGTCCCCACCCGGCGCGGTAGTTGATGAAGGGGTGAAACTCTCGATCGAGAACGGCGTGCGTCGCGAAAGCCAGAATGAAGGCGCCCAGGCTCGATTCAAGGGGTACGCTCTGTTCGCGGGCGCTTTCGGCCATCGCGGCAACGGCGGTCCCGTACCCCCGCCGGTGGAGCAGGGCCCCGTACCCCAGGGCTGAGGGCCGACGCCGGCGATTGTGGTAGAAGATGTCCGGTCCCTGGGCGCCAAGACCCAGCCACGGCGAGTCGATCGGCAGGTTGAGATCGGCGAGGCCCCCGGAGATCGCCTCGACCGCAAAGACCAGATGTGCGATCTGCGACGGCATGCGACCGAATGCTACCACGGCGGGCGCACCACAACAAGATAGCGAGATGGTCGGGGCGGGTGACGCGGTCCGAATTTCTCGCTACACTGTCGCGAGGTTACCGTTGAGGGAGAGCAATCCATGGCGCGCGCTCGAGTGAAGACGTCGGACATTCTGGTCATCAATTGCGGCAGTTCGTCGCTGAAATACGAAGTGTACGAGATGCCGTCGCGAAACAGTCTCGGAAAAGGTCAGGTCGAACGGATCGGTGGTCCGGCCGGGGTGATTACCCAGGAGTCGGTCGGGGGGCGATACCACCGCGAGCGGCCGGTAGCGGATCATCAGGCGGCCGTTTCGGCAATGATCGATGCGTTGACCGATGAAAGAGATGGAATCCTCGACAACCTCGACCATATCGTGGGCGTGGGACACCGCGTGGTACACGGTGGAGAAAAGTACGCGTCCTCGGTGGTTATCGATGACGCGGTTGTGGCTGCGATCGAAGAAAACATCGAACTTGCTCCACTGCACAACCCTGCCAACCTGACCGGCATTCAGGAGGCGATCCGCGCCATGCCGACCGTTCCCCAGGTGGCTGTCTTTGACACTGCCTTTCATCAGACGCTGACGCCCGCCGCCTATCTTTACGGCCTCCCCCGCGAGCTTTACGAGAAGTACCGAATTCGCCGGTACGGATTTCACGGTACCAGTCACCGGTATGTCGCCAACGAAGCGGTTCAGTTTGTAAAACGGTCGATCGAGAATACCAACGTGATCTCCTGCCATCTTGGCAATGGGGCGTCGATCACCGCGATCAAACACGGACGATCGATCGACACATCCATGGGTTTCACGCCGCTGGAAGGGCTGATGATGGGCACTCGCTCGGGCGATCTTGATCCGGCCATCATCTTCTATCTGATTGAGCGTGGATACTCCCCAGCCCAGCTGAACAACATGCTGAACAAAGAGAGCGGACTGCTTGGGCTGTCAGGAATCTCAAACGACCTGCGTGATCTGGAAGACGCAGCAGAGCGAGGCGACCGAAACGCGCTTGAGGCGCTTGAAGTCTACGCCTACCGGATCCGTAAGTACATCGGTGCGTACGCGGCCAACATGGTGAAGATCGATATTCTGGTCTTCACGGGTGGGATCGGGCAGTACGGCACCCGGATGCGCGAACGAATCTGTAACCGGCTGGAAAATATTGGCATTGTCATGGACTACCGGAAAAATCTGGAAAACGGCCCGCGCATGGGACTGATCTCTCGCGACTATTCGCCCGTGGACATCGTGGTGGTCCCGACAAATGAAGAACTGCAGATTGCCATCGATACCTTCGCTCTGGTAGAACCGAAGGAGTAGTCGACTGCCTTCGTGGGACCCTGTTGTGTATTCGACTCTCCTCCAATCGGTCGATGGTGAGGCGCTCTCGGAGCATTTCGCCCGGATGGCTCGTCGTCAGGCCTTAACGCTTCTTGTCCCCGTTCTGCCGGATCCCGTCGTCGGAACCCCCGAGGATTGTCAAGACTTCTCCGCGGATATTTCGGAAACGCCCGACGGCAGCTGGCTTCGCGTCCGCGTCGGTTCGTCGCTCCGCGAGCCGCCGGCCTCTGACGGTGATCCGCTGGAGGCGGACATCATCGAGCGGGAGGCGGGAGTAACCACCCTTGGTATGGTGAGTCTGGAGCGGGGAGCTCCGCTGTACGCCACCGCGGCGCGGGCGGTTGTGGCTCTGGAAGAGCGTGGGCTTGCCGTGCATCGGGTGCTGTTGATTCGAGCGCAGAAGGGGTTTGTTCATCCTGGATTGCTCGATCCGGACGAACTGTTCGAGCGCGTCGATATTACCGATCCGGTTCGCGCGGTTCCGTTGCCCGATGGCAGCGAAGTCGTTGCCGATACCCTTTCGCACAGTGGAGCCTCACACCCGCGAAGCACCGAATCCGGGGGCCAGGCTGCCGTCGACGATCCCCGCACCCTGTTTCTCGGCAAGAAACGGGGGGAGGAGCTGATCTCGGCCGGAGTGACCTCGCTGCGAGATCTTCCCGAAGGGGTTACGCTCTCGCGCCGGCAGACCCTGCAGGTAGCGGCAATCGAGGGGGGAGTCGCACACGTGGATCAGCCCGCACTCGACGCTTTTTTGTCTGCGCTGCAGTATCCGGTTCGGTACCTTGACTTTGAGGCGTTTTCGATGCCAGTTCCGCCCTTTGCCGGTGCGCGCTCGTGGGAGCACATCCCCTACCTCTATACGGTGCAATCCGTGCTCGATCCGGGCGCACCGGCCGAGCGCAGCTGGTATCTGGGCGAGACGCTCGAGGCCATCGGTGACGAGTTCTGCACCCGGCTCCTCGAACATCTCGGCGAGGAAGGTTCCATCGTTGTCTACGGTCGCGATTTTGAAGCGCGGGCAATCGCTCGTCTGGCCGAGCGACTGCCCGCGCGTGCGGTTCCGCTGCGAAACCTGCTTGGTCGGATCGTCGACCTTTCGTCGGTGTTCTCGGAGTTTGCCTACTATCATCCGCTGCAGCGCGGCAGCGTCTCCATGAAATCGGTTCTCCCCGTGCTCACCGGCCGCGGGTACGACGACCTGGTGATCCGCAACGGTCGACAGGCAAATCTGCTCTTTGGTCTCTCGGTCTTTTCGGGCACGCCGTTGTCGGAGCAACACCGGCACCATCTTGTCGAGTACTGTTTACGGGATACGGAGGGAATGGTGTGGATGGTCGAGGCGCTCTCGCGCCTCAACCATCCACCAGGAGAGCCGATTGGTTCGGCTTAGCGGCTGGTTACGATAAGATTTCCGAAGTTTGCCGCAAGGCTGTTGGTGCGGAGGGCAATGTAGTTGCCGCGGAGCACCGAGGGGTTTACCCGGAAGTAATAGCGAATGGGCGCCGTGGGATCGAGTACCCCGATTTCTCCGGTACGCGTATCGACGCGAATACTGATTGGAACGTCGCGGTAGAGATAGGGCTCGATGTCTTCGAGACGAAGGTCAAATCCCAGCTCTTGTCGCAGAATGGCGATGATGTCCAGGCTCATCACCGGGCTGCCGAGCAGCTGCCGGATTTCTTCGCTGCGCATCAGCGTCATGTCGATGTTGGAGCGGCTCTCGTAGACCTGAGCGCGAAAACCGTAGTGCTCCGGAGCGTTTCGCCGCGTCTCGGGTCGGGTGTCAAGGTTGAGCCAGAGAAGATAGCTCTGTCCGGCGCCCCATGCTGCGCGCCGAAGCGGGGGATTGCTGATACCCAGCTGTACACCAAAGCCTGCGTGGAAATGCTGGTTCTCCCAGTCGGCGTCCGTGCGGTATCCACCGCCCGCATACCGAATGGCAAAATCGATCTGATAGACACCGCTCTGGTTCAGCTGCTTGTCAATGCGAGCCAGTGGCGCTCGATCATCGCGCTGGTGCAAACGATTACCCGAAGCAGCCCAGTTTCCAGCCGCAGGGGTCCATCCGCTCATCGTAGCGAAGTTGTGCTGCTCCAGTACCGTCTGTGCCGCCAGGGGCGCGACCAGCAGAATGCAGAGAGCCGTTGTGACCAGTACCGTTTTTCGCATGTTGAAGTCCTCCTCGAGGGTTTTTCACCGCCGTGATTTTTGGTATCCCAACCATCATAGCCGCTGCCGGGGCTCCACGCAACCAAAACTTTCCCCGTTTTCGCCGTATTTGGGTTAGATTTGCGTTGGTCTGAACCGAGTGTTCCCAAAGCTGTGCATTTTTGCCCCTGCAGAGCGCCTTCCGCGCACCCTCCGTTGAGCCCCAACGCGCTTCGGTTTACAGTGGCGACGCTTGGCGATACAATTGGGGTATGGTACATCGTCCGATCGAGATCTCAACATTTGCTGCTGTTCGGGTTCCCACGCTGCGGTTTGGCTGCGGGGAGTTCAACACCCTGCCGCGCATGCTGTCCGATGCCGGATTCGCCCGGATCGGCATCATCACCGGATCCACGTCGTTTCGCGGCTCGTCGGCGTGGGAGCGGTTGCAAGACGGCCTCCAACGTGTCGGAATCACTGCGACTGATCACCGTATCACCGGAGAGCCGACTCCCGCCGCGGTGGACGAAATAGCCGCTGTATTGCGAGCTGACGATGCGCAGGCGGTGGTCGCGATTGGAGGCGGTAGCGTACTCGACGCAGGTAAGGCGTCCGCAGCTGCGGTGTGTACCAAGGGCTCGATTCGAGAATGCCTGGAGGGGGTTGGTACCCGGGCGCCAAACGGGCGCACTCTACCTCTCTATGCGGTGCCGACCACCGCCGGTACCGGAACCGAAGCGACAAAGAATGCGGTGTTGAGCGAGATCGGACCCGAAGGGTTCAAGAAGTCGCTTCGTCACGAGAATTACGTTCCCGTTGCCGCCATTATCGATCCGGAGCTCGCCGTGGGCTGCCCGGCGGACGTGACGGCGGCCTCGGGAATGGACGCGCTGACACAGCTGCTCGAGGCCTGGGTCTCTACCGGCGCGAGTCCGTTTACCGATGCGTTGACCGAATCGGGGTTTGGGTGGGCAGCGCGTTCACTCGAACGGGCGGTGCTCCACGGGGATGACCTGCATGCGCGATCAGGGATGGCGTACGCGGCCTACCTTTCCGGCGTTGGCCTGGCGAATGCCGGACTCGGAATCGTACACGGTGCCGCGTCTCCCATTGGCGCTCGTATTGCCATTCCTCACGGCGCCTTCTGTGGAACCATGCTTGCGGCCTCGGTTCGGCATACCCTGTTGCGACTCGAGCCGGCGGATGCCAACGCCGCGGTAGCCCTCGCCAAGTACGCGCGGGCCGGTGAGTTGATCACCGGCCGCAGTTGGGGCAGTGATGCCGACAACCGGGCGGCCCTGGTCGCCGAGCTTGAGCGCCTGACCGAGGCGCTCGAACTCCCCCGCCTCTCTGCCTTTGGAGTGACCAAGGAAATCTGCCGCGACGTTGCGGCTGCAACAGCCGGGAAAGCACACCCCGTTCCGTTTTCCGCCGGCGACGTCGAAGCGCTGCTCATCGAGCGGCTGTAGTTCGCAATAGGAGACACCATGATACTCGTCGTTGGCCAGAACAGCGTCTGGCAGAAGACCTACCAGTTTGAAGAAATCGTCCGGGGTGCGGTGAACAGGGTGTCGCACCACTTTGAGTCGGCCGCAGGAAAAGGGTCAAACGTCTGTCGGGCGCTCGCGGTCTACCGGATCCCAAGCGAACTGCACGCGTATGTGGGCGGCGCAAACGGAACCAAGTTTGCCGACAGCTGTCATGCGGATGGACTCGCCACGCGGTTCACCACCATCGCCGGGGAAACGCGCAACTGCGTTACCCTTCTTGAGGCCGACGGCACCATGACGGAGCTGGTTGAGGCTGCGCCCCAGATATCGGACGAAGAGCGTGAGCATGCTCATCGGGCGGTACGTGAGCGGATCCGGGCCGCATCGATGCTCGCAATCGGCGGGACCGCGATGACCGGCGAAAGCGACGATTGCTACCTTGACTTCGTTCACTGGGCGAGGGAGCAGCACGTCCCGGTCATTCTCGACTCCTACCGAAGCCACGGAAAACGCGCGCTCGACGCCCATCCTCAGATTCTGAAAATCAATCGCGATGAACTCGCTGAGTTGTCGGGGCTCTCCGTCGACACCGAGGACGACCGAGTTGCCGCCTACCGGCTTCTGGCCGACCGCTACGATCTTCGCTGGATTGTGATCACCCACGGGAAGGCAGGTGCCGAAGGCTACAACGGCCACGCGGTGGTGGCAGTCACTCCACCGACGGTCACGGCGGTGAACCCCATCGGCAGCGGGGATTCGGTCACCGCCGGGGTGATTGCTGCGCTGGTTGCGACCGGCCGCCGATTCGATGAGTGTTGGCCGGACGAGAACGTCTTGAGGGCCGCGGTACTGGAAGGAGTCGCGTGCGGGACGGCCAACTGCATGAATCGAAAACCTGGACACATCGAGCCGGCTGACCTCGAGTGGGTCCGCACCGAGTGTACGGTTTCGCACCGTACACTGCAATGATGTGCGGTGTGGGACCTACCCCTGCTGTTCGAGCTTCAGGGTGATGGTCGGTTGATTGCACACCTCGTCGGGTCCAAAGTACTGAATCGCCCCCGGAAAGCTGAACGAGGTTTTCACCGCCCATGTTTTACGCTCCGCGGCAAACGCCTTGAAGGGTGGGGCGTCGAGTTCCACCAGCGCCTTACGGATCACCGGTTTCTTCTTGCCGTGACGCTGCTCGAGATTCATCATCATGGTGATGGGGATCCCGCCTGCGGTCCAGCGCTCCGCCGGGCGAGCGAGGTTGCGTACGCTTGCGAGGTACCCGGTGACACCGTTGGCAATCAGCACAAACGCGGTGTAACCAAGCGCGTAACAGTAGTCTGAGTCAAAGTTTGAGGGGAAGGCGCAGCGACCTTCGTAGCCGAAGAAGTGGTTCAGGGCGCTGAATTTTCCCTTGAACGTCCCGCGTTTCTTCATCTCTTCAAGCTTCTCGGCTACCATCTCGGTCAGCAGCTTCTCGGTTTCGATGCGCGATACCTGAACGTTGCCGTGCGGGTCGCGATCCATAAGCAGCTGTGCCTGGATGCCCTTGGGCAGGGAGTCGAACACGCGTACGGAGTCGGTGGAGAGCTTGCCGCTCATGAACTCGATCTGATGTTCGGCATCCTTCAGGCCGGCAAACTCATCCGCCGCGGCTGCGAGGACGTCGTTGATTTCAGCGATAAGCGTTCCCATCTCGGGGATGAACTCGATGAGTCCTTCGGGGACCAGGGCAACGCCAAAGTTTTCACCGTTCTCCGCCCGCTTCGCGACCACCGCGCAGATCTCCGTGACGATCGAGTCGAGAGTCTGCTTGCGCTCCGCGACCTCTTCGGACACAAGGCAGATGTTTGGTCGGGTCTGCAGCGCGCATTCGAGGGCGATGTGCGACGCGGACCGTCCCATGAGCTTGATGAAGTGCCAGTACTTCTTGGCGGAGTTTGCGTCGCGCGCGATGTTGCCGATCAGTTCGGCGTAGGTCTTGGTGGCGGTATCAAAGCCAAACGAGGTTTCGATGTAGGCGTTCTTCAGGTCGCCGTCGATGGTTTTGGGTACCCCGATGACCTGGGTCTTCATGCCGCGAGCAAGAAAGTACTCGGCAAGAACCGCGGCGTTGGTGTTTGAGTCGTCGCCTCCAATCACCACAATGGCATCGATACCTCGTGTTTTGCATGTCTGGGCGACCGCTTCAAACTGCTCGTCGGTCTCGATTTTGGTGCGGCCCGAGCCAATCACGTCGAATCCGCCGGTGTTGCGGAACTCAGCGAGGTAGTCAGCGGTGATCTCTCGCACGGAGTCATCGGTGATTCCCGATGGGCCGCCGAGGAACCCCAGAAGCGTAGAGTCTTGATTTGCCGCCTTCAGCCCGTCGAACAGACCGGCGATGACGTTGTGTCCACCGGGAGCCTGTCCGCCGGAGAGCACGACACCAACCGTTCGGCGGGTGCCTACGTTTGGATTGCTCCCCTCGATGAACTCCGCGATCGGTTTCCCGTAGGTGTGGGGAAAGAGTTCGCGGATTCCCGCCTGGTCGGACTCAGACTCAGTAGCCTCCCCGAGTCGGGCGACAACGTGTTCGATCGGCTGCTTCAGCACCGGCGGAAGCTTGGGTATGTAGGCGTATCGCGCCACCTGGAGGGGTGATTGCATGGGTTGCTCCTTGAATCTCAGTGAATCTATTCCATTCCACCATAGCCGGTTGAGTGTAAAGTTTCAAGAATCGGTGAGCGGGAACTCCGGCACACGGCCAACGACGACCGGCCCCATCGGGCGTATGAACAGCTCCGTCACTGCACCGGCACCCATGACGCGCTCCATTTCGCTGCGATAGGCGTCGAGCTGCTCGCGCGGTACGTAGGCCTGCATTGTTCCGGCAAACCCGCCCCCGTGAACCCTGCTCGCCCGCGCCGGCAGCCTGTCGCTCAGGGCGAGGCCCAGCGCCAGTTCCTGCCGAGGGCCGTGGGATGCGGCCGCGCAGTTCTGCAGCAGGCGCCACGACGAATCGCCGGACTCAGAAACCAGCTCCAGAAAGCGATCGATTCGACCGCTACGCAGCGCCTCGGTCTGCGCAATGACCCGCCGGTTCTCGTCATGAAAGTGGAAGGCACGCAGAATCGCCCGCTCGGAGAGCGATTCGCGCAGCTTGGGTATCGTGGCAAGAAGCTGTTCGGCGGACACCTCCCGCATTGTGATCGCCCCGAGGGCACGGGCAACGGCGGTCATCTCGGCGGGGACGGCTGCGTATTCGTCGGTCAGATCGTCGTGGCTCGCCCCGCTCTCTACCACCACCAGCGCAAGACCGTTATCCGCCGGCGAAAAGTCCAGCGCCGTGACGACCGGTGCCGACGAATCCGCAAAGTCGATGGCGACCGCGCCTCCGTGGGCACAGGCGATCTGATCCATCAGCCCGCAGGGCTTGCCGAAGTAGTGGTTTTCGGCCCTCTGGCAGAGGATCGCCGTGGTGACCGGGTCGGGCTGATCCCGGTTCGCGGCGGCGCAGAATGCCGCGGTCAGAAAGACCTCAACGGCTGCCGACGAGCTCAGTCCCGAGCCGGCGGCAACGGTGCTGTGCATGCAGCAGTCAAATCCAACCGGCTCAATCCCCATTGCGGCGAGACCGGCCGCAACGCCTCGCACAAGCGACTCGAAACGGCCCCGTTCCTCATCACGGGGTGCACGTTCGCTCACATCGACGGTAAACCGCTGCGGATACCCGTGCGAGTACACCGTCACTACGCGGTCCGCGCGCTGCTCAACGATACCCAGTACATCGAGCTGTACCGACGCTGCGATCACGAGGCCATTGTTGTGATCGGTGTGGTTCCCCGCGATTTCCGTGCGCCCCGGAGCCGAGACAAACTGGGCGCTTTCCGTTGGGAATCGTCCGAAGTGGTTGCTGAACTGGGTACAGAGATTGGTGAGGCGACGGTTCGCTGCAGCCGCCGGCACATCCGGGTAGAGCAGGCCGATGCGCTGTTCGAGGGAGAGAGACGCGAAGTCGGATTGCGAAATCATCGCGCGCAGTATACGCAGGGGACATGGACTTGACCAGATGGCATTGACCAGCGAAGAGGCAACGACTACCATGCCGCCATGGGTTTATTTCCCCTTATCAACACCATTCAGCACTACCCGTGGGGATCGACTACCGGGATCCCGTCGCTGCTTGGTATCGAGAACAGCGCCGGAGCTCCGATGGCCGAACTCTGGATGGGAACGCATCCCGGCGGGCCGTCGCGCGTTGTGCTCGGGGCAACGACGATTTCCCTCCGCGACTTTCTCCAAAGCGATCCGACGACCCATCTGGGACCGGGGATTGCCGAGCGGTTTGGCGCGGAGCTTCCATTCCTGTTCAAAGTGCTCGCCGCGGAGCGAGCTCTCTCCATTCAGGTGCACCCCAGCCGCGAACAGGCGCAAGCCGGTTTTGCGCGGGAGGAAACGCTTGGGATCGCGGTAGATGATCCCGAGCGCAACTACAAGGATCGTAATCACAAGCCGGAGGTGCTTTGTGCTTTGACGCGGTTTGAAGGCCTCGCGGGCTTTCGCGATCCGGCAGCGATTCGCGCTGACTTTGACGAGCCGGAGTTTTCGGTTGATGCGGCCGAGCCTCTGCGCGACGCCCTTGTGCGCGACGAACAACCCGCTGCGGTATGCCGGACGTTTCTGCACGCAATGCTCTCACAGAAGCCGCGGCAGACCGGAGAGCTGGTATCGTGCGCGCTCGCGCTCGCTTCTCGCCGGCTCGACGGAAGGCCGGTGGAGAACGAATCGATCAACGCGCCGGATTCCATGGCGCGGTTTCGATGGATTCAGCGCCTCACCGTGCAGTTTCCCGGCGATATCGGCGTGCTCTCGCCGCTCTATCTCAATCATTTCGCGCTCTCGCCCGGGCAAGCGGTCTATCTCGCAGCGGGAACCCTGCACGCCTATCTGCACGGAGTTGGGGTTGAACTCATGGCCGCCTCGGATAACGTGCTCCGGGGTGGTCTCACCGGAAAGCATATCGATCGCGATGAGCTGCTGCGCGTGGTGGACTGCGGCATCACCACGCCAACTATTATTGATGGCTGTGCCCAGCAGCCTCTTCGGTCTCGAACCAATACGCCGGTAGGTTTTTCGGTTTCGTACACTACTCCTGCGGCGGAGTTCCGCCTGGAGCGAATCGTCCTCGAGGGCGACGATCCGGTACAGGTCGTTCGGGAGCCAACCGCACAAATCGCCCTGTGCGTTGGTGGTCGAACCCGCTTTCTTGGCAATGGAGAGGCGCACACGATCAGCCGCGGCGATGCGCTGTTTATCTCGGGAACGCACACCGAGTACTCGCTGAGCGGTCCCGGAGAGCTGTTTCTTGCATCGGTACCGCTTGAGGTGTTGGATGGATGCCCCGATTAACCGTCTGGGTTGACGCCGATTCGTGTCCGACACGGGTTCGCGAGATCATCTGTGCAGCCTCCACGCGGTGTGGGGTTGATGCGGTGTTCGTGGCAAATCGGAAGATCCCGCTGCCTCCATCACCGCGGGTGTCCACCGTCGTGGTCGCAGAAGAAGACCAGAGCGCGGACGCCTACCTGATCGAGCACGCTCAGTCCGGTGATCTGACCGTTACCCGCGATATACCGCTCGCCGCGCAGCTGGTGGATGCAGGGCTCACAGTCCTGAACGACCGGGGCGACGTCTTCACCGAAGCCAACGTGCGGGAACGACTCTCCATCCGCGACCACATGTATGAGCTTCGCACCAGCGGCATTCTGGTGAGTGAACAGTCGCGCTACGGTAAACGGGAGATCTTCCGGTTTGCAAACGCCTTCGACCGGGAGCTGACCCGTGCCTTGAATCAGAAGTCAACGGATAGTACTCTATAAATAATGAAAGCTACACTGGTGACCGACGGCGTCTATCGGCTCTCGGCAAACGTCGACAACATTCTGTTTGAAGGTATGTGGCCGGTTCCCAACGGCGTGGCCATGAACTCCTACATCGTGAAGGGCGAAAAGTGCGCCATCATCGACGGCGTCTGCGCGTGGGACGGGGTGCCCGAAACCCTCCTTGCGCAGCTTGATGAGCTCGACATCGACGTCAATGACATCGACTACGTGATCATCAACCACATGGAGCCCGATCACTCAGGTTGGCTCGATGCCTTTGCGAAGGTTCGAAAAGACTTCACCATTTACACCAGCGAACGGGCGAAGCCGCTGCTGGAAGCGTTTTACCGCATCACCGACAACATCCAGCTGGTCAAGTCGGGTGATACCCTTGACCTCGGGAACGGGCGGGTGCTCGCGTTTGAAGAAATCCCCAATGTGCACTGGCCCGAGACCATGGCAACCTACGACACCAAGTCAAAGACCCTCTTTCCGTGTGACGCGTTTGGCTCGTTCGGCAGTGTGGCCGATGACGCGCCGTACGATGATACCCTCCAGGAAGAGCACATTGAGTTTTTCGAGCGCGAGATGGAGCGCTACTATGCCAATATCGTTACGGCCTTCTCGCAGGCAACGCAGAAGGCTATCGAGAAAACAAAGGCGCTCGACGTCAAGATTATCGCTCCGGGGCACGGCATCGTCTGGCGCCGTCACCCCGATCGGGTCATCCGCAGTTACACCCGCCTTGCCTCGTATGCAAAAGGCCCGGCGCGCGCCGAGGTTGCCGTGATTTGGGGCAGCATGTACGGCATGACCGAGATGGGTGTTGAACCGGTGATTGACGCCATTGAGTCACAGGGCGTCAAGACGCGCGTGCACCGGATTCCCGAGAGCGGCATCAGCTACGTGCTCGATTCGGTGCTCCAGTGCTCCGGCGTTGCCATCGGGATGCCCACCTATGAATACAAGATGTTTCCTCCGATGGCGGCCGTCCTCGATGAGATCGGCAAGAAGAAGATCATGAACCGAAAGGCATTTCGGTTTGGTTCGTTCGGCTGGTCCGGTGGCGCGCAGAAGGAACTGACCGAGCTCGACGAACGCCTCAAGATGAAGTGGGACTACCTCGAGCCGGTTGAGTTCAAGGGGCGCCCCACGGACGAAGACATCGCCCTCCTGCGAAAGCGGGGAGTAGAACTCGCGAAAGCGGTAAAAATCTGGGCGCTCGGCGACGTCTCCTGACCGGCTGAAATCGCCACCTGTCTGATCGCGCTGCCGATTCAGCCCTGGTCAGAACTCGGCGCTCTTCACGGCGCGGGGAAACGGGATGACGTCGCGGATGTTCTGCATGCCGGTAGCGTACTGAATCAGCCGCTCGAAGCCGAGACCAAAGCCCGAGTGGGGGACGCTCCCGTATCGGCGTAGATCGAGATACCACCAGTAGTCTTCCCGGTGTAACCCGCTTTCGTCGATCCGTCGTTCCAGCGTCGCCAGGTCGGCTTCGCGCTCGCTTCCGCCGATGATCTCACCCAGACGCGGAACGAGTACGTCCATTCCCCGTACGGTTTTTCCGTCGTCGTTCAACTTCATGTAAAACGCCTTGATCTCTTTCGGGTAGCCGGTGACGATCACCGGGCCGCCGTAGACTTCTTCGGTGAGAAACTTTTCGTGCTCCGACTGGAGATCGGATCCCCACGACACGGGAAACTCAAAGGTCCTGCCCGAGCTGGTCAGAGCCTCGACCGCCTCGGTGTAGGTGATGCGGCGGAACGGGGACTCCACAACCTTTTGCAGCGTCTCGATCAGGCCCGTCTGAATGCGGGTGTCAAAGAAGGCCATATCCTCGGCGCAGCCCGACAGAAGATCCCGCAACACGAACTTCAGAAAATCCTCCGCCAGATCCATGTTCCCGTCGATGTCGCAGAACGCCACCTCGGGTTCGATCATCCAGAACTCGGCAAGGTGGCGCGTGGTGTTGGAGTTCTCCGCCCGGAAGGTTGGCCCGAAGGTGTAGACTCGCTCCAGCGCACAGGCGTAGATTTCGGCGTTCAGTTGCCCGCTCACGGTCAGAAAGGCGGGCTTGCCGAAGAAGTCGCGACGGAAGTCCACCGAGCCGTCTTCGGCGATCGGTGGGTTGTCGGCCGGAAGGGTGGTGACTCGAAACAGCTCTCCAGCTCCCTCGGCGTCGCTGGCGGTAATGATGGGGGTGTGGACGTAGAAAAAGTCCCGCTCCTGGAAGAATCGGTGAATGGCGAAGCTGAGACGGTTTCGCACGCGGGCCACTGCGCCAAAGGTGTTGGTTCGTGGTCGGAGGTGGGCGATCTCGCGCAGGTACTCAAACGAGTGTCGCTTTTTCTGCAGAGGGTAGCTGTCTGCGGGCGCCTCGCCGATCACCTCAACCGCGGTTCCGTGGATTTCCACGTTCTGGCCCTTTGCCGGTGACGGTTCCAGAGTTCCGGTCACCCAAACGCTGGCACCGGTCTGAACGCGCGCAAGCTCGGCTGCAATGGCATCCTCGGGGTTTTCGAATACAACCTGGATGTTCGACAGGCTGGACCCGTCGTTTACTTCAAAGAAACAAAGGTGCTTTGCATCGCGCTTCGTGCGGACCCATCCCTGGGCCGTCACAAGCTGGGCCGTGGGCTGCTGCGTAGCGAGCAGGTCGCGAATGCGTATAGATTGTGCCGGGTTCATGGCGGTTATGCTCCCAAAACGGTGTATGGTTTGCGAATTCGTATCCGCATAGTCTGCACGGAATCGGCGGGAATCGCAAGAGATACTTCCCTTCATGATGGCCGGTTGGCAACACCGCCGATCGATGGGTAGTATAGGTCCATGGCTACTACGGGATTACAGCTATTCGGGCGAAAAAAGTGCCGCACGACTCAGAAGGCGGAGCGCTTCTTTCGCGATCGCGGTGTTTCGTTTCAGTTTGTCGATCTCGAGCAGAAGCCGTTGAGCGCGGGTGAGCTTGCGTCAGTTGCCGCCGCGGTCGGAGCCGAAGCGCTCATCGACACCGACAGCAAAACCTTCCGATCCCGAGGGATGAAGCACCTCGTGTATGAGCCGATGGAAGAGCTGATGGAACATCCGGGGTTGGTCCGCAGCCCGGTGGTCCGGCGGGGATCGGCAGCCTGCGTGGGGGATGATCCTGACGGCTGGAAGCGCCTTGCCGAGAGTGGCTGATCTGGTCTCGGTTGCAGGGCGATTCACGTTTCCGGTATAGTGAGCGCAGCCATGCAAACCATACGTCACTCAGCCAGCGATCTTCGCATCGCGTCGTTTACGCCCCTCGTTGCCCCCTCTCAGCTCAAGGCCGAGATTCCGGTCTCGCCCGGGGCGATCGATACCGTTGTGCGTGCCCGTGCCGCCATAGAACAGATTCTCTCGAAGCGAGATACGCGGATGATCGCCGTAGTGGGCCCGTGTTCAATTCACGATCCTGACGCTGCCTTCGACTACGCCCGGCGCCTTGCCGAACTCAGCCCGCGCGTGCAGGACCAGCTGCTCGTTGTGATGCGGGTCTACTTCGAGAAGCCGAGAACCCGATTGGGGTGGCGAGGACTCATCCTTGATCCCGCGATGGACGGTAGCTACGACATTCAGGAAGGGCTCCGCCGCGCCCGACGCATCCTCAGCGAGATCAACGGCATCGGGCTTCCCGCCGGCTCTGAGATGCTCGATCCAATTGTACCGCAATACATCGACGATTTGGTTGCGTGGGCGTCGATCGGCGCCCGCACCACCGAGTCGCAAACCCATCGGGAAATGGCGAGCGGTCTTTCCATGCCGGTTGGCTTCAAGAACGGAACCGACGGATCCATCGATACCGCCGTGAACGCGCTTTCTTCGTCGCTCTCTCCGCACAGCTTCATTGGAATCGACGACAACGGCCGAACCTGCGTGGTGAATACCACGGGAAACGGAGCCGGGCACGTCATCCTGCGAGGAGGCCGGGGTGGACCCAACTATCACGACGAACACGTCGAGGAGGCGTGCGAACAGTTGCAGAAGGCAGGCATCGATCCTTCGGTGATGGTCGACTGCAGTCACGGCAACTCCCGCAAAGAACCCGCTCGTCAGCGCAAGGTACTCGAGTCCGTGGTGCGACAGCGGCTGGACGGCCGCCGCGAACTGGTTGGATTCATGCTGGAAAGCAACATCGCCGCCGGCCGGCAGGAGATTCCCGAGGTGCCCGCTGAACTGAAGTACGGCGTTTCGATTACCGATGCCTGCATCGGTTGGGATGAGACCGAGGAGCTTCTGCTCTGGACCCACGATCGGCTCGCTCGGGGGGCGCGTGGATGACGGTAGCCGAAAAGGCGTCTGCGGCGCGAAGCGCCTCGCGCGTCATGGCGTCGCTCTCGGTGGAGCGCAAGAACCACGCCCTTGGTCTCATCGCAGCGGCGCTTCGTGGCCGGCGAGCTGAGATCGAGTCGGCAAACCGTGCCGACCGTGAAGCGGCGGCCCGCGAAGCGCTCGCTGAACCGCTTGCAAAACGACTCACGTTTGAAGGCGAAAAACTCGACCAGGCGGCCATTGGCGTAGAGAGCGTCGCAGCCCTGGAGGACCCCGTTGGCCGGACGCTCGGCGCGCGGGAGCTCGACGAGGGGCTCGAGTTGTTTCGGGTCACCGTTCCAATCGGTGTAGTGGGGATGGTGTTTGAGTCCCGGCCGGATGCGCTGGTGCAGATCGCTTCGCTTTGCTTGAAGAGCGGCAACGCTGTTCTGTTGAAAGGCGGGACCGAGGCGCGAAACACCAATCGAGTGTTGTACACCGTGATCAGCGATGCTGCCCGTACGGCAGAACTTCCCGACGGATGGATCGCCCTGCTCGAGAGCCGGGACGACGTGCGCGAGATGCTTGTGCAGAGCGACTCCATCGACCTGATCATCCCGCGTGGTTCGAACGAGTTTGTGCAATCGGTCATGCGCCAGACGACTATCCCGGTCTTGGGGCACGCCGACGGCATTTGCCACGTCTATGTTGATTCCGACGCCGATTCTGCACTCGCGGTGCCGGTGGTGGTTGATGCCAAGACGCAATACCCAGCGGTGTGCAACGCCCTGGAAACCCTGCTCGTCCACATCGACGTCGCCGCACTGCTGCTTCCCGCGATTGCCGAAGCGATGCCGGCGGTGAAACTGCGCGCATGCCCCCGAGCGCTCGCCCTTCTGCCCGGCGCCGTGGAAGCCACCGAAGCGGACTGGCGCGCGGAATACCTCGACCTTGTCCTTGCGGTGCGAGTGGTGGATTCCGCAGACGAGGCAATCGCACATATCAATCGCTACGGATCGCACCATACCGATGCAATCGTCACGGCCGACCGTGCACGAGCGCTTGAGTTCATGCAGCGAGTTGACTCGGCGAGCGTCATGTGGAACTGCAGTACGCGGTTTGCCGACGGGTATCGCTACGGCCTGGGGGCCGAAGTGGGTATTGCAACCGGGAAGATCCACGCGCGGGGTCCCGTAGGGCTCGAGGGACTGGTGACCTATCAGTGGCGCCTGTTCGGAAGCGGTCAGGTTGTTGCTCACTATTCGGGTTCCGCAGGGCGGTTGTTTACCCATCGCGTCATTTCGGAAGACCGGTGAGCCCACCGAGCAACCCATGAGAGAGTTTTCCGCCTGTCGGCGTATCGTCGTAAAGATCGGAACCAACGTACTTACCCGCGACGGTCGTCTTGACGTCGGCTACGTCGCGATGATTGCCGAACAGATCGCCGCAATCCGTGGCGAGGATCGGCACGTCCTGGTTGTCACGTCGGGTGCCATAGGGATGGGGGCTCGCGAGCTTGGGCTCACGGAGCGGGTCACGCAGGTGACGATGCGTCAGGCGTGCGCCGCCATTGGTCAGCCGGTTCTGATGAACACCTACCGGGACGCGTTCGCCGGTCACGGCATCACGGTCGCCCAGGTTCTGCTCACGCGCGAGATTCTGAACAATCGCCGCAGCTACCTCAATCTGCGAAACGCCGTGGAGAGCCTGCTTTCGCTGCGCGTTCTGCCCATCTTCAACGAGAACGACAGCGTGTCCACCGCGGAAATCGGTTCAGCCTTTGGCGATAACGACCAGTTGAGTGCCCTGATCGCGAGTAAAATCGATGCCGACCTTCTGGTGATGCTGAGTGATATCGACGCTCTCTACTCGAGCGATCCGCGCACCCACTCGGATGCCGTGCCGTTACACACCGTGACCGCGTTGACCGACGAGATCCGAGCGGCGGCAGGTGGCGCCGGCAGTACCTTCGCGACCGGTGGCATGCGTACCAAGCTGAAAGCGGTGTCCATTGCGGAGCGTGCGGGGTGTCGGGTCGTTCTCGCGGATGGTCGTGAGCCCGATATCTTGCGACGCCTGATCGCGGGGGAAGAGATCGGTACGCTCTTCTTTGCGCGGGATCGGCTTTCGAATCGGGAGCGGTGGATACTCAACGCCGTTCCCGCCGGACGGATCGAGATCGATCCGGGGGCATGGTCCGCGGTGCAGGGGCGGCGCAGTCTGCTGCCTACCGGGGTTCGTGCCGTCGTGGGCGGGTTTGCCGCGGACAGCGTGGTAGAGCTCTGGGTGACCGGCGGCACCGCGGCGGTGGCAAAGCTGCTGTCGAGCATGGGAAGCGATGATCTGCGCCTGGTGATGGGAAAACACTCTTCAGAGGTATCTGCAATCCTTGGCTCCGGCCGTAAGGATCTGGTCGCGCGCCCCGAAGAGATCGTTTCAATCGGATAGCGGTTCACCGGCATGGCTACCGGTCGGCGATCGACCCACGGATAAAACGGGGAATGAGACTCCAATCCCCATCGTGCGGCAAAAGAATCCACGCGCCGCGATCGTAGTCCTCGTCGACATCGTCCTCGGTCAGTCCTGCGAAATGGAGTGCGGTCCACGCGGAGAAGAGCACGTTGTCGGTGCTGAGTACGTGATGAGTAGAATCGGTAAACCGTCCGTAGCGGGCCACCGCGCTCAGCGCGTCGATCACGTCCATATCGGTATCAACATAGTGAATGAGACGCTGGATCAGCGTGTGCAGGGTTCCGATGTCCCGGATTCCCAGCGATGCGATCCGGCTCCTGATTGCATCGACAATGTCCTGTTGCCGTCGAGCACGGCCAAAATCGGTGGTGGTGAAGCGCGACCGCGCGATTCTCAGTGCCTCCACCCCGTTCAGATGATGGCTTCCCGGCGGAAAGTAGAGCGTTCCCCATACCCCGTTGTCCCGCACCCGGTAGGTGGGATCGATCAGCTCTTCTTCCAGTTCGATGGTAACGCCACCGAGGATGTTGATCACATCAACGAAGGCAAACATATCGACGGCGATGGTATGGTCGATCGTCATGCCGGTGATCGCAGAAAGCTCCAGCGCGGTCTGCTCCCTGCCGTGCTGGTAGTAGATCTGGTTTATCCGGGCACCCCGATAGTAGAGATCGCGGGGAAGGCTGAAGAAGTGAATTCGCTGCCGGTTTGGGTCAACGTGGGCCAGCATGATCGAGTCGGCAACGTCTTCGTTGATGCCGAGGAGGAGAACCGTCAGCCCGGATTCCGGCATATCGGGCATTGGACCGGATAACGAGCTGCGAATGCGACGAGCTGACGCCGTGCTCTCCCCGGCCCTGCGGAGCGACATGATCGGGACGTCCCCGTCGTCCATGAGCCAGATTTCGCCGGTAGCGCGTTGGACTCCAAAAGCGCCGAGCACCCCCGCATCGGGGTGCGAAAGCTCGAAAAAGAGGAACTGCTCGGTCTCCCTCGGGTGCCGCGAAGCAACGATATCGCGATGGGTGAGCATGGAGCGAAAGCCCGGGTCGTTCAGAATCCGCTCCACGCGGGCGAGCCCGGCGGCTTCGCCATCGCCGGCGGGTTCGTCGGGTTTTTGCGGCGAACCATCGGGTTCGTCGGGTCCGTCGGCTACCGCATCGGGCAAACCGGCGTCAGCGGGTGGGGATTCAGTACCGGACTCGCTCTCGCCATGGGTTCCGCCTGCGGGCGGTGCCCGCAGGAATGCAGACGACACCGCGCCGAATGTTGCTTCTCTGACGGTCGATCCGTCCCACGACCGCGTCTCAACGGCATCCGGGTGGATCGTCACCACAAACCGGGGAGCACTCCCGTGACGGAGAACCAGCTCCGGCCCCGAGCCGTCCTCCACATGCAATCCTGCCTGCTCGACGGCGGTCCGAAAACGGTCGTTGGCTACCAGCTCTGCGCGGGCGCGCGCCTGCACGCGACGATCGTGTTCGGCAATCAGGAGGTCGATCGCGCCGAAAAAGGCTGCGGCATCGCGATCAACGATGGGAGGCTCGACCGCAGGGTCGCCTGAGGGCACTGCGCTGTCGCTGCGGTGTTCATCGAAGGCGTCTCCACCGGATCGAACCGGCCGCTCGCCCCCCGATTGGATCTCCGCAACCAGTCGGCTCTGCAGTGCGGCGTAGCGGCGTTGCAGGCGGGCGAAGCGGACCTCCCGTACGATGGTGAACGCAACAACGACGGCGATGATGCTGATGATCGTGATTGTTGTGATGCGTCTGCGAGGATTCAGCATGATGACGGTACCGAGCACCAGTTTACCAGAGCTTCACCGGGGATCGCAACCGCGTCCGAACCGCTTCGGTTGACAGCCGATCGCGGGTCTCGTAGGCTGTCGCCACAATGAACGGCGCGTGTCCGGTAACGATCGGTTTTGAACGACTCACTGTCCGCTGCATCATTGGGGTGCGACCGCGAGAGCGGCGGCGTGCGCAAACCGTACTGGTGGACTGCTCGCTTGCCTACGATGCCGCACTCGCGGCGCAGAGTGATCGCGTCGAGCACGCGGTCGATTATTCGGCTCTCGCCCGGCGTGTTGCGGTGCTGCTGCAGGAAGGACGTTACGGCCTGCTCGAACGCGCTGTGTGGGAGGTTGCCGGGGCACTCCTGGACGGAGATGCGCGGGTGTTCTCCGTCAGCGTCACGGTCCGAAAGCCGGCAGCGATTGCCACAGCCCGTGCTGCGTTCGCAGCGATTACCCGGACCCGAGATACCGGTTCACGCGGCGCTTGACACGATTTGCCGTGGGTGGGTATCTTTTGCCTTGATCTGACCTGAAGGAGTATGTAATGGCAGGAGCTATTTCCAAGAACGCCCGCCGCGGTGAAGCGCAAGATCTTCTCTCTCGTTGGGGCGGAAAGATCATCATGAAGTCGGTTTTCGAGAAAGGCAAGATGCGGCACTACGCGGTCTGCGAAAAGAGCGGCAATCAGAGCCGTCGTCCGAAAGATCTCATGTAACAGGACGTGACCCCGCATTCGGTACACCGAGTGCGGTGGTAACCCTTCCGGCATGATTCTGTCCGGGTCCACCATCAAAGCGTCCCTCGGGACCGACATCGTCATTGATCCCTTCCGTGAAGCGCAGTTAAACCCCAACAGCTACAATCTCACCCTGCATAATGAGCTTCTGGTGTATGCCTCGCGAGAACTCGACATGGCGGTAGAGAACCAGAGCCACCGTATCGAGATTCCACCGGAGGGGTTGCTGCTCGAGCCCGATCGGCTCTACCTGGGGCGGACGGTGGAGTTCACCGAAACCCGACGGTTTGTCCCCATGCTCGAAGGACGATCGTCCATCGGGCGGCTCGGGCTCTTTGTACACATCACCGCGGGATTTGGCGACGTGGGGTTTCGCGGCTACTGGACGCTGGAGATCTTCTGCGTGCAGCCGATTCGGATCTACGCGGGCGTCCAGATCTGCCAGATCTTCTACCACACCATCGAAGGCGACTATCGGGGGTACGACGGCGGGAAGTACCAGGATAACCGCGGCATTCAGCACAGTCTGCTCTATCGCGAATTTGGGGCGCCGAAGACCGACACGGATCGAGCTTAAATCATCCTCAGACTGTCACCCTCAACCCGGCGGAAAAAGCACGATGGGCGGCCGGTGTGACAGCAGATGCCCCCCTCCTGCTCGACCTGAATCAGGAGCGCATCCTGGTCGCAGTCCACACGGATTTCTCGAACCCGCTGCACATGGCCGGAGGTCTCGCCCTTCATCCAGAGACGGTTGCGGGTCCTGCTGTAGTAGTGGACGAGCCCCGTTTCCTGCGTCCGGCTCCACGCCTCTGCGTTCATGAAACCCACCATCAGTACGGCGCCACTGTGAGCGTCCTGCACGACGGCGGAGATCAGGCCACCAAGCTTTGCAAAATCGAGGTCGAGTCGATCGCTTGTTTCGCGGTCCGCGCTCATGGGGCAATATCCTTCGGGTCACGAGGTTGCCAGCGCCCGTCGCGCTCATCCATCGCAAACTCATCGCGCAAGGCACGCGCAAGCCCGCCGTGCAGTTTCTGTGCGGTTGCGCGGAGATCCTTGGCGGGATCCTCGTCGGTGGGGTAGTCGGATGAGTCGAGCTTTCGGCCGCTCGTCATGATTCCTTCAAGAAGCATCTTTGCCGCGAGAAACCGGCGGTATTTGTCCACACCAAAGACCAGGAAATCATCAAGCATGGCGATGATTTCCCACGTCACCTGCTCAGCCTGGGCGTAGCGTCCGGCGTCCTTGTCCTGGTCGCTGATGCGCATCGGAAGTTCCTCGGCTATGCGGTCGAGGTGTGCGACCAGGTAGTCCAGTCGAAACAACCCGCTGGCGCAGTTGAACAGAATTGGTGTGCCGCTCTCTTCGGCTTCGAAGACCGCCTCCGGTGAGATCGCCGGCCCGATGTCGGCGCACGCCAGCCCTCCGGAGCGCTCGCGCACCAGAATGCCGCCTTTGACGTCGACCGGTGTGCGGAACGAAAAATCAAAGGCCGCCTGCTTACCACTGAGCGCGAGCAGGGCAATTGAAACGGGATCCGGCGTAAACCCCAGGTTATCGACGTTGCCGAGGTAGACAAAGCGCTTGCCCTGCGCCGCGAGTGACCGGTAGACCGAACTCAGTACCGCAAAGTTCTGGCCGTGCCCTCCGGGCAGCGGGAGCGGGGTGTTCTCCGTGCCGAAGGCGCGGTCGAAAACCCGTCGGGGAGTGCCCTCGCTGCTGTGGGTGAACGCACTGAGCATCTCCTGAATACCGGTCTCCACGCGCGTGATGTCAATTCCGCACTCGCTGATCAGCGGTGCGAGAACCGGGCTTGCCTGGTATTGGTCGTAGGCTGCCGCGACCTCGTCGTTGTTGTAGACGCTGGTCATCTGAAACGCGGGGAAGAGCGGCAGCGGCCCGCTCTCGGGACGACCGTACGCCTTCTGATACCGAAGGGCCCACACCAGAAGATTTCGCATTTTCAATTCGAGAAAACTCGCTCCGGGGCTTCCGTCGGGGTTGATGTATGCCGGGGTCAGTCCCTTGGCTCGTCCCCGGGAGAGCTCCGCGAGCCGTTCAAAATCATCGCGTACGAGGTTGAAGAGCGGCTCGCTGAACCCGCGGTTCTTTTTCTCGTCGGCGTAACTGGTGGCCGAGCCGCCGTTCAGGACCCCGTAGGAGGTGGCGGGAAGAAGACGCATGCCGATCCAGTAGAGCTGCGTCTCGCTGAAGCGGCACTCGCTGCCGGCAACCGTGGCAACGTCCCAGATGGGTGTTCCGGGAAGCATATCCTCGAGGCACTGCGTCGCATCGTCGAGCGAAAGCGTGAGCTCCGCCCCCGCCGTGCGGTCGATAATGGTACGGCCGTCAACCGTCGGAACACCCGCGGCTTCAATCGGCTTCACGTTGTCGTAGGCCCCTTCGTTGAGTTTCTTCAGAATCTCCAGCGATCGATTGATATCGATACCTTTGTCCTTCATCGCGGCGCGAAGAGATTGCGAAAGATCGTCTGGCATCATCACGTGTCTCCTTTCGGGGTACGGGTACGCAGCATATCCTCAGCGGCGTAGGCCGCTCCGTAGAGCGACACCGCGTATTCACCAACGATGGCAACGGGGATTCGCCGCAGCACGTCGCGGATGGACTCGAGGTAGTTGGTTTCGAACGCCCGCATGAATCGGTGGTCCTCAAGAAACCACTGGACATTCTTGGCGGCTATTCCACCGGCAAGGAAGAGTCCTCCGGTCGAGAGGAAACTGAGCGCCGTGGATGAGGCAACCGCACCGTACACCCGGACAAATAGTTCCATCGTCCGGCGGCAGACCGGATCGGTATCGGCGTGCGCGGATATTTCTCGAGGGCGCTCATGGGAGGGAAGGGCTCGGATGCGATCCACCTGCGCCGTTGGAGATGCTTCGGAACAGGAGATCAGAAAATCAAATATGTTGACGATACCCCGACCGGAGAGCACGCACTCGGCTCCCGGCGCCGCACCGTACCGATCGGCAAGGAACTTCCATAATTCGACGGTTTCTTCATCGATTGGAGCAAAACCGCTGTGCCCGCCCTCACTGGGAAAGGCGGAAACCCGGTCGCCATCCACCACCAGAGATCCAACACCGAGTCCGGTTCCCGCGCCAATTACCGCAATCGTTCCGGTCTGCGCCGTTGGCAAGCCGCCGTTGCAGTGAGGCAGACTCGTGAAGCTGTCGGGAGCCTGGCCGGCCAGTACGGGAATGCCGTAGCAGACGCCGGTGAAGTCGTTGATGACGCGCGCCGGCACTCCGAGTCGGTCGGATACGGCGTTGCCGTCGATGCCCCATCGGACGTTGGTCAGCGCGACCCGGTTGTCCGAAACGGGGCCAGCGGCGGTGAAACAGCAGGCGCTGATTTGATCCCAGTGCGGCCCGCGCCACCGCTGTTCGGCGTGAGAGATTGCCTCATCAAAGGCCGACAGCTCCTGAGACGCAAGGCGCACCGTGTCGATCAACCGCATGCGTTTGTTCTCATGCGCCATCAGGGCGAGGGTCAGGTTTGTTCCTCCGATATCGCCTACAAGCGATACGTGGTCCCGGTCTGCTGTTGTAAATTCCATGGGTATCACCACTATACCGCAATCGTGAGAGAGCGTACACGCAGCCGTTGCACCTTTCTCGGGATATGCGGTAGCATGGCGGCAGGGAACGGGAGGATCGATGGGAGAGCAGACGCAGCGGTTTCGGCTGCTGACGCGCAGTGATTTCGACGGTCTGGTGAGCTCGGTACTGCTCAAGGCGCTCGATCTGATCGATGAGATCAAGTTCGTGCATCCTAAGGATATGCAGGACGGGCTGATTCCCGTCTCGGTGCACGATATCAGTACCAATCTGCCCTACGTGGACGGTATTCACCTCGCGTTCGACCATCACGCCTCAGAACGCGACCGGGTCGGAGCGCGCGATAACCTGATCATCGATCCGGATGCCCCGTCGGCGGCGCGGGTTGTTTACGAACACTTTGGGGGGCGCGAGCGCTTTCCCTCCATCTCGGAAGAGATGCTCGCGGCGGTGGACAAGGGGGACTCGGCCCGGTTCACCCTGGACGAAGTGCTGCATCCGGAAGGGTGGAACCTGCTGAACTTCATTACCGATGCGCGAACCGGCCTCGGCCGTTTCAAGAACTTTCGCGTCTCCAATCACCAGCTGATGATGGACCTGATCGATTACTGCGTGCAGTATCCAATCGAAGAGATCCTTGCCATCTCGGACGTGTCCGAGCGGGTAAACCTCTACTTCGAGCACGAAGCGCGTTTTCAGGAGCAGCTGCGCGCATCCGCCGAGGTGCACGGCAACGTGCTGGTTAACGACCTTCGACGGTTTGACGTCATCTACGCCGGTAATCGGTTTGTGAAGCACGCGCTTTTCCCCGAGACGGACATCGCCGTTCAGGTTATGTGGGGCTTTCAGAAGCAGAATACCGTCATCACCTTGGGAAAATCGATCTTTGATCGAAGCTCGCCCGTGAACGTCGGGGCCCTGATGCTCCAGTATCGAGGCGGTGGCCACGAAGCGGCGGGCACCTGTCAGGTCGCAAACGACGAAGCGGACCACACGGTGACCGAGATCGTGCAGACCATACGGCATCTTCGAAACGGGAATGGAACCGACACCCAATGAATCAACATCAAGGGAAGCAACATCAAATGAGTGGAACAACATCCAATGAGTAGAAACAGCCTCGATCACCAGAGCAGAGCGTTTTCCCAGGTGGAATCGCGTCTCAATCATCCCGATCGTGCGACGAGACTTGAGCATCTGCGCGCGATCGTCTCGGCAAACGAACTTGGAATCCGCGACGTGGAACCCTCGGACGAGGTGAATAATCACGTCCACACCTCGTTCTCCTTCAGCCCGTACTCGCCGGCCGCTGCAGCGTTTCTGGCGCGGTACGCTGGTCTTCAGGCGGTAGGCAGCATCGACCACGACTCGATCGGCGCGGCCGACGAGATGGTGGCGGCGTGCCGTATTCTTGGACTTGGCTCGACCGTGGGCTACGAACTGCGGGTCAACTTCACCGGTACCTCCGTGGAGGGGCGGAAGCTCAATAATCCCGACTCTCACAACATCGGGTACATCGTTATCCACGGTGTACCTGCCCCGGCGGTTCCCGCGGTTGAGCGGTTTCTCGAGCCGATCCGGGAGCAGCGCAATCGGCGTAACCGGCACCAGGTCGAGCGACTGAACGAGCTTCTGAATGCCGCCAACGTCGAGCCCCTGGATTTCGAGGGCGACGTGGTGCCTCGATCTCAGCTCGTGCACGGGGGAAGCATCACCGAGCGGCACATCCTTGCCGCGCTGAGTGATCGCCTTCTCTCAACCGCGGGCAACCAGGCGTTGCAGGCGTGGCTCGCCGACCGTTTTGGCATTGTTGTGCCCCCCAGACTCGCATCCCTGATTGACGATCAGAACAACCCGCACCGGCTCTACGATCTGCTTGGTATCCTCAAGAGCGGGTTCCTGCCGCGGTTTTTTGTGCAGCCCGATGAGGCTGAGTGCATCTCCGTTGCCGACGCGGTGGCGTTTGCCCGTTCGGTTGGGGCCATCCCCTGTTACTCCTATCTCGGAGACGTCACCGATTCCCCAACCGGTGACAAAAAGGCGGAGCAGTTTGAGGACGCGTTTCTCGAGGAGCTATTCGAAGAGGTGGTTCACCTCGGGTTCCAGGGTGTAACCTACATGCCGCCGCGAAACAGCCGAGAGCAGCTGCTACGTGTCATCGATCTCTGCCGACGACACGGCCTGATGGAAATTTCCGGAGTTGACATCAACAGCTCACGGCAGGTCTTCACCTGCCCCGAGATCATGCTGCCCGAGTTCCGGCATCTGCTCGGCACTACCTGGGCGCTGATCGCACACGAAAAACTCTCGTCGTCCGATCCAAAACTCGGACTGTTTCACCCGGAGAACCCGTGGTCCGGCCTCTCCCTGTCGGAGCGTCTGGCAACCTACAGCCGGTTTGGCGCCGACCTCGACCCGTTCAACCCCACTGGAACCATCATCACAGGGAGCACAGATTGACCATTCAACAGACGATTTCCGCCTCGATCCGCGGGCTCACGTATCAGGGCGGCTGCGGTCGCCTGGTAGTTTTTCATCCGGAGTCGGGAGACAAAGAAACCGCCGGTCCGGTTTCACGGTTCATACCGTCGGCGGCATCCATCGAGTCGGGCACGCTCTCCGACGCCGAGCTGCACGAGCTTTCGGCGGCCGTGGCCAAAGGTGGAGAAACGCAGCCGCTTACCGTTGACGTCCCAATGGTGGGGAGGTTTAACGGTTTGCCGCGATCGGGCCGGGCGGCCGCAGCCGGCGCTGACCGCAACGCTGTGGTTGCCGGGAGGGTTGCTGTTGTCACCGGGGGAGCGCAGGGTTTTGGTGCCGAGATCGTGCGGGCGCTCGCTGCCGCCGGAGCCGTGGTGGTGGTGGCCGATCTCAACCGTGAGGGCGCCGAGCGGTTCGCTGCGACCATTCGGGAAGAGACCGGAAGCGAACACGCGCGTGCGGTGGGAGTGGACGTTTCGGACGAAGCCTCGGTCGCTGCGATGGTAGCGAACATCAGTGAGAGCCTCGGCGGCATTGACCTTTTCGTCAGCAACGCAGGCGTTCTGAAGGCAGGAAGCGTCAAGGAACTCTCGCTGGATGACTTTGAGTTCGTTACGCGAGTCAATTATCGCGGCTTCTTTCTCTGCACCAAATATGCAGCACCGGTGATGGCTGCCCAGTTTCGCGCGTCGGGGATAAATCGGTACGAAGAAGATGTTCCGTACTACACGGACATCATTCAGATTAACTCGAAGAGCGGTCTCGAGGGGTCAAACAAGAACGGTGCGTACGCAGGCGCCAAGTTTGGCGGTATCGGCCTCGTGCAGAGCTTCGCCATGGAACTGGTGACCGACGGGGTCAAAGTGAACGCGATCTGCCCGGGAAACTTCTTCGAGGGACCGCTCTGGGCAGACCCGGACCGCGGGCTCTTCGTGCAGTATCTTCGGGCGGGCAAGGTCCCCGGCGCAGAGAGCGTCGCCGATGTGAAGCGGTTTTACGAACAGAAGGTGCCGATGGGCCGCGGATGCCGGGGAGGCGATGTGGCCCGAGCCATTCTCTACGCCGTGGAGCAGAAGTACGAAACCGGACAGGCCATACCCGTCACCGGCGGGCAGGTCATGCTGCGCTGACCCTTTTGAGCAGGTGACACAGATGAACCCCCGGTCTGGTACTCAGGCACTGTTTCGTGAGGGCATCGTTCCATGAGTGAGGCGTCCCAGGCCGCCCGTGTGGCGGTGGTAACCGGTGGTGCCCAGGGTATCGGGCGCGCGATTGTCCGCGCATTCCTTGATGATGGGTACGACGTGGCCCTTCTTGATCAGGACGCAGAGGCGGTCGAAGAGTTTGCTGCAGAGGCTGCTACGTCGCGCCTCATGGCAATATCCGGAGACTGTGCGGACGAGGCGCTTGTGGCCGAGTTGACCGCCGGTGCCGCGCATCGTTTTGGTGGTGTATCGGTTGCGGTACATAACGCGGGCATCGCTGCCAACGGCCCGCTGGAGTCGCTCTCGCTCGAACGCTGGCGGCGCGTCCTCGACGTGAACCTCACCGGGGCTTTTCTTCTCGCCCGGGCTGCGGCTCCCTGGCTTCGGCGCAGCCGAGGCAGCATTGTGAATATCGCCTCGACCCGTGCGCTCATGTCCGAGGCCAATACCGAGGCGTATTCGGCCTCCAAGGGCGGCATTGTGGCGCTGACCCACGCGCTTGCGGTCAGTCTTGGCCCGGAGGTTCGGGTCAATTGCGTGAGCCCGGGCTGGATCGAAACCGGTGCACACCAGAAGCGCGCGGCAGTCCGCCCGGTGCACCACAGCGACGCGGACCGCGCTCAGCACCCGGTCGGACGCGTTGGCACCCCCGAAGACATCGCCCGGGCAGTGCTGTTTCTCGCCGACCCGGCCAACGGGTTTGTCACCGGGCAGAATCTGGTGATCGACGGCGGCATGACGCGCAAGATGATCTACGTGGAGGAAGAGACCCAATGAGCAGCAGTACAACCTTTCAGCCGCTGTCCTCCTTCGACAACGCCCACCGGGCGCGCATTCGGTCGGTCCTGACCGACATCGACGATACCCTCACCACCGACGGCCTTCTGGTACCCGAAGCGTTCGCCGCCATGGCGGCGCTTGACCGGGCCGGAATCGAGGTGGTGCCCATCACCGGCCGGCCCGCGGGCTGGTGCGATCACATCGCGCGCATGTGGCCCGTGGCGGGGCTGGTGGGCGAGAACGGTGCCTTCTTTTTTCGCTACGACCGGACCGAGCGCCGCATGATCCGCCGCTACTGGAAGAGCGCCGAGGAGCGTGCCGAAGACCGTCTGCGTCTGGATCGGGTGCGGGATCGGATCCTCGCCGAGGTGCCCGGTTGTGCCGTTGCCTCCGATCAGGCGTATCGCGAAGCGGACCTCGCGATTGATTTCTGCGAAGACGTCCCCGCGATCTCTCGCAGCGAGGTACAGCGCATTCAGGCCATCTTTGAAGCAGAGGGCGCGCACGCCAAGATCAGTTCCATCCACGTGAACGGCTGGTTTGGCGAGTACGACAAGCTTGCAATGAGCCGGATTCTGTTCTCGGAGGCGTTTGGTCGCGATCTGGAGCAGTCTCGGGACAGCGTAGTGTTTTGCGGAGACTCCCCGAACGACGCGCCGATGTTTGGCTACTTTCCCCATTCGGTGGGCGTCGCCAACGTGATGGAGTTTGCCGATCTTCTCGACGCGGCTCCCACCTACGTCACCCCATCAGTGGGCGGCAGCGGATTCGCCGAACTCGCCGCCGCCCTGCTTGAAGCACGGGGGTAGGTGCGCGTTCTACACGCCGCCCGCGTATCGTTTCAGCATCTCTCCCCCGGTCTGAACCGTGGTCACCGTGTGGCCGGAGAGCGGCAGCAGCCGTTCGTGAATCGCGTCGACAATCCACTCCTTCTGCGGGAAGAAGCTCTCTTCCATCTCGAAAGCGGGGGTAATCCAGTTTCGCGACCCGACCACCACCGGCGGTCCGTCGAGGTAGTCGAAGGCAACCTGGGTGACGGTCGCGGCCAGGGTTCCCAGGAAGGAGCCGCGCTCGCACGCGTCTGAGGCCAGAACCAGCTTTCCGGTTTTTTTCACCGAATCAACAATCTTTTCGAGCTTCAGCGGGTTGATGAAGCGAGCATCGATCACCTCCGCTTCCACGCCGTGCCTGGACGACAGCTCATCGGCCGCCTCCAGCGCTCGGTAGAGGGTTGCTCCTATGGTCACGATGGTGAGGTCTTTGCCGGTTCGCCGGACGGCCGGTTCTCCCTCGGGGATCTCGTAGTAGCCTTCGGGTACGCCGTCCTTCTCGAACAGCTCGCCGATGTCGTAGAGCCGCTGGCTCTCGAAGAAGACCACCGGATCGGTTCCACGCAGCGCGAGGTTGAGCATGCCCTTCGCATCGTACGGTGTGGCCGGGAACATCACCTTCAGGCCGGGAATGTGGGCCGCCAGCGAGGTCCAGTCCTGTGAATGCTGGGCACCGTACTTGCTGCCCACCGAGACACGAAGGACCAGCGGCATGTTCAGTACCCCGGCGCTCATGCTCTGCCATTTCGCCATCTGGTTGAAGATTTCGTCCCCGGCGCGGCCCATGAAGTCACAGTACATCAGCTCGACCACGGCACGGCCGCCGGAGAGAGCGTAGCCGACACCGCTTCCAACGATCGCCCCCTCAGAGATCGAGGAGTTGAACAGCCGGTGGTAGGGAAGGGCTTCGGTGAGACCGCGGTAGACCGCGAAGGCTCCGCCCCAGTCGCGGTTCTCTTCGCCGTAGGCAACCATCGTGGGGTCGATCGAGAATCGGTGAATCATCGCTTCAAACAGGCCGTCCCGGTAGGCGTAGAGTTTCATCTTGGAAACGGGCTTCCCATCGGCGTCAAAGGCGTAGCGCTCTTTCTTTGCCAGCTGCTGCACGCGCGGGTTTTCGGCCACCGGGAGGAGCATCTCGGGCTCGCGGTCGTCCATCTTCTCCGTGGGAGTGTTGGAAAACATATAGTCGGCGATCTTTTCGCCGTCGAGTCGCGGGGACACATCAAGCGGTACCGCGAGGCGCACGGCGAGGGTGACGTTCTCAGCAACCTCGGCCTGCATCGCGTCAAACCGTGCGGAGTCGATCACCTTGTTCTCGATGAGGTAGTCGGCAAAACTGCGTACGCAGTCGGCCTCTTCCCAGAGCTTGATCTCATCCTTGGTTCGGTACGACGATGCGTCCGACGGGGAATGGCCCGAAATTCGGTAGGTGATGGTGTCCATCAGCACCGGTCCGCGTCCGTCGAGCAGGATCTTCTTCTTGCGGGCCACCGCGTCTGCTACGGCGAGGGGGTTGTAACCGTCTACCCGCTCCGCGTGCATTGCGTCAGGATTGACCCCGGCGCCAACGCGGGCGAGCATGCCGAATCCCATGGTTTCGCCCTGAGTCTGGCCGCCCATGCCGTAGAAGTTGTTGATGAAGTTGAACATGATCGGTGGCGCCCCGCCGACGTCTTTCGGCCAGAGCGTTCGGTACTGATCCATGCTCGACATTGTCATCGCTTCCCAGGTCGGGCCGCATCCCATTGATGCGTCGCCGATGTTGGCAATCACGATGCCGGGCTTCCGGTTGACGCGTTTGAAGAGCGCCGAGCCCAGGGCGATGTCGGCCGAACCACCCACGATGGCGTTGTTGGGCATGCTTCCGAAGGGTGCAAAGAAGGCGTGCATCGATCCGCCGAGTCCCCGGTTAAAGCCGGCTTTTCGCGCGAAAATTTCCGCAAGCGTCCCGTAGAGCACAAATCGCTCCGCGGTGGTTTTCATCGAATCGCTTTTCTCGCGCTCCACCACGCGCAGGGTGTCGCCGTCGAGGTAGCTCTTCATCACCTGCTCCAGATCCTTCTCGGAGAGCTGGTCGACGGCCGCCAGACACTTGGCGAGGATTTCGCCGTGGCTTCGGTGAGAGCCAAAGACAAAATCGTTGACATCGAGCGGGACGCACTGACCCACGGTAGTCGATTCCTGCCCGATCGAGAGATGGGCGGGGCCTTTGTGGTCGTACTCGATTCCGCGATAGGCGCCCTTGGTCTTGATGTCGTTGAGCATGGTCTCAAACTCACGAATGACCATCATGTGGTAGAGCATTCGTGTCAGCCGTTCGCCGCCGTACTTCTTGATCTCGGCTTTTGCATCCGACTGATACTGGTTGACGGGAATCTCGGGAAACGAGATTGCGCTTTTCTTGCGTACTTCTTTGGGGTCAATGATCAGTGACTGTGGCATGTTTCTCTCCTTACGCCTGTTCCATTTCCCACATCACGTCGCGAAGTACTTCGCTGACGGTCGGGTGGGGGAAGATTACTTCTCTCACGTCTTTGACACGCAGTTCCGCTTCGATCATGAGGGCCGCACCGAAGATGAGTTCCGAGACGCCCGAACCGAGCATCTGCACGCCCAGGATCCGGCCGGTGGTTGCGTCGGCCACCACCTTGGCGGTTCCCGATTCACCGGGATGCTCGGCCACGTAGCGGCCGCTCGCCTTCAGGCTGATTCGGCCGGTGGTCACCTGGTAGCCCGCGGCTTCGGCCTCGCGCTCGCTCAGGCCGCAGCCGGCCACCTCGGGGGCGGTAAACACCACCCACGGAACCGCTTCGTAGCGCATGCGCTGGGCACGGGGACCACCGGATTTTTCCACAATCCGCGAGGCGGCAACGTCGGCCATGCGGTAGGCGGTGTGGGCGAGGAGGCTCTTGCCGTTGACGTCTCCCACCGCGTAGACGCCGGGGAGGTTGGTCTCACAGTAGTCGTTTACGCGCACCCCGTGGCGATCGAAGTCGAGGCCGACCGCGTCGAACCCCAGGCCGTCCACGTTGGGTACACGCCCGGTAGACACCAGGATGAGGTCCGAGGCGACGCGCTCTTCGCTGCCCGCCTTCTCAAAGATGAGGCCGCCGGCTTCAATCCGCTTCACCCGGGCCCCGAGGTGGTACGTTACCCCGGGAACGCTCTTGCGAAGCGCTGCCGCGAGGTCTGCGTCCATGAAGGGGATGATTTCGTCCATCATCTCCACCACGGTTACCGGAATCCCAAGCAGCCCGAACCAGCAGGCAAACTCCATGCCGATGTAGCCGCCGCCCACCACCGTGACCGCCTTGGGCAGCTTGGTGATGTCGAGCAGCTCGGTGCTGTTCACCACGCCCGGCGAATCGATGCCGGGAATCGGTGGCCGGGCCGAACTCGAGCCGGTGGCCAGAATCAGCGAGGCGCCGCGATACGCGGTGCCGTTCACCGTCACCGTGTTCCGGTCGGTCAGGATACCGCGGCCGTTTACGATCTCAACCCCGCGCTTCTTCAGCATGCCCGAGATGCCCTTCTGCAGGCCGGAAATGACCTGCGCCTTCCACTTCATGGCGGTGCCCAGGTCAAACTCACCGGTTGCCTTCACCCCGATGCGGGCGGCATCCGCCAGATGTGCATAGGTCTTGGCGCTGTTCAGCAGGGTCTTGGTGGGAATGCACCCCACGTTGAGGCAGGTGCCGCCGAGCGCACCTTCCTCAATGAGTACCGTCTTCAGTCCCGCCTCCGCGGTGCGTTCGGCAGCCCGGTATCCCCCCGGCCCCCCGCCCAGGATCACTACGTCGTACCGTTGCCCGCCGGCGGTCCGGCTCAGTTGTGTTTCACTCATTCCGTCCTCCTACAGCGCCAGCAGCAGGTCGACGTCGGCGATCGCCGCGCTGAGGGCCTGCAGAAAGCGCGCCGCGGGCGCTCCGTCAACGGCGCGGTGGTCGATGGTGAGCGACAGCCCGATGGACGGGATGAACTCCACCTCGCTGCCCGTCTGTACCGGCTTGAGCTGTATCGACGACACACCGAGGATGGCGACCTGCGGGGGATTGAGCACCGGCGTGAAGTGTTCCACGCCCAGTCCGCCCAGGTTGGTAACCGTGAAGGTGCCCGGCGCGAGGTCGTCGGAACCGGCCGAGCCGGACTGACACGCCGCGGCGAGCCGCTTCGCTTCGACCGCCATGGCCCGGACGCTCAGCCGATCCGCGAAGCGGATGGTCGGCACCATCAGTCCCTTGGGCGTGTCGACGGCAAAGCCCAGATGAACGTGGGTGAAGGCGGTGAGGACGGCCTCGCCCTTCTGGCCCTGCATGTGCGCGTTCATGAATTCGTGCATCGGCAGGGTGCGCGATACCGCATAATGCACCAGATCGTTGATTGTCACGCCGCGAAGTCCGAGCGCTTCATTGCTCTCCTTCAGCCGGGCACGCAACCGCTGCAGCGCGCGCGCGTCGGCGGATGCGTTGAGGGTGAGCTGCGCCGTGGTCTGCAGCGAGTTCAGCATTCGCTCGGCGATCACCTTACGCACGCCCCGGACCGGTGTTTCGGTGACCGGCCCCGGGAACGCGGGAAGGCCCGCCGAAGGTGAGCCCGCAGCTCCCGCACCGGCTCCAGGTGCGCCTGCCGTGGACGCTGCGGCGTCCGGACCGGCGGTGCCAAGGTCCTGCACGCGCACCCGCCCGCCGATTCCGCTGCCTTCAGCGGGAACCGATGCACCGGCAGATTGTGCTGCCGCGGTGCGCGTGAGGGGTGCCCCTGACGCCAGCGCCGCTTCCACGTCGCGCTCGATGATGCGCCCCCCGGGCCCGCTTCCGCTGAGGCCGCTCCATTCCACGCCGGCGTCTTCCGCGCGACGGCGTGCTCGCGGCGAAATGAAGCGCTCGCCCGCTTCGGGAGTAGTGGTGGTTTCGGCAGTTGATAGTGCCTTCTCCGGGTCGACGGCTTCGGTTGGCGATGTCGCTTGGGGTTCCGGTGCGGCCGGTTCGGCTTGAGCGGTTGGGCCACCGGATGCGGAGTCGCCGGCCGCGGATTCCGATTGCGACGGTGTATCAACGGTTTCCCCTGCTTCGCCGATGTAGGCAATCGGGGCAAGCACCGGTACTTCGTCGTCGGCCTGGTGAAGAATGCGCAGCAACACGCCGGCTGCAGGCGCCTCCACTTCAAAGGTGGCCTTGTCGGTCTCTACTTCGCAGAGAATCTCTCCCTGAGCGACCGTGTCTCCTTCCTGTTTTTTCCACCCAACGATCAGGCAGCTCTCTACGGACTGTCCCTGCCGCGGCATCAAGACTTCTGTTGCCATGTGTTCCTCCTGGGGCGGGTCGCTCAGACGCGCGACACCGTGATAGTACGTTCTTCGAACGCGTCCACTGCCTCCTGAGGCAGGTCGCGATCGGTGATGATCTGTGATATATCCGACAGGCCCAGCACGGCCACAAAACCGCGACGGTCCCACTTGCTCGAATCCGCGACGGCGATCACCTGATCCGCCTGTGTTGCCATCTTGCGAACGATCTCAGCGCCTTCCACCAGGTGGGTGGAGAGGCCATGCTCGATGCTGAAGCCGTCGGTGCCCACAAAGGCCGTCTTCACGTGAAACCGCTCCAGCTCGCTTGTGGCAATCGGGCCGACAAAGCTCTCCGTCTCCGGACGGAACGCTCCGCCCACAAGCGTAAGCGCGATCTGCGGGTTTGCCCGCGCGTACGGGATCAGGAGCGACGAGTTGGTCACAATGCTGATTGCCCGCTTGCCGAAGAGGTAGCGGGCGATGAGGGCGGTGGTGGTGCCCGCTTCGATCATGATTGCGTCGCCGTCGGACACCAGCTCTGCCGCTGCGCGCGCGATGCGATGCTTCTGGTCCACCGCGGCGCGCTGGCGCTCGGCCATCGCCGGGTGGAAGGCGGGCGCCGCTCCGCCCCAGGTGCGCACGATCATACCCTTCTCGGCAAGGCTGTTGAGCACCGAGCGAACGGTGACCGCAGAGATCCCCAACGCGCCGCTCATTTGAGAGACCGAGCAGTTCGGGTCTTCAATAATGAGATCGATGAGCGCCTGTTCCCTTTCTGTGAGGCTTTGAATCACTTACGAAATCCTTACGAATTACTCACACTTATACATCAAAACTTGGCGTAATGCAAGCAGTTTTCGGATAATCCTGCGAGATGGGCTGCGAAAATGGGTGGAATGGGGGGATGAGTCGGGGGCGACGACCAATGCGGGACGACCGGCCGGCCGTCCCGCGGGGAAGGATTACGAGCGAATCACACCCTTCTTCAGAATGACGTTTGCGTAGAGGGCAGCCTCGCCGGTGGCGACAATCGCGTAGCACTTTTTTGCCTGTTCGTAGAAGGCAAATCGCTCCACGTGCTCAAAGCCGGAAAATGCGCTCTCGTGCGTGCGGCAGATCTTTTCGTAGGTTGCCCAGATCGGCGGCACGCCATCGGATGGATTGACCACCTGCATCAGGAAGGCAGCCTTGGGGACGAAGTCATCGAGTGGGTAGAGTGACAGGATGGCATCGAGGATCTCGGGGACTCCGTGCCCGTCGAGGCGTACCAGACGCTGCGCGTAGGCGGCGGCCGGGAAGTTGCCGTCTCCAATGCAGAGCTCGTCGCCGTGCCCCATCTCCATGAGGATCTTCAGGAGCTCGGGACTCAATATCGCGGGAATGTTCTTCAGCATGTGTTACTCCTTATACTGTGTGATGCCGGGACCCGATTCAGGTCCCGGCGGGATCCGTTCTGTTCTGTCGTCTACGACCGGTAGAGCGGTCCGAAATTGGAACAGGCCCGGAAGTCCGACCCTTCCAGGTCCATGCCGAAGGCGTTCCAGCTGCTCGGCCGGAACACGTCGGACTCGGTTACGTTGTGCATGTATACCGGAATGCGCAGCATGGACGCCAGGGTGATCAGATCGGCGCCGTAGTGACCGTAGCTAATCGAGCCGTGGTTGGCGCCCCAGTTGAGCATTACCGTGTAGACGTCGCGGAAGCGCGCGTTATCCACCAGCCGCGGGACAAACCAGGTTGTCGGCCAGGTTGGGTTGGTTCGCGCGTCCAGCACGGAGTGCACGTCGGCAGGGATGTCGACCGCCCAGCCTTCGGCAATCTGCAGGGCGGGGCCCAGACCCGCCACCATGTTCAGGCGGCACATCGTCACCGGCATTTCTCCCCGGGTGAGGTAGTTGGAGGAGTAGCCCCCACCGGGGAAGTACTCGGTAGCCGACGGGCGCCACGAGGTGGCGTCCAGACAGGCGGCCGCTTCTTCGGGCTTGATCTGCCAGAACGGCTTCATCGCGGGCTTGCCGCCGATCTCCTGGCGGCCCGATCCGTCGAGGGTAGCGGGGCCTGAGTTGATCAGATGAATAATGCCGTGCTCGGCCCGACCGGTGAGGGTGGTTCCGGTGACGCGCTTGACGGCATCCGGGCTCCAGTAGGTGCGCACATCGGCGAAGATCTGGGCGGAATTGTTCAGCAGGTGTCCGAAGAGCATGGAGATCGCGTTCAGGTTGTCGTTCTCGGTGGCAACCATGAAGGGCTGGCGGATCCCGTTCCAGTCGAAGCTGGAGGTCAGTATCGCTTCAAGAAAATCTCCGTTGGGCATGAAGTCGGTCCACTGCCGCTGCCCCTGGAACCCCGAGGCGATCGCGTTGTGACCCAGGGCCTCTTCTTCAAATCCCAGCTCTGCGAGCCGGGGATTCCCGATCATGAGGTCGCGCGCGATCATGGTCATCTTCACCGAGGTTTCCCAGTCGGTGTCTTTCTTCTCGCGACTGCGCTGGATGGCTTTGGGATTGAGATCCGGGCCCTCCTTACAGTTTGCCTTGGTCCAGGCGAGGGCGCGCTGGTACTCCTTGGGATCGTAGATGGTGTTCTGGATTCGTCGCAGAAACTCCGACATGTCGACGTACTCGTTGCGCATACCGAGGTACTCCTTGTAGAAGCTCTCGGTCACGTAACAGCCGGCGATTCCCATGGACACGCTGCCCATGGCGAGATAGCTCTTTCCGCGCATGGTCGCCACGGCGAGTCCGGCGCGGGCGAAGCGGATGAGCTTTTCCGCGACATCCGACGGAATCGACCCGTCGTCGGAGTCCTGCACCTCTCGGCCGTAGATCCCGAAGGCGGGCAGGCCGCGCTGCGTATGGCCGGCGAGCGTCGCCGCCAGGTAGACCGCGCCGGGTCGCTCGGTACCGTTAAACCCCCAGATTGCCTTGGGGATGAGGGGGGTCATGTCCATGGTTTCGGACCCGTAGCACCAGCACGGGGTCACGGTGATGGAGAGCCCAACGCACTCGCGCTCGAACTTCTCCGCGCAGCGCGCTGCTTCGGCCACGCCACCGATGCAGGTGTCCGCGATAACGCACTTTACTTTGGTTCCGTCGGCGTGCCGCAGCTGTTTCTCGAGCAGCTTTGCGGTGCGCTTCGCCATCTCCATGGTCTGGCTCTCCAGACTCTCCCGAACGCCCTTTCGTCGTCCGTCGATGGTCGGTCGAATGCCGATCTTGGGAGTATTCCCGTAGAGCCGCTTGGTAGGCGGGTTCATCGTCAACGACTTGATATCTGCCATGTCATCTCCTCCTGTGGCCGGGTCATGTAATCGATTGCATTAGGTGGCCATTATACCCCCGCTCGGGCGCGCCGTCAAAATAAACCGACTGTTCCAAAGCGTGTGCTTTTTTTGGCGTCACTCGCCATTCACCTGATGGAAGACCAGCCGGGTTGGCAACCGTTCAACGCGAGGCGGGCCGGACTCCTCACCCTGGGCACGCGCAGCAATTCGTTCCATCAGGAGCTCGGCTGCTCGACTGCCGATCTGCAGCACCGGCTGTGCGATGGTCAGGCCCGGGTGGCCGGTAACGTCGGAGAGCTCCATATCGTCAAAGCTTGCGATGAACAGCCCCGGTGGGATGCGGTTTCGATGCTGCACCACATATCGTGTGGCCCCGATGTGCAGGAAGTAGTTTGAAATGAACACGCTCGCCGGCGGTCTCTTGAGTTCCATCAGCTCTTTCATCATCCGGTAGCCCGAGTCCACGTGGAAATCCCCGAGCCGAACGTGTGAGGGGTCAACTTCAATGCCAAACTCGGCGAGCGCCCGGGTGAAGCCTTCATACCGCTCACGAAACGGGGTCAGGCTCATGTCGCCACCAATGAAGCCAAAGTCGCTCTTGCCTCGCTTCAGCAGGTGATGAATCGCCTTGTAGGTGCCGGTGGCGTTATCCACCAGTACCGCGTCGCAGTCAAAGCCGTCGGCGAGTCGATCGACGAGCACGGTGGGAAGTCCCGCACGGCTGAGGATCTTCAGGTGTTCACCGTTGGCGGTCGACGGCGCGATGATAACGCCGTCCACGCATTTTTCCATCAGCAGTTCGAGCCGTTCCACTTCCTCGTCGGCGCTCTCGTTTGAGTTACAGATGATCATGTTGTAGCCGTGACCGCGCAGGCTGTTCTCGACTCCCTGTGCAACGGTCATGAAGAAGTCGTTTGCGATTTCCGGTGCAAGGAAGCCAACCGTAAAGGTGCGGTTGGATTTGAGGCTTCGGGCAATCGAGTTAACTTTGTAGTTGAGCTTCTCGATCACTTCGAGCACATGAGCGCGCGTCGTTTCTGAGATCCGTGCGTCGTTATTAATGACGCGCGAAACGGTTGCGGTCGACACGTCCGCAAGTTTTGCTACATCTTTGATGGTGATTGCCACGATTCGCTCCCTGGTGTGACCGATTCAGCCTCTCCAGTCTGTACCCAACCGGCAGGAACCGCAACAAAAAAACGCAATGAGACGCCGCATACAAGCACAATTTTGGCACCACGGGGGTCAGAATCCGGCGCAGACCTCGCATCGGCGCGCTTCGAGAGCGAGACGGGCGGGGCACTCGAAGACTCCGGTTTCCCCACTGGTGAACGCCCGAAGCGCCTCCGCCTTGGATTCGCCAAGAAAGAGCACCACCGCGAGTCCGCTCGCCCGGATCATCCGGGGCGATACGGTAATGCGGCGTGGTGGCGGCTTTGGAGAATCATCCACCCGCAGGTAGCCGGCGTGTTCGCTCGCAAGCAGGTCGCTGCCGGGAAAGAGCGAGGCGACGTGCCCGTCTTCGCCGGCTCCCAGCGCGATTACATCAATCGCGAGTACCCCTTCGGTGTTGCGCGGAAGGTCAATTTCGCGCTCAAACCCCGCGAGACCCCAGTCGGTCCCATCGGGTTTGTAGGGGAAGGCGATGGCACGGGCGGTGCTCATCGCGCCGCGATTCCGCAGCGGCCCGGTGAGTTCACGCTCGATGACCGTCCAGTTGCGGTCTGGATCGTCGAGCGGCAGAACGCGCTCGTCGGCGGGGATTACGGTTACCACTTCCCACCGCACCGGCAGGGAACGAAGGTGGGTCAGAACGCCGGCGATCGAACGGCCGCCGGGAAGGGCAAGGCTCGCCCGACCGCGCTCTGCGATCGCCGCTGTCAACGACGCGGCGATCTCCTCGGCGGCGCGTCGCTCCGCCTCCCCGCGCGACGTAATCTCTGCAATGCTCATCTGCTGCCCCCGTTTACGGTGTACTCTGGAAGGTCAGACGGTAACTCGCCCCGTCACGGTGAGTAAACGTCCCGTCCATGCGCATTGCCATCGCCTCAACGATCCGCACTGCAAGTGCGTGCTCGGGGGCGCTCAGATGGTCACGGCCTCCGTGAGAGATGGTAATCCACGATTCGTCATTCTCGGAGCCGCCCACCAACTGAAGGTAGCGCACCTGTCCAAACCCGATGAGCACGGTGACAATCTGATCGAGCGCGACCGCCAGGGGAACGGCAACCTGGGCAGAAACCCGGGCGATCGACAGATCGATTTCTGCCGTCACCTCTTCCGGCGGTACGTTGAGGGCCTGGCAAACCTGGGGGAACTCCTGATTGAGAAACCCGTCCAGGTTGACCAGCGGGGGAGTGGTTCCTACGATCATGCCACGCATCACCGCTGAGACCGCGCGAACCTGCGCAATCACGGCCTCAAACTCCCGCTCTGCCGGCGTGCCCCGCAACCCTGCGGCGCGCATTGAAACGAGCCCCTCGATAACCTCGATGCAGGTTTTGGTTTGCTCGTGCATGTCCCGCAGCAGGTCATCCTGATCACGGACCCGCTCTCGCAGAAAGGTCTCAGACTGCTTTCGATCGGTGATGTCTTCCTGGAAGAACACGAAATCGCTCACATCGCCGGAGCCGCCAACAATGGGAAATACCTTCATCCACGACCAGTATGACTCTCCGTCCCCCCGCCACACGATCGTATCGCCTTCCCAGACCGTTTCTGACTTGATCGCCCGGGTGATTTCCTCGACCGTCTCCTCCTGCACGTAGTCCTGCATCAGCACAAACATGTTCTGCCCGATGAACTCTTCCGGGCGAAACCGGTTCAGCCGAAAAAAGTGGGGATTTGCATACACGACGATTCCATCGGGTTCCGTGATGCAGATTGCGGCCCGGCTCTGCTCGACGGCAATCGAGAGGCGTTGAAGCATCCGTTCCGCCCGCTTGCGCGGGGTGATATCGCGGATGATGCCCACGGTTCCGGTAAAGAAGCGACGCTGGATATCGGCGTGGTAATGTCCGGTCGCGGCAATCTCGCCAAAGGCGCTCACCGATCCAACCAGGTCGCCGCCGTTTCCCTTCGTGCGCAGCCGAACTTCAAGCCCCCGGGTTCGTCGCTCCCCGGTTCGTCGCTCGTCAAAAAGGCCTGGTGCGGACTGTGGGCCGGTGATGGTGCCGCGCATCCGCGAGAGCATCTGGTTGCGGCTGACGCGGGGAACCTCTTCGGGCACCAGCATTTCGCTGAAGTGTCGGCCGATCAGCTCTTCGGGCGCGTATCCGAGGGCGCGAACGGCTTCGTTCACGAAGAGAAAGTGGCCCGAAGGATCGATCTTGTAGACCACATCGGGAATCGCCTGAATGAGCTCTTCGTAGCGGTGTTCGCTGGAGCGGAGCATATCGCCGGCGGTCTCTTCGCGGTCGCGCTCGCGAAGGACCTTTCTGATCAGCGTCGGCAGCAGCGAAACGTATCTGCCCTCGTCGTCCCGGATCACAAACTCACACCCGGTCTCCATGTGGAGCGCGCAGACGGCGTCCTCCGAACCGGCTCGGGCAATGACCAGCGCCGGATTGTTCGGATAGCTGCGGATGAGGTCGATGGTGTTCGCGGCTGAATCGGCGAGCTCTATCAGAAATACGGTGCTGCGCTGCTCGGCCTCGTCCCGGGCAATGTGGGGGTGGGGCCAGTGGCGTTCGAGGTCGTAGGGGAGCGACCGCTGCTCGGCGCACGTGCGCAGGTCGTCGAGAATACCGGGATCCCGGGTAATCAGGAAAACGCTCAGTCGGTCCATCATTCCGCCGGACTCGAACCGTCTCCACGGGCGTGATTGCCGCGTGTCAGGCAGTGTGGGCAGATCCCGTAGAGAATGAGCCCTGCCTCCGGGGAAAGCGAGAAGCCACTTCGTCCGGCCACCGCTTCGAGCAGGGCGTCGACACTCGGGTCGTAGACATCGATGATGGCGCCACAGTACCGGCAGACCACGTTCACGTGCGGCTCGGTCACAACGTCGTAGTGGGTGTGATCGTGATTGGCAATGTCCAGCCGGATGATGAGTCCGAGTTCCCGAAGCGTATCGACAGTGTTATACACGGTCGCTTGACTGATCATCGGAAAGGAGCGGGTGACGCGTTGGTAGATCTCGGCAACCGTGGGGTGGCCGCCCGACTCCACCACCGCTCGGCAGATCGCCGCCCGTTGGGGGGTTTTGCGCTTGCCGGCCTGTTCCAGCTCGTCAAGGAAGCGCTGGACGGTTTGTTCATACCGCGCGGACGCGGGGGCGAGATTACTCATTCATTCTCCTTCACGGTTAGTATAGTGCGCCGGGCCTCCCCGTGCCACCGCCGTGCCACCGCCGTGCGAACCGGGCGCAGTGATACCGCTTTTTTTCGTCCGGTCGTTGCCACGGTCCGAGTTTATGGGTATGTTCAACGCATCGCCCATACCAACGACTCGACGTTTGCGAGCAGCTCCAGGGAGGATGTTCTATGGCGAGCATCGGCATTATCTATGGATCTTCAACCGGCAACACGCGAGATGTATGCCGTAAACTTCAGCTCATGCTCGGCCGGGAGACCGCGGACCTCCTGGATGTGGCGGACGCTACGCCGGCCGACTTCGACCGATACCGTAACCTCATTCTTGCGGTATCGACCTGGGGGGCGGGAGATCTCCAGGACGATTGGGAAGAGTTTTACCCTGATCTCGATGAAGTAGATTTTTCAGGCAAGCGGGTCGCGGTTCTCGCCCTCGGTGACCAGCAGCACTATGGCGACGCCTTCTGCGACTGCGTACCGTTGCTGGTCGACAAGGTGACCGAGCGTGGCGGTACGGTCGTTGGCTTCACCGAGCCCGAGGGGTACAACTATATCGCCTCCCGCGCGGAACGCGACGGGAAGCTGTTGGGTCTCATCCTCGACGAGGACAACCAGGCCGATCAGACCGACGCGCGGCTGAAGCGCTGGATACCTCGCCTGCGAAAGGCCTTTGCCGGCTGAGCGGGCTTCGATCGCGTGATCAGCAGATCGCGCGTACGCTCCTTCGCCCGTTGGGCATTCCCGACCAAACGGGTTTACATTGTGTTCTCAATATGATACGTTGCACCTGTTGATATTCACCACTCAAACCGAAAAAGAAAGGCACGCCATGACACATACTGTTCCCTCTCTCACCGAGACCGTTTCAGCCGAATGGGCTGGATTTCGTGCAGGCCGCTGGGTCGACCACATCGACGTCCGCGATTTCATTCAGCGCAACTACGTTCCGTATGAGGGCGATGAGTCCTTTCTCGCGCCTCCCACCGAGGCGACCACTGCGCTGTGGGCAAAGGTATCCAAGTTGCTCGCGAGCGAAAACGCAGCGGGCGGCACCCTGGATGTTGACACCTCGACCATCTCCACCATCGACTCGCATGGCCCCGGCTACATCGATCAATCGCTGGAGCGGATTGTTGGCCTTCAGACCGACGCACCCCTCCGTCGCGCGATCATACCCAACGGCGGTATCCGGGTAGCCGAGAGCGCCTGTAAAGCGTACGGCTTCACCCTCGACCCCAAGGTGTGGGAGATCTTCACCCGCTATCGAAAAACGCATAACGACGGTGTTTTCGATGCCTATACTCCCGAAATGCGCGCCGCCCGGAGCGCGGGAATCATTACCGGGTTACCTGACGCCTACGGCCGCGGGCGCATCATCGGTGACTACCGCCGAGTCGCGCTGTACGGAATCAACCGGCTGATTCAGGACAAAGAAGACCAGAAGAGCTCGGTTGAGATTGGTTCCATGGAAGAAGACGAGATCCGGCTGCGTGAAGAGATCTCCGAGCAGATTTCCGCGTTGCGCGAGCTGCTCACCATGGCCGAGGCGTACGGCTTCGACATCTCTCGCCCCGCAGGAAATGCTCGAGAGGCGATCCAGTGGCTCTACTTTGCCTACCTCGGGTCGGTCAAGGAGCAGAACGGCGCCGCGATGAGTCTCGGACGCGTTGCGACCTTCCTTGACGTCTACATGGAGCGAGACATCGCCGCCGGTGTGCTCACCGAGTCGCAGGCCCAGGAATTGATCGATCACTTTGTGATGAAGCTGCGCCTGGTACGGTTTCTGCGCACCCCGGACTACAACCAGCTCTTCTCCGGCGATCCAACCTGGGTCACCGAAGTGTTGGGGGGAATGGGGACCGATGGGCGAACCCTCGTCAGCCGTACCTCGTTCCGTTTTCTGCACACGCTCTATAACCTCGGCGCCGCACCGGAACCAAACCTTACCGTTCTCTGGGCGCTTGGCCTGCCCGAACCGTTCAAGCGGTACGCCGCCAAGGTCTCGGTTGACACCAGCTCGATCCAGTATGAAAACGACGACCTGATGCGTCCCTACTGGGGCGACGATTACGGCATTGCCTGCTGCGTATCCGCGATGCGTCTCGGCAAACAGATGCAGTTCTTCGGCGCGCGCTGTAACCTCGCCAAGGCGCTGCTCTACGCGATTAACGGCGGACGCGACGAGCTGAACGGCATTCAGGTGGGGCCGCGCTTTGAGCCCATTCACGGCGAGTACCTCGATTACGACGAGGTGATGAGCAAGTTCGACTTCTTCCTCGACTGGATCGCCAACCTCTACATCAATACGCTGAACGTTATCCATTATATGCACGACAAGTACAGCTACGAACGGCTGCAGATGGCGCTGCATGACCGCGACGTGCTTCGTACGATGGCGTGCGGTATTGCCGGTCTCTCGGTCTGCGCCGACTCCCTTTCGGCCATCAAGCACGCGAAGGTCCGCGCGATACGCGACGAGGCGGGCACGGTGGTGGATTTTGCGATCGAAGGACCCAACGCCGACAGCTGGCCAAAGTTTGGCAACAACGACCCGGCGGTGGATTCGATTGCTGTTGACCTGGTGGAGCGCGTCATGAAGAAACTCCAGAAGAATCGCACCTACCGCAACGCCGAGCCCACCATGTCGGTTCTGACCATCACCTCCAACGTTGTGTACGGCGCCAAAACCGGAAACACGCCGGATGGGCGGAAGGCGGGAGAACCGTTCGCGCCGGGAGCCAATCCCATGCACGGGCGCGACTCTCACGGCGCGCTGGCATCCCTGAGTTCGGTTGCAAAACTGCCCTACGAGTTCTCGCAGGACGGTATTTCGTATACCTTCTCGATCGAGCCATCATCACTCGGCAAGGACGACAGCGGGAGAGTCTCCAACCTCTGTTCGCTGCTCGACGGCTATGTATCCGAGGGCGGACATCACATCAATGTCAACGTTCTCGATCGTGACATGCTGCGCGACGCGATGGAGCACCCGGAGCGCTACCCGCAGCTTACGATTCGGGTGTCGGGATATGCGGTCAACTTTGTGAAGCTCACCCGTGAGCAGCAGCTCGACGTGATCAACCGGACCTTTCACGCGCGCATCTGATGCGTGGAACCCCCATCGGTGGTGGCCTCGCCGGGGCCACCGATGCGTCGCAGACGACGGCCACCATCCATTCGGTGGAGACCTTCGGTACGGTCGACGGGCCGGGCATTCGCTACGTGGTGTTCTTCCAGGGGTGTCCGCTTCGCTGCGCCTACTGTCACAACAGAGATACTTGGACGCGCGCCGGCGGAAAGACGGTGAAGGTGGCCGATCTGGCGGTGGACATCGAGCGCTACGCCGGGTTCCTTCGTCCGTCGGGTGGGGGGGTAACGGCCACGGGTGGAGAGCCGCTGCTGCAGGCGGCCGCGGTTGGCGAGCTCTTTGATCTGGTGCACGGGCTCGGTTTGACTACCGCGCTCGATACCTCCGGCCACGCTGCGATTACACCGGTCATCCATGCACTGCTCGAACGCACCGATTTGGTCATCCTCGATCTAAAGCATGCCGACGACGATGCGCATCGGAATCTTGTGGGTGTTACCAACCGCCGTATCTTCGATTTCGCTCGCGAGGTGGCCCGCACCGGACGTCCTCTCTGGGTGCGCCATGTGGTGGTTCCGGGATACACCACCGCCGAGGCCGACGTAGCCGCGCTGGGGTCGTTTATTGCGGAATTGGCTGAACACGGAGATCTGCAGCGCGTCGAGTTGCTGGCCTATCACGAGCTCGGTCGGCACAAATGGGAGGCGCTTGGGGAGCGATACCTTCTGGAGTCGGTTTCTCCGCCCACCGCCAACGAGATGCGGGCGGTTGCTGAGGTGCTGGAGGGATATGGGCTTCCCGTGCGGCGCCCTGATTAGGGCGAACGAAGCTTACAGCGTTCATGACAAGGGCTATTGACAAAGCAATCTCGCTTTGGTAGGTTTGTCATCCACATGATGCCCTTGTAGCTCAGTTGGCAGAGCACGTCCATGGTAAGGACGGGGTCATCGGTTCAAATCCGATCGAGGGCTCGATTTTTTTTGTACGGTCGGCCGGCGGGAATGCGCGACGTGCCGGAATCTAAGGCGGGGAGTAACCAATGGCGAGTGCAAAAGGAAAGAGCGTAGAGCTCATCGCCCTTCAGTGTACCGTGTGTAATAATCGCAACTACACGACGAAGAAGAACAAGAAAAATATCCAGGGTAAACTGGAGTTGAACAAATTCTGTCCTACGGATCGTAAGCATACCTTGCACCGTGAGACCAAGGTGAAATAGTCGTAATCATAGGCCAGTAGCTCCAATGGCTAGAGCGCCGGTCTCCAAAACCGGATGTTGTAGGTTCGAATCCTACCTGGCC
>REDM01000040.1 GCA_007693485.1 Spirochaetaceae bacterium
GCCATATCATCTCATTGTGCGGATTGTAAATTGTATTGACAATCCGCACGATCCGGCCTACCCTGAAGGTCGTGATACCCCGACACCTTACTGAGACGATTCATCGACTCCGAAACGGGTTTCCGGTAGTCGCGATTACCGGGCCTCGGCAGTCCGGGAAGACGACGCTGGCGCGTGCGGTTGTTCCCGAAAAACCCTACGTGTCGTTGGAAGACCCGGACACACGAGGGTACGCGCTGGATGATCCACGAGGATTTTTGGGCCAGTTTCCCGATGGCGCCGTACTGGATGAGGCGCAGCGGGTACCCGAACTCTTTTCCTACCTGCAGAGCCGGGTGGACCTGGATGGGCGTATGGGGCTCTTTGTTCTCACCGGTTCTCAGCAGTTTGGACTCCGCGCCGGCATCACCCAGTCGCTCGCCGGTCGGGTCGGCCTGGTTACCCTTCTGCCTTTCTCATTCGGGGAGCTGCGCGACGCGGGAAGGGCCCCCACTACCATGCCGTCGTGTCTCTACACCGGGAGTTTCCCTCCGCTGTACGACCGTCCCGTGACGCCGCAGGACTGGTATCCGCGATATATCGCCACCTACCTGGAGCGAGACCTGCATCAGCTCATTCAGGTTCGGGATCTCCACGTGTTTCAGACCTTTCTCCGGATGTGCGCCGCCCGGGTGGGGCAGGTGCTGAATCTCTCCGCGCTTGCGGCAGACTGTGGCGTCACCCACAATACCGCCCGGTCGTGGATTTCCGTTCTTGAGGCGAGTTATATCCTGTTTCTGCTGCAACCGCACCATCGTAACTTCAGCAAACGGCTGATCAAGGCCCCAAAGCTCTATTTCCACGATACGGGAGTTGTCGCGTCTCTGATGGGAATCGAAGATGAGCGCCATCTCGCAACGCACGCCATGCGTGGACAGATTTTTGAGAACTGGGTCATCGCAGAGCTGCTCAAAGGGCGCATGAATCGCGGGCTCCCGTCGAATCTCTTCTTCTGGCGGGATCGTGCCGGTCTGGAGATCGATGTCATCGCCGAACATGGGGATATACTGCAGCCCATGGAGATCAAGTCTGGAGCCACCGTCACAACGGATTTTTTCACCGGACTGCGTCGCTGGTGCGCTCTGAACGACGAATGCACCGGCGCGACCCCGGTGCTCTTCTACGGCGGCGAGGACGATTCAACCCGCCACGGAGTGGACGTCCGCTCCTGGCGGACGGTAGCAGACATCGCCGCACAGGTGTGAGCCCACGATCCGCCGCGGCAAACTTCTGCAAACGATATCTTGCGTAAACAACAAATCTCTATTATAATTTAAATGTCGTTCTGATTATCGGTGAATCGGGCTGGATCCGGTTCCGTGCCCGTCGTCGGAGACCGACAAAGGAGCCTCGCACGTCCCCTCTCGACGCAGCGTTCAGCGATTCGCAGGCGCGCGGCAGCGAGCCAATCACCGTGTACAATCTCTTCGATATCGAGGAACTGCAGACGCTGCAGGACCAGTTCTCGCAGGCGATGCACGTCGCGGCGCTCATCACGCTGCCCGACGGCACCCCGGTTACCCGGCCAAGCGGGTTCACCCGCCTCTGCCACGACGTCATCCGCGCCACCGAGATCGGAAATGCCAACTGCATGCGCTCGGATGCAGCCTTCGGGGTGGTCAACCCGGACGGTCCGATCGTGCACCGTTGTCTCAGCTGCGGGCTCTGGGATGCCGGCGCCAATATCAGCGCGGGTGAGCACCACGTGGCCAACTGGCTCATCGGCCAGGTGCGCAACGAAGCACAGGACGAGTCGGAGATGCGCGCGTATGCGCGGACTATTGGTGCGGATGAAGACGCCTTCATGTCCGCCTATCACGATGTGCCCGAAATGTCCGTCGAGCAGTTCAACCGCATCGCCCAGCTGCTCTATACGGTTGCGAAGCAGCTCTCTCACTCCGCCCATCAGAATCTTCTGAAGGCGCGCCATATTGAAGAGCGGAAGCTCATCGAGGCGGCGTTGCGGGAGAGTGATCAGCGGTTCCGCCGGGTGCTGCAGGATGTGGCGTCGGTAGCAATTCAGGGATATCGGGCCGACGGAACGGTCACGTTCTGGAACGATGCATGCCTCGATCTCTACGGCTATTCTGCTTCCGAGGCGGTTGGTGCAAACCTCCTTGATCTCATCATCCTGCCGGAGCACCGCGACCAGGTCGCACGGGAGGTACGGCAGATGGTCGAAACCGGTGTGGTCCTGAAGCCGGGAGAACTCCGCCTGAAGCGCAAAGACGGCACGCCGATTGACGTCTACTCCAGCCATACCATTGTGCATCTGCCCGGCCGCGAGCCGGAGCTCTTCTGTCTCGACGTTGATATCTCGCAGCGCGTTCGTGACCAGACCCGGATCGTGGAGCTTCTCCAGGAGAAAGAGACCCTGCTCAAAGAGGTCCATCACCGGGTCAAGAACAACATGAACACCATGGTGAGTCTGCTCTCGCTGCAGGCGGGGACGCTCCACGACCCGGATGCGGTTGCAGCCCTGAACGACGCGCGCAGCCGCTTCGGCACCATGGAAGTGCTGTACGATCAGCTCTACCGCGCCGAGGCTCACGGTACCGGGCGTGTCTCGGAGTATCTCTCGCGCCTGGTCTCGCAGGTGGTGGGCCTGTTTCCGGCGGCAAGCCGGGTTCGGGTACAACTGATCAGCGAAGAAGGGCACGCCGTCGACCAAGCCGGGCAAGCGCCGGAAATCCCGGACCTGGTCTCCATCGACGTGAAGCGCCTGTCAACGCTTGGGCTCATCATCAACGAACTGGTGACCAACGCGATGAAGTACGGGATCGGCGATCGCCCGGAGGGTACCGTGACGGTATGCGCGGGGTTCCCCGCAGGATCGGTAATGGTCAGTGTCGAGGACGACGGTCCGGGTATGCCGCTCCCTGCACACCCCGGGGACCATCCGGCGGGTTTCGGCCTGACCATGGTTGAAGCCCTCACCGAGCAACTTGGTGGCACCATCACCTTTGAGCCCGGCGCCGACCCTCCCGGTAGCGGAACCCGTGCGGTTCTGACTTTTCCCGCGTGACCGTAAGCGCCCGACCATCAGCGCGGGGTAGCTTCGCTTCGCACTCCCCCCGCAACGCCCAGCAGTTCATCCAGGCTCTCTTCGAGACCCCAATGGACGACTCGGTAGTACTCGAAGGGAAGATCGAGCAGGCGCCGGATGCCGATCACCGATGCGTCGGCCTGCGTATGGTGCTGGCTGAGTGCCGCTCCCTGCACGGCTCGCAGGTCTTCTCCCCACGGCGCCCGGGGTATGGCGATCGCGTCCGGGTAGAGCTCGCGCTGGAACGGGTCCACCGAGATCAGGTAGGCCCCGGGACCCCGGCCCGCGGCGCGCTCCATTTCAATGGCACGGCGAACCACGACGCCCGTTGCCTCGTGCTCAAAGTGCTCCCGCGCCTCCGACGGGCCGTCGGGAGCCACTACCAGACGCGGGGCAAGCGCGGCGATCACCTGGGCGACCTGGGTCACCACCGCCTCTTCGCCGCCCCAGGCGGCCATGATTGCGTCCAGCGGCAGCTCGTCCGCCCGGCGGTTGTACGGGTGGTTGCGCCATCCCGCGCGCAGGTAGTAGTCCGACCCGAGGATCGCCAGCGCGCGCCGCGTTTCCTCTACCCGCACCGTCCGCAGCGTCTCACCCGCGAGCCGTCCCGCCGGGTAGCCCGCCGGAACCGTTCGGCTGGGGTAGCGGTCGATCCCCGACTCGCCGTCGGTCAACAGCAGGGTGGCAATTCGGAGCCCCCGGCGCCCAAGGGCGGCCATCAGCACCGCAAAGTCCAGGCTCTCATCGTCCGGGTGAGCGTGGATGAAGAGCGCGTCCACCGGCTCCACGGTCTGCTGCCAGACGCCGGACGCCAGCTCTTCCGGGCCGAACACCAGCGGGGTGAGGATGGCGTGCCGGGCGAGATCGGCGGGTAC
>REDM01000039.1 GCA_007693485.1 Spirochaetaceae bacterium
GTCGCCACCGTCCTGCTCTTCGCCTTCGTGCGCGAAGGAGCGGCGGCGAAGGAAGCGTCCACCCGGACTCCACTGCGCGAGTCGCTGCGGCTGGTCTTTGGGGGGCGTGACCGAAGTGCCATGCTCATCCTGCTGGCGCTCTACTGCTGGTTTCTGGGGTATCAGGGGGTACTGCCCTTCATGGGCATCTACAGCCGCGAGGTGCTCGGCGTGAGTGAAGGGCTCGCCGGCCTTTCCCCCGGAGCGGTGGCCATCGGTTACCTGCTCCTCGCGATCCCCTCGGGCATCATCGCCCATCACGTGGGTCGACGAAGGGTCATCCGCGTCTCCCTGGTGGGCATCGTGATCGCCCTCCTGCTGATGTTCATCCACGAGCCGCTGACGCGCGCGATGGGTCTTCCCGCCTTCAGCGCGTGGGTGATCTTCCTGGCGATCCTCTTCTTCTTTGGCATGTGCTGGGGATCGGTGATCACCAACTCCTTCCCCATGCTCTGGCAGATGGCCACCTTCGGAAACATGGGCATCTACACCGGTCTGTACTACCTGTTCAGCCAGGGCGCGGCCATCACGTCGCCGCCCATCAGCGGCGCACTGATCGACCTCTTCTCCGCCGGCTTCGGCGAGACGGTTGGTCTTCGCATGATCTTCGCCTACTCGGCGGTGATGATGGCTGTCGCCTTCCTCATCATGGGGCGGGTGCGCGGCGGTGAGGTCGCGTCGAGCTCGCACGTGGCGCCAACCACGGGCGATGGTCCAATTTCCGAGCCGGACCCAGGACCGTGATCGGCGTGTCCGAAACACTCGCCCCAGTCGCACTCGCCGCCATGGGGCTCGCCGTGCTGTGGCTCTTTCTGATTGCCCCGGCACGCACCGGCCGGCGGTGGTGCACGCCGCTCTTCGATCGCCACTTTGCCCACCGCGGGCTGCACACCCCCGATGGCACCATCCCCGAGAACTCGCTTCCCGCATTTGCCGCTGCCTGTGAGGCCGGTTACGGCATCGAGCTCGACGTGCAGCTCTCGGCCGACGGGCAGGTGGTGGTCTTTCACGACGACGACCTCGTGCGCGTCTGCAATGACCCACGCGCCGTGGCCGACCTGAGCACCGACGCGCTGTCCCGGCTCCGCCTCTTCGACACGGCCGAACGAATCCCCCTGCTGTCCGAAGTACTCGCGCTGGTGGGCGGACGCGTGCCCCTCATCGTAGAGCTGAAGGACGGTCCCCGCAACGACGTGCTCTGCACCGAGACCGCCCGGCTGCTGGACCGTTACATCGGGCCCTACTGCATCGAGTCCTTTCATCCGGGCATCGTGCGCTGGTTCCGGCGCAACCGCAGCGGGGTAGTGCGGGGGCAGCTCTCAGCTGGTTCCTCCACCTTTGACAAACAGCGAGCGCCGGTGCGTTTCCTCCTCGTTCAACTTCTCACCAACGTGGCAACCCGGCCCCACTTTGTGGCCTTCCGCCATCAGGACGGCGTCGGCCGCCTGCGACTCCGCCTCGTGCGTCTGCTCGGCGGCGCCCTGGTAGGTTGGACCGTCAAGGAGACCGATGACCGCGAGCGCTGCCTGAGATTCTTTGACGTGCTGATCTTCGAGTTCTGGCGGCCGGGGGAAATCAAAGGGTGAGCCGGGAACCAGACGACCGAACGCCCGTAGTGCACACCCCAAGCGAAACGCTCGCGTACGCAGCGCACGACTACCAATGGCTCCTGGACCGTGACTACCCCGACCAGCAGGCGCTGCAGCTCTGCGGAAACCGCTTCCGCCTCTCCCGCACCGAACGCGGCATGCTCTTCCGCGGGGTGTTCTCGCAAGCGGCGTCGCGAACGAGGAGCGAACGGCTGATCGTACCGGACGCATTGGACGCGGAGCCAAGTCACGCTGCTGCGAATACCGGTGATCTGGTGATCGACGGCCACAACGTACTGTTCACGGTGTGGAACTGCCTCGCCGGGCGTCCGCTGGTCCGCGCAACCGACGGGTTTATCCGCGACATCGGCGGTACGCGAGGCCGGCTGCCACACGACCAGCGATTCACCCGCGTCGCCGAGCTGCTGTGTGCCACAATGGCGGCAGCAGGGTTTCGAAGCATCTCCATGCTGCTCGATGCGCAGCTGCCGTGGAGTCGGGACCAGAGCGCGGAGCTCGCAGCCACATGGGCGCGGGGTGGTTTCGCGGCAACCGAGTTCACCGCGGCCGTGCACGAATCGGTGGACGCTGCAGTTGCCGCCAGCAAAGACGCTACGATCGCCACCAGCGACACCGGCATCATCGACCGCTGCCGCCAGCCGGTGCTCGACCTTGGTGGGCGCATTGTTACCGGCAGCTTTCGGGCCGTCCCCTTGGAGATGGAGCATCTCTGCGTCACCGGAGCGCGCTGAACCGTCCGCAACAATCGTGCAGGAACCCTCCACGCCGGCCGTCACTTTGAGTATTTTCTGATTTGTGAAACAGACACCCTCTTTGAACATCACCGCGGCAGCGCGGGCCGAAGGTGCCGCACTGGGAGCCATGATTGGTGACGCCCTCGCGATGCCCGCTCACTGGTACTACAACCGCGAGGCGCTTCAGGCGCAATTTGGGGTCATCGACCGCTTCGTCGATCCACCCAGGCATCATCCCGACAGCATTCTGTGGCGCAGCCAATACGCTCCCACCGAACCAGAGTTTGACATCCTGGGCGAACAGCGCGCGTACTGGGGACAGCGCGGCGTGCACTATCACCAGTTCCTGCGCGCCGGAGAGAACACCCTGAACGTGCAGCTGGTGCAGCGCGTGCTTCGTCTGGTAGCGCAACGGGGCGGGTACGATCGGGAGGCCTGGATTGACGAGTACCTGCGGTTCATGCGGAACCCTGCGGGACACCGCGATACCTACGTGGAAGAGTGCCACCGCGGATTCTTTCTTAACCTGCGGCGGGGGCGCCCACCCGAGCGCTGTGCCGTAGTCGAGAAACATATCGGCGGCATGGTGCCGGTGATCCCGCTGTACGCGACCCTGCGCAGCCTCGGACATGGTCACCCTGAGGCGGCGGCGGCAGTGCAGTCGCACGTCGCGGTGACGCACGGCGGTGCGCAGGTTGAAACCGCCGCTTCCGACCTTCTGGTGATGGCCGGCGAACTCTGGGATGGGATTTCGCTTACGGAATGCCTCCTTGATCATGTGCGCAGGCAGGATCTTGAGTTTCTCTCAGGACCCATCGAGCGGCTCGCCACGTTGCCGCCGGGAGAGGTGCTGGGGCGACACTTCAGCACCGCCTGCTATCTGGATGAGTCCATGCCGGCCACCGCGTATCTGGCGCTTCGATACGCAGCCGATCCGCGCGAAGCACTCATTCACAACACGATGGCCGGCGGAGACAACTGCGGCAGAGGCGCGGTGCTCGGTGCGCTCTGTGGCGTTGCGCTCGGCCCGGACGCCTTTCCGCCGGTGTGGCGCGATGGGCTGTGCCCCGGAGTACCGGCTCAGAGTATGGGTTCAGAGTCGAAGCCGAAAGCCTAAGCCAGAAGCCGGATGCGCGAGAAGATATAGTCGAGGGTGTCGCGTTTCAGAACAACGCGGTGGAAGGGCTGCCCGTCAATCTGATCCGTGCCGTAGCGGCGATACCTCAGGTATTTCTTGCTGCGGCGGCTGTCGAACCAGTAAACCAGCCGCATCTCGCCGTTCTCAATCTCAAGGCAGGTCATTCCGTGCTTGCCCAGAACACAGCCGGAGTTGAAGATACACGGCACGAGCAGGTTGGCGTTGTAAAGACTCTCTTCCTGTTCCTGGTGATCGGGGTCCTCGATCAGCGCGTTCAGATCGGCTTTCAGCACGTTGATCCGCTGCTCAATCTCCCGCTGCCGCTCGATCTCCACGTCGGAATAGCTGCGGCAGAGCGTTTCGA
>REDM01000038.1 GCA_007693485.1 Spirochaetaceae bacterium
CCCCAAGTCGCCGAAGGCTGCCAAAGTGGGGAAACAAAAGACTGAATCAACTCCCGCCGATGCGCCGGGATCACCCGACGCACCGGTTCCTGCGGCAGTCACGGAAGCGTGACGCTTTCGCGAGGTTGACCTCGCGATTCCCTACTTGGCGGCAAGTTTCTCGCGGGCGGGTTTCATGGCATCGGTCCAGTAGGCCAGCTGCTCAAGCATTGCCTTGAGGCCCGCGGTCTGCTCGTCAAGCGGTGTGAACGCGCCGTCCCCGCCAAGCTGCCCCCAGTAGTTGGGAATCATGACCGACTCGCGCAGGTCGTACATCTTCAGCTCACCAACGATACCCCGCAGGTGCTCAACGGCGCGCGAGCCGCCGGCGCCGCTCCCATACGACACAAAACCCACCGGCTTGTAGTTCCATTCGTAGAACACGTAATCGAGCGCGTTCTTCAGCGCTGCGCTGGTCGAGTGGTTGTACTCCGGGGTAATTACCACGAATCCGTCGGCGCCCGCCACCGTCGCAGACCACTTCCTGGTGTGATCGTTCTGGTACTTGTTCATTCCGGCGGGAAACGGCTCATCCAGCAGCGGCAGGTTGACCTCGGCAAGGTCGACCACCTCAAACTTCACCGAACCGCCGGAAGAGGCGGCAAACTCCTGCGCAACCCCAGCTACCCACTTGCCCACCTGAACCCCAAACCGTTGCGGACGGGTTGAACCAACGATGATCTTGATTACGTTCATAAAATTGCTCCTGTACTTTACCTGGTATAGTGCTATACTATAGATAGTGAGCATAGGATGAAAGGTCAAGGAAAATCGCATCGATGCATGGCGGCGGCCATGGCGGTGTTGGGTGACAAGTGGAGTCCGTTCATCGTCCAGTCGCTCGAGCACGGTCCGCAGCGGTTTTGTCGCATTCAGGAGGAGGCCGGCGGGGTCAATCCGCGAACCCTCTCGCAACGGCTGGCAAGGCTGGAGGAGATGATGATCGTGTCCAAGCGGGTGATCTCAACCACTCCGCCGCACACCGAGTATCAGCTCACCGAGCGAGGGCGGGCACTGCTGCCCATCCTCGCCCAGATGGCCGACTGGAGTGCGCGCTACGCCCGGTAGAGTCGGAGGCTTTGCGGTTTCAGGTGGAGGAAGACCTCGGCGCCCGCGTGGTAGACCTTGGCGAGCCCGTCCTGGTTGGACTGGATCGCCGTAATGATCTTCTCCTCGCCAAACTTCAACTTGTACTCGGTAATCGGTCCCACGAACGAACTCACGTCCACGACGGCAGCGTAGGCCGACTTCTCGGTGTTGACCGCGATCGCCTCGGGTTTCGCCGAAACCCGGACCGCGTCACCCACCGAAAGCTCACCTTCGCAGCGCGCCACCGGGATGGAAAGGGGCGCCCCGGCGAGGTCCACCGTGACCGCGTCGGCCGTAACCGATTGTACCACCGCATCGAGGAAGTTCGCGTTGCCGATGAAGTCGGAGACGAAGGGTGAGTTGGGATTGTTGTAGACGTCTTCCGGGGCACCGGCCTGGGCGATCTTTCCGTGATTCATGATTACGATCTTGTCCGAGAGGCTGAGCGCCTCCGACTGATCGTGGGTCACGTAGAGCGCGGTGACACCCATGTTCTGCTGAACCCGCTTGATCTCGGTGCGCGTCTGGATTCGGAGTTTCGCGTCCAGGTTGGAGAGCGGCTCGTCAAACAGGATAATTTCCGGCTTCAGCACCAGGGCGCGGGCGAGAGCCACGCGCTGCTGCTGGCCGCCGGAGAGCTCACCGGGATAGCGCTTCTCCACCCCGACCAGATTCACCATACGGCACGCATCGGCCACCTTCGCAGCCACCTCCGACTTGGAGGCATTGCGCAGCTTCAGCCCGTACGCGACGTTGTCGTAGATGGTCATGTGCGGGAAGAGCGCGTAGCTCTGGAACACCATCGGCATATTGCGCTTGTAGGGGGGAATCGGGCTGATGTCTTTGCCGTGCATCTCGATGGTGCCGGACGTGGCGTGTTCAAACCCGGCGATCATGCGCAGGGTGGTCGTCTTTCCGCAACCGGATGGCCCAAGGAGGGTGACAAACTCGCCACGGCCAATGGTCAGGTCGATATTGTCTACGGCACGGACCTTCTCGCCGCGGCCGTCGGTGAAGACCTTCACCAGATTCTTCAGGACCAGGTAGTCGTTACTCATATCAGAATCTCCTGTTCAAACTCGATGTCAGACGGCCGCGATCACTGCGCCGACGAAAACACCTGATCGCGCTTGAGGCCGGTTGCCTTCATGATCAGGTAGATGAAGGCCATGATCACAATGATCAGGACCGTGGAGAGCACCGACGCGGCACCGAGCCGCAGGATTTCGGTCTGTGCCAGAATCAATACCGTCACGTGGTTCCAGCGCGCGGAGACCAGAAAGATGATGGCGCTGATTGCCGTCATGCTGCGCACGAATGCAAAGGTGGCGCCGGCAAAGAAAGCCGGTTTGATCAGCGGCAGCGTGATCTGGCGGAAGGTCTGGGAACTGTTTGCCCCGAGGTTGGTGGACGACTCCTCGATCTCGTTCGAGATCTGCTTGAGCGCTGCGATCCCGCTCTCGACGGCAATCGGTACGTTTCGAAAGACAAAGGAGGTCACCAGGATGAAGGCGGTACCCGACCACCGGAACGGCGCCACGTTGAAGGCCAGCACGTACCCGATACCGATTGCGGTGCCGGGAATCGCGTAGCTCAACATGGAGAGGATGCCCAAGGCGTTGCGGCCGGGGAAGACCTTTCGCATCATCAGGAACGCAATAACCGTGCCCATGATGGCGGTTATGGGTGTGGCGATGAGGGCAAGCAAGACCGTCCGGTAGAGCGTGACAAAGCCCACGTCCCAGCTGTAGCTGAAGTGGTCCAGGGTAAACGACCAGTTCACGCCCCAGAGCCGAACGAAACTCCCAACAACAATGGTACCGTAGAAGAGCACCACAACGCCTGTCATGAAGACACAAAACGAAGTGAGGATTGCGCGCATCGCGGGACCGGTGTTGGGGCGGCCGCGGCGCGAAGACTTACCGGTGATGGTTGCGTAGGATCCACGCCGCAAGACGGCTTTTTGCATGAAGTAGACCAACACGGTGGGAATCAGCAGAAGAACCGCGAGGGCCGCGCCACGCGGCAGATTGCCCATACCGGTGAACTCCATGTATGCCTGCACCGAGAGCACGTCAAAACTGCCCCCGATCATGATGGGGTTGCCGAAGTCGGTCATGGAGGTCACAAAGACCACCATCCAGCTGGCGAGCAATCCCGGCTTGGAGAGCGGCAGCGTGATCGTGCGAAAGACCGTGAAGCGCGATGCACCGAGGTTCATCGCCCCGGTCTCCAGATCGGGATCGATTCCCTGGAGAATCCCGCTCAGGGTCAGGTAGGCGATCGGGAAGAGATTGACGGTCTGAACAAGAATCAGTCCCGGCAGGCCGAAGATCCCTCCCGTATCGAGCCCCAGCAGTCGCGCAGTGATCAGCCCGTTGCGGCCAAAAAGCAAGATAACCGAGAGGGCGAACATGAAGGGTGGCGAGATGATGGGCAGAATCGCAATCGCCTGGAAAAACCTGCGTCCCTTGATCCCTCCACGGTAGATCGCGAAGGCAAAGAGAAACCCGATCGTGGTCGCGATGGTTGCCACAACCGCACCCAGCCAGACGCTGTTGGTAATTGCGCGCAGGTAGCGGGGGCGATCAAAGAGCTCGCGGTAGACGTCCACTGAGAATGAGCCACCCGGACTCATGCTCAGTCGAACCACCGCAAATATGGGATAAATGATGAAGAGAGCGAGCAGCGCGAACATCGCGATGATGATGGCAACCACCATCGGTTCTCGCAGAATTGCCCGGTTTTGCGCCATGG
>REDM01000057.1 GCA_007693485.1 Spirochaetaceae bacterium
CATTCTGGTTCTCGATGTAGGCCGTTACAAAGGATCGATGCGGATGATGTGACGGATAGGGAGGCTCGATCGCCCCACGCCAACCCTACCATTTTGTATCATTTTATGTCGAAATACACGAAACTGTCTCTCATTTTTTCTTGACACACTGAAACGGCGTTTCTTACACTGAATAGTACGGAGTGTAGGGATGGCGTCATGTGCGCAAGACTGTTGATTGTTGACGACTCGAACATCATCCGCCGCGCAATCGCTGCGTACAGCGAGGGCCTGGCGCTGTCGATTGTCGCTACCGCTTCCGATGGGCAAGCAGCCCTCGACCTGCTCGAACAGCATCAACCCGATCTGGTTACCATGGACATTACGATGCCCAACCTGGACGGTCTCAGCTGCCTGCAGGAGATCATGAGTCGCCGGCCAAACACCCGCGTGCTGATTGTCTCCGCCCTCAGCGATCGTGCGACCGGTCTCCAAGCCTTGAAGCTGGGCGCGGCAGGCTTTCTGCCGAAACCTTTTACCCGGGAACAGCTGCGCGACGAGCTGCTCCACATCATGGGAGAACCCGCGTGAGCGAACAGGAACTGAAAGCGTTCATCGACGTGGTGGTACGCTACTTCCAGGAGGTCGCCGGCGAACAGGCGAAGATGGGAATCCCCACCGTGAAAACCGGTTCTGCGATCCTGCTGGGGCACACCGGGATCATCGGCATCTCCGGCGCAAAGCGGGGGGCCATCTACGTAACCGCAGACCGCGCCATGCTGGCTGAACTCGCGTCCATCATTCTCGGCACCACCGACGTGCACGACGACGACGTGCTCGACATGGTCGGAGAACTCTCCAATACCATCGCAGGAAATGTACGAAATGTCTTTGGGAACACATTCATGATCTCGGTTCCCATCATCGTCAAGGGAACGCCCGAAGACATTCTCATGAAATTAAAACCTCCGATATTTACCATTCCCATTCGGTGGCGCAGTCATACCTGCTACCTGACGGTGGGACTGGAATAAGCACAAAGCCGCCCGGCGGCGGCAAGGGGAAACGGCAATGGATGCGTCGATGTTGGACATCCTCTGGATCATGGTCTCGGCTGTGCTGGTCTTCTTCATGCAGGCCGGCTTTGCGTTCCTGGAAACCGGTCTCACCCGGTCAAAAAATAGCATTAACGTGGCGGTGAAGAACCTCACCGACCTCGGTGTCTCGGTGGTCTGTTTCTGGATATTCGGATTTGCCCTGATGTTCGGGGCAACCCGAGCGGGGCTCTTTGGTACTACCTACTTCTTTGTGCACAGTGACGGCAGCATGTGGGTTGCCGCCTTCTTTCTGTTTCAGGCGATGTTCTGCTCCACGGCGGCAACCATCGTGTCCGGCGCGGTTGCCGAGCGAATGAAGTACTCGTCTTACATCGTTTCCACCATCATTCTCTCCGCACTGATCTATCCGGTCTTCGGTCATTGGGTGTGGGGTGGCGGGCTCTACGGCGTGGCGGATGGGTGGCTCGCTCGCCGCGGTTTTGTGGATTTTGCCGGATCGACCGTGGTGCACTCCGTGGGCGGCTGGATCGCACTTGCCGCCCTTCTGATCATCGGACCACGAACGGGGCGTTTCGCCGACGGGCGCAAGCCCTTGGTCATTCCGGGAAGCAATATCCCGGCGGCCGTCCTTGGGGTGATGATCCTCTGGTTTGGATGGTTTGGTTTTAACGGCGGTAGCACGCTCGAGCTCAACGCGGACGTCGCCGGCATTCTGGTGAATACCGCCCTGGCCGCCGCGTCCGGTATGGTGGTCGCTCTGGTGGTGGGCTGGCCGATTTACGGCCGCCCGGAGGTAAGCCTCCTGCTCAACGGGTCGCTCGCCGGCCTGGTCGCGATCACGGCACCGTGCGCCTTCGTGGACGAAACGGCTTCGGTGGTGATTGGCGGTATCGGCGGCATTGTGATGCTCGGCTCGGTCTTCCTGCTCGAACGGTGGCGGATAGACGACGCCGTTGGTGCCGTGCCGGTGCACCTGGCCGCGGGCGTCTGGGGCACCCTCGCCGTCGCACTCTTCGGCGACCTCGACCGCCTGGGCACCGGTCTCACCCGCCTGCAGCAGCTGGAGGTTCAATCGCTGGGGGTCCTTGCCGCCGGGGTGTGGGCCTTCGGCCTTGCGTTTTTGTTGCTCTGGCTGATCAACCGGTTTATGAAGCTGCGGGTCACCCCGGACGAAGAGATCGTGGGACTCAACGTGGCCGAGCACGGCGCTTCGACCGAGATCTTCGATCTCTACCGCGTCATGGAAGATCAGAGTCGAACCGGCGATCTCTCCGGCCGTGTGCCGGTTGAACCCTTCACCGAGGTAGGACAGATTGCCCGGCGCTACAACGGACTGCTCGACAGTCTCCAGGATAACCTCATCGCCAAGTCGGAGTATCTGAATATCCTCGATAACGTGACGGACGGCTTGTTTCTTTTGGATCCCGAGTTTCGGATCGGGGCCTACCATTCGTCGGCTCTCGAGAAAATCCTCGGCCGTTCAACCCTGTCGGGTGAGCCGTTTCTGGAGGTGATATCCGACCTGCTTCCCCACAAAACGATGGAGTCGGTCCGCGACTTCCTGGACCTGCTCTTTGACCCTACCACCGATCCACGGTCGCTGATGCGGCTCAACCCGCTGGGCGGGTGCGAGTTCTTCTTTGACGATGGAAAGGGATCATTTCTCAGCAAACACCTCGAGTTCAGCTTCCAGCGGATTGGCACGGCGCATGAGCTGCGAGCGATGGTGATTATTCGCGACGTGACCGAATCCATCCTGCTGAGCCAGGAGGTCGAGCAGACCCGCCAGAAAACCCAGAGCGAAATGGAGCTCTTTTACCGGATTCTGCACGTTGATCCGCGGATGCTCAAAGAGTTCATCGATTCGGCGGAGCAGGAGCTCACCACCATCTCGCAGAGCCTCGAAGACGAGATCATGTCGATTTCGGATCGGATTCACACCATCTATCGCTGTGCACACACCCTCAAGGGTGATTCGCAGGTCCTGGGACTCGACTTTCTGGTTGACTCCGCGCACGCGCTCGAGGAGCGTCTCAACCGCCTGCTCAAGTCCAGTCACGTTGACAACGAAGACTTTCTGCCGGTGGCAATTGCTCTGTCCGAGCTGCAGCAAACCGTGCGACGGACCCGTGGCCTGACCGAACGTCTCTCTCACTTTCAGGACACCTTCGTTGCCAACAACGTTACCGGGACCGATCTGATCCAGCTCTCGATCGACCGCCTTGTGCGCAGAATCAGCGAGCAGATCGGCAAGCTGGTAGAGCTGGACTACTCACTCTTCCAGGTCCACGCCATTCCTGCGGAGCACAAAAAAGTAGTGAAGGACGTCCTGATTCAGCTCACCCGCAACAGCGTTATTCACGGTATCGAGCTGCCGGAGGAGCGCACCCGAAGTGGCAAAAGCCGCTTCGGCAGAATCCGCATAGCCACCGAAATGCAGAGCGGACAGGTGGTAATCTCATTTCGCGACGATGGGCGCGGAATAGACTTTGAATCGCTGCGGCAACGCGCGCAGGACCAGGGAGTTGTTGCTCCCGAGGTGTTGGCATCTCAAACGCCACAGGAACTGGTCAAGCTTATCTTTGCCGAAGGGCTGAGCACCGCGGAGCGGGTCGACAAAAACGCTGGACGCGGTGTCGGCATGGCTCTTGTTCGGGAATCGGTACACTCCATCGGGGGGAAAATGAAGGTGCTGTTTCAGCGTGGAAAATACTGCGAGTTCCAGATCAGCATTCCTGCAAACGGGCTACCCCGTAACGGTACCCCCGGAGCGCCGGCCTGAGCACGACATGGCCTTGACACGAGTGACCCTTTGGGAGACCGTATCAGCCGGAAGGTCAACGCCGTG
>REDM01000169.1 GCA_007693485.1 Spirochaetaceae bacterium
CCAGGGTTCTCGCTTAGCGAATGATAAACAATCTGCTACCCACTGTAAACAAGGCAACTGTTCCAAAAGCTGTGCATTTTTGCCTCTTCCGTTCCGTCTGCAGGCTCCGTTCACTCGGCGCGCTCTGCGCCAACACGTACGCGGTTACTACCGGTGTGTTTCCCATCTGCGGTGTAGCCAATCCACATCCCCACGTGCGCCACTGCGACAGCGAGAAGCTGATCCGAGAGAGAAAGTATCGCCTGTGGTACAGCCGTTCGCGTACGTCCTGTATCCGAGGTCTCGAGCGATGGCGCCGTATACCCGCACCGCCAGCGGGGAACCGTGTTCAGAGTTACGGGGAAGATCACTCTATAGCGCAGAAAATGATCCCGTTACTTCACGAACCCGCAAAAATGCACAGCTTTGGGAACACTTCATTCGGTAAACACCGATAGGAGCAATCGAGTCAGCGCCATCGCACGATGCCCCTGAACCGCAGAGAGCTCAAGCCCCGCTTCCTGCATGCCCTGTTCAACCCCTCGAAGAAACGCGTGTGTCTCACGGCGCGCAAGAGGAAGCTTTCTTCCCACGAGGTCGGCCTCAAGGTCGCGGTTTCGGTAGAGGACGGGACGATGGGCCGAAAATGCCATGCGGAAATCGTCCAGAACGCCCTTGGTCCGTTTTGCCAGCCCGCAGAAAACCACTGGTTGGGTGTCTCGGAGGTAGATCGTGCCAAACTGACGGAACAGCTGCACGTTCCACTGATCAAGCGGAATACGCACCCTCGTAAGAACTTCACCTGGTGCCAGACCCGGTGCGCCCTCGGCGTCGCGAAACCGCGCGGCGGCTACCCAGCGGCTGTGTCCCAGGCGGCGGATCTCGTATCGAACGTCCATGATGGTGAGTAGCGGTGCGAGTGAGAAGAGGTGATCGCGGCAGCAGAGATTGCCGCCGATGGTCGCCAGCGAGTGTAAACCCGGTGGCCCTACATGGGTCAGTGCGTCCACCAGCGAAGACGGGATGACGTTTGCGCCAATTTCAAGAATTCGGGCGACCGTTGCCCCGGCTCCGATATCCAGATAGCGGTCGGTGCGCGACACGCGTTGAAGCTCTTCAACTTCCTGGATCGATATCAGCTCGTCTGGGAGGGCGAACTGGGCCTTGGTAACGCCCTTCAACAGGTCGGTGCCGCCCGCGTAGATTGCTGCGTCACTATGGTGTTTCGTCAGTTGAAGAAGCTCATTCACGGTTCGAGGAAGGTGAACGTGGAAACGCTTATCGCTTTCGGCCATGGACCCGTTTCCTTCGTACTTCGGCGGAGTATCGAATTGCCGACGTAAACCGCGAATGGGTGGTGCAGCGGCACTGCACCGCGTTCACGGCCTGCTGCATTTGCTCGGCAGTGGGGGATGAGTAACGGCTGATGAGCCAGTGTGTCGTCAGCACCTTCGCTGCTGAACAGAAGCGGCACGGAACGGTGCCGGCCCGATGAAATCCGATTTCGATATCGCGAAACTCCCGGCTTTGCAAAAAACCCTCAATCGTCGTCACTTCGCCGGCTTCAACCCGAAACGCGGGGATCATGCACGCGAGTGCGAGTTCATTGTTGAAGAGAATCGAGCAGAAACCACACGTGCCGTAGAGGCAGCCGGGACGGGCGCCGGTGAGGCCGAAATCCTTGCGCAGTACTTCGATAAGGCGGGTATGCGGAGCGGTATCGATTGAAACAGGATCACCGTTGAGTAAAAAAGAGATCCTCATGCCGTTCCTCTCATCGTACGTACCTCATGACTCTTCGGTCGCCTCTTCCAGGTAGTCATGAAGGGTATCGGCGGTACACGGAATTTGATCGACGTAGCGACCCGTCGCCTGGGTAACTGCGGCGGCAAATGCAGCCGGAACGCAGGCCAGCGGTAAATCGCCAATGCCTCGCGGCTGGGCTTTCTCCGAGTCGCCGAGAAAGTCAATCCAGACCGGACAGACAGCCGGTAATCGCGCGTGCTGATACCGGTGGTAGTCAGCTCGACTGAGACCCTGGGCTGGAATGGAGAGTTCCTCAATCCCCGACCACGACAGCGCATGAAAAATTCCGCGTTCCAGAACCCGCTTGGCCTGCTCCCGCTGAAGAATCCGCCCCGCGTCTACGGCAAGCCACACGCCACGAACACGCGCCTCGTACGACACGGGACTGACCTCCACTTCGACCACAGCGGCGGCAAACGAGACGGGTCCGTACGGTGATCCTTCCAGGGTCTGCGGATCCCAGCTCACCGAACGTGCCGGTCGAAACGAGCGAGTCATCTCGATGGGCAGGGGCGTTCGAAACCGTTTCTTCTTGATCGCGTTACACGCGGTCTCGATGGTACGGTGAATAACGGCGATGTTTCTCGAGAGAACGGCTGGGCCCCCGTTGGTGGTGTACGCGGTGTCCGGTTCCTTCAGCTGGATGTCGCCTTCTGCGACATTGAGCAGCGACACCAGGTTCTGTTTCCAGAGAGTGCGCATGCTTTCGCCCTCGGTAACCGAACCGCACACGAGTTCTCCGCTCCCGTCTTTCTCCAGTCGGACACGGACTTCAGACCCAATCTCCTCTTCGCCGCGGCCGAGAAAGCCGGAGACCTGATGGCCAAACGCGATACCGATTCCTCGGGGAGGATCGAGTAGATCGCGAAAACTGGAGCGTCGCTTCTTCTGCAGTTCGAAGGCCGCGTGTTTTCGATTGAAATCGCTCTCACCAGCGACCCGTTCCAGCAGCCCATTTGCGTCGAGATCGGTCGACAGCAGGTCCCCGATCAATGGTCGGTTTCCCTTTCGTAACAGCTGCTGCTGCTTCCACTGCGGAGGTGCGCTCTCGGTAATCTCTGTCAGGCGCGATGCGTGGGTTTCCACCGCAAAGAGGGCGTGCGAAGTTCCAAGCCCGCCGCACGCATTTAACGGAGGGAGGTTAGTAGTCACTGCGCGCACCCGCACACGGCACACCGGACTCTGATACTGAAACACCAGCGCTGCGGCAATGCGCGAAAGGATTTCATCCGTGAACAATGGGTAGGCCCCGAGGTTCACCGTGGCGGTGATGTCGGATGCAATCGGGTTTCCCTCGGCGTCGAGACCGGTTGTGCAGTCAACTTTGACGCTCATACCCTTGGGTGAGAACCGGAAGTCCTCCTCGCGGGTATAGATCAGCTTCACCGGCTTTCCCGTATGAACCGCGGCCAGCGCTGCGTGCGCGGCAACAACGGAGGGATACCAGAGTTTTCCATCCAGGTGAACGCCGGACTCGGTCGAACGCACCCGGCAGCGCTGCTCGGGAATTCCCAGCATCGTCGCAACCGTTTGTCGTACGTGGTGCGGCCACTGACTCGGCGAGAACACCGTCACAATGCCCTTGTCGTCGCGGACGGCGTACGCTCCTGCGGGCTCGCTGTACAGGTGATCCTGAATGCCGGTTATGTAACTGCCGACCACCTGCCGGTCGGCGCTGCGCATGACTCGATCAACGTCACCGCGAACCCGGGTTCGATCGGCCACCACGGAACTCGCTGGGGCATTCCACGCGTCGGTCACCACCTCGAGGTCGCGATACTGAACATCGATCTGGGCGGCGATGTGGATCAACCGTCCAAGAGACGGCCCGGTAAGGATGGCGAGCGGCTCGCCGGCGTAGCGAACGATTCGCTCGGTAAGCAGTGGGGCGCTGTCGGAAAACACTCTCACACTGTTCTCGCCGGGGATATCGTCGGCGCGTAAGCAGGAAATATCGCGAGGGAGGTCTGGTACGGTAATCGAATCAATCTCGGCGTGGGCGCTGGTGCCGCGGATCGTGAGCCCGTAGAGCATATTGGGAGCGAACATGTCCGACAGGAACACCGATTTTGCCTGCAGCGTTCGTCGAACCGATAGTGCCTGTGCCACGGTTACCCATCCTGCATCGAAGCCCGGTGCGCGTCAATGACCGCATCGCAGATTCGTTCGACCATCGGTTCACTGAGACCCGAATAGAGCGGCAGACTGATCGCGCGGTGATAGGCTACGAGCGCGCGTGGAAAATCATCTGGTGCGAGATGGTAGCGGGTGCGATAGTAGGTCATCAGATGAAGCGGCCGGTAGTGCACCGACGTCCCCACGCCCAATTCCGTGAGTCGCGCGATCATCGCGTCCCGAAGCGTCGGCCTGGCTCCATCTCCCACCGAGAGGATGAAAAGGTGATGGCTGTGACGCGGGTCGTCGACGGGGAGCTCCACGCTCGCGCGGTCAACGATGCCCGCAGCCGTGATCCGCTGCCGGTACCGTGCTGCAATCTGGGCACGTGCAGATCGCAGTGCGGCGCTCCGCGCGAGCTGTACCCGTCCAATGGCCGCGGCGGTATCGGGGAGGTTGTACTTGTAGCCTGCCTCAACCACGTCGTACTGCCACGAGGGGGTGCTGCTGTGGTATCGGTTCCAGACGTCGCGGTCAATTCCGTGAAGGCGCATGAGCCGTATCCGCCGCGCGGTTGCATCGTCTCTGGTAACCACCATGCCGCCTTCACCCACAGCGATCGGTTTGGTTGCGTAAAACGAGTAGATGCCGACGTCTCCTTCGGTTCCCACCGGCGGCCCGTCGGGCGGCCATGGCAGGCAGTGAGCCGCGTCTTCCACCACGGGGATTTGGTATCGCCGGGTGATCATGGTGATCGCGGCCATGTCACACGGAACACCGCCAATGTGAACCGCAATCACGGCCGCAATGCGCCCGCGGTGCCCGGCGCGTTCACCGGTATTCGAGTCCTTCTCGCGTTCGAGGGTCTCGGCCAGCCGGGTGGGGCAGATGTTGCGGGTGTGCGGATCCACGTCAACAAAGAGCGGATCGGCGCCCAGGTATCGGATTACCTCGGCGGTCGAGGTGAAGGTGTAGGGACTCAGCACCACGCGGTCGCCGGGGCCCACACCGAGAGCTTCGAGCGCCAGATGGAGCCCCGACGTTGCGGAGTTCACCGCCAGGGCGTGCGGAACCCCTGCCGCCGCGGCAAACTCGCGCTCGAATGTGGCTGTCTCCGAGGCTGTGGTCAGCCACCCGCTTCGCAGCACGCGCTGCACCGCTTCGACCTCCGCCTCGGAGATATCGGGACGGGCGAAGGGGATAAACTCAGTATTCAGGCTCATTCTCGGGAATCGTCAACTGGGGAATGTATCGCGAGAGAATCTCGCGAAGAACGCGCCGGTTGCGGTACAATGCCGCGGCTTCGGGCTGGGGAAAACAGACCCGCTCCAGCTCTGCGATGGTCTGCGAAAGCGCGTCGCGATCGATATCTGCGCTTCGAATGCGATGAATGCGCGGGAAGTCCGTTGGCTCCATCTCTTCGGTGGGGCTGGTGAGCGATTCGCTCAGCCGCTCCCCCGGGCGCAGACCAATGTACTGAAACCCGATGTCCTTGCCAGGTTCAAAGCCGTAGAATCGAACCATCTGCTCCGCGAGGTCCTGGATCAGCACCGGTTCGCCCATGTCCAGTGCGTACAGTTCGCCTGCGGTTCCGACGCCACCGGCCTTCAGCACAAGTGAGGCCGCTTCGGGGATGGTCATGAAGTAGCGGGTTGCCTCCGGGTTGGTGATGGTAACCGGGCCGCCCTTGGCAATCTGCTTCTGAAAGATGGGGATGATGCTTCCGCGTGACCCAAGTACGTTACCAAATCGAACAGCGATGCACTCCAGGCCGTCTCCGTTGGCAAGGCGAACGATCTGCTCCGCGAGGAGTTTGGTCGCGGCGTAAACGCCCATCGGTTCGGCCACCTTATCGGTGGAGATGAATACGATGCGTTGTGTTCCGGCGTTTCGTGCAGCCTCCACCAGGTTTCGTGTGCCAAACACGTTGTTGGTAACGGCCCCAACGGGATTGGCCTCCATCATCGTTACGTGTTTGTACGCGGCGGTATGAAAGACCACGTCGGCGCGCAGCCGTGCCAGAATAAAGTGCATGTAGTCTCGATCCTGCAGTTCGCCCATCACCGGCACGATTACCGCCTTTTCGCCGACACCTTCTTCCTGCAGGATACGCAATTCGCGCTCGATTTCGAAGATGGAGTTTTCGCCGTGGCCAAAGAGAAAGAGTCGCTGTGCCCCCCCGGAGAGCAGTTGCCGGCAGAGTTCGCTGCCGATGCTGCCACCCGCTCCGGTAACCAGAACGCGCCGTCCCCGCAGATAGCGCAAACTCTCCTTGAGTCCGATAGGGATGGGGCTGCGACCGAGCAGATCCTGCGGATCGAGTTCACGCGTCTGAATAAGGTGGGCGTCACCGTCGACAATCTGCGACAGGCCGGGAAGGATTCGGATCCGGGGAAACTCGGCCTGCTCCAGAATCTGGTGCAGGCGGCGCAACCGGTCGCGACCGGCACTCGGGATGGCGATCACTGCCTCGTCGGTTGGCCGCTTCTTGATCAGCGGGGCCACGTCCGAGATCGGTCCGAGCACGGGCACGTCGTCTATCCTTGTGCCAATCTTGGCCGGGTCGTCGTCGAGAAACGCGGCTACCGTGCCGAAGATTCCCTTACTGCGGATTTCCTGTGCGATGGAGACACCGGCAAATCCCGCGCCGATGATGTAGAATCTGCGGTCCCGGGTGGTGCTCATGCGGTGTTTCCTCTCGACTCTTCGGTTCGACCGATGGTGGGAACCGGCTGCATGGACTGGAAGCCAAAATCCACCAGGAACGAGTCGTTGTAAAGGTCGAGTCGCACCCGGGCGCGGCCCTTACGTCGATCGACTTTCACAATGCGACCCTCCAGTCCTTTCAGAGGTCCTTCCAGAACATGGATTCGCGCGTTCTCACGAAACACCACCGTCGATTTTTCGACCACTTCACCGAAGGAGAGAAAATGGACAAGCAATTCGCGGTCAACCCCGCTGAGCGGCCGGATATCGTGGTTGTCTACCAGGAAGCGCAGAAACCCTTCGCAGCGCCGCACCGACCAGTAGAGTTCGTTGGACAGCGTTTCGGTTTCCAGAAATACGTATCCGGGAAAGATAGGCGCCATGACCTGGTGTGAGCGCCCACGTCGCCGTATGGTCAGACGCCGACGTGGCCAGAGAATCCGCGCGGCTTCGTCATCAAGGGCGTGACGAAGGCGGCGAAGAAACTGATCTTCGTCTCCGGTGAGTACCTGTACGACGTAGTAGTTCTTCGACATAGGGATCGGTATCGCAGGATGTCGCCTGCTGCGCAAATCTTGGATACGTGCGACGCTATCACGGATGCCGGTGTTCTGTACAGGTGCAGCCGGTTTCTGCCGAAACTCTCAACAGAGGTGTCATACATGCGTCGACAAATACCACTACTTGTGCTCTGCCTGCTCTTTCTGGTCCTCGCTCCCTTGGCGGCTGGCGCACAGACGGTCATGGTTTACGTCTCGGGAACCAACCACTCCGATCCCTACCTGCTCTCCGCGGTTGAGGCAGGAATAATGGATAGTTTTTTTGATGCGGGTATCATCGTGTTCAACGCGGGAACCTACGACCGGGTGAGTGACTCGGATATGCAGCGTCACTACTGGGTTCGCAATACGGCCCGGCAGGGTGGGGCAACCCACGCAGTCGAGGTTGACGTCGATCTCACCGTGAGCTCCAGCGATCGGACCTCCTTCGACGGAGCGTCGTTCCGACTCGTTCGTGTGGAGCCTGCATCGGTGCTGGGTACCGGTCGTGTTCAGGCGTCCGAAATTGGCGCACGCCCCGGAACCGCAGCCGATCAGGTGGGCTTTCAGATCGGCATGGCGATTGCGCGCTCGGCGCTGTCACGGATGTAGGCACGCCGGACCGACAGAGGAGGGGTGTACATGAAGAAATCGATTGTTCTCTATCTCGCGATCATCACGCTTGTGGCCGGTGGTGCCGGCGCCGATCTCGGTTGGGAAGGCACCGCGGTGGTTGGCCGGCGAGGGGCGTTTCCGCCGGAGGGATTCTGGGCCGCGTCCAACTCGTTTCCGCGCAACAGCGTCGTTACGGTGACCAGTCTGGAAACCGGTCGGAGCGTCGACGTGATCATCGCGATGCGCGTCTCAGAGCCGGGGGTTTTCCTCTCGCTCTCCGACGAGGCCGGCGATCAGCTGGGGATGGATCCGTCCGTCCCGGCCCGCGTCCGCGCCGTCCCCATCGCGTCAATGGCCGCTACGCCCCTGATAGCGCCGATCGCAACTCCGCTCGAACAGCCGTTTTCCGCCGACCCGGACATCAATCCGGCTGCGGCTATCTCTGCCGATGATCCCGTGGAGCCGGTTCTCGCCGAACCGTCGGTAGCCGCTGCTCCCCCGGCAACCGCCACTCCTTCCGACCCGGAGGTCGCCACCGCCGGTCGTTCCGGAATCGCGCAGGGAGTGTTTCGCACCGCCGGCGTTATTCCCGCGCCGGAACCGGTGGTGGCGGATCCGGTAGGCGATATCCTGTCGCGACCGGAGGTCGAGGAGCGCTCCCCCGCTGTGGCAGTGAGTGAACCGTCGTTGCCCACCGATCCCCGACTCGAGCAGCAACCCTTCTTTGTTTCCACCACCGCAGCGGGAAACCGCATGGAAGAGGCGGTCGCGTCGGTACGTGGGCGCGCTCCTGCGGTCGATCTCTTTCCGCCACCCCGCGGGGATGAGGTCTTCACCTTCCTCGATGTACCGCGACGCCTGACAATCGCCCGTCCGATCGATCGGCGCATCGCCGAGGCGGGCCTTCCTGGTGACGATCCAATTCGCCTGGTGGACCGACCCGCCGCCGAACACCTTGGCCGGGTTGAGGAGCCGCGACGGCCGCTGATGGTCGAGTTACCGCCCGTTGCGGAACCAGGCGCTCCGTTGGTAGCAACCCCTGATCCGTCCGTTGAGGATCCCGAGCGTATCGCTGAAGTGCCCGAGTCCGACGAGAACGGCATGGTTCTTCGGCTGGAGCCGGCGGAGCCTCGCCCCCCTGCTGCACCGGTGGAGTCTGAGCTCAAACCGGAGGTCGCCACACCGGCTGAGCCGGCCCCCGCGCCCGTCACCCCTGAGCGCGTAACCGTCGACGAGTGGGCGTTTGCCTCGCTTCCGATTGCCGACCGGCTCGAACCATCGTCGTGGTATCTGCAGGTGGGAGCGTTTGCGAGCCCTCGCAGCGCACGGAATGTTATCGATCGGCTCGAGGCCGGCTTTCCCTATACCGTTACGCCGGTGGACATCGATAACCGCACCGTGTTCCGGGTCTTTGTCGGGCCACTGGAGCAGGATGAGACGGGACTGGTATTGCGGGAACTACGGGCGCGCGGGCACCGCGATGCATTCGTGCGGCGCGGCGGCGCGTAAGAGCGAGCCCGTGCTTCGCTGAACGATCAGGCGGTGCCGACGAGGCAGAGCCACTCGGCTTCGGCGGCGATCTCTTCGCCCACGTACGCGGTGCCGGCCTGCTTGATCATCTTGGCGCTGATGCGCAGGTTCTCAATTTCTATCCGGACAGTCTCGTTCGGCCTCACCTGACGGCGAAACTTCACCTTGTCTACGGCTGCCAGAAAGAACAGCGCATCGCTGCCAATTTTGTTCAGTGCCTTCACGCCGGCACCGCCGCATTGCGCCATTGTTTCCACCAGAATCACACCGGGGACCACCGGGTATTGTGGAAAGTGCCCGGCAAAGAAATACTCGGCGTCGGTGTAGGTACGATACCCCACGATCTTCTCGTCAGACACGGTTTCGAGTCGATCCACATAGAGAAACGGGTCACGGTGGGGGAGTAGCTGTTTGATGTCATCCATCGGGTTCATCCTTCTTCTGGTTCGGGTCTTCTACCTTTCATCCTACCGGCTGCGTCAATCTCGGTCAACGACCGACAGTACACGCCCTGTTCAAATACCCTGGTAGGTGAGCCACATTGCAGCAACTGTTGTGAGTTCGATGACCCCGGTTGCCTGCAGCAGGGTCAGCACCAGCATGAGGGAGGCGACGGCGATCGCAACCCGGGATGCGCGGCGCTTGGGCTCTGTACCAGCGCGCCGCCGGCGCAGCAGCCACGGTAGCAGGGGCAAAACGGAGAGCAGAAGCAGCACGGCGCTCGCGGTCCAGCGGGACGCGGCGGCATTCGCGTCGTGCCAGCGGCGAAGCCCCATTCCCGCGGCGATCAGCGTGGAATTGAGCTGCTGAAAGCGGCCGAGTGCAATCAGCACCCCGATGAGAATCAGCACCATTCCCGCAACGGTTTTGATGGCTCCCAATGACGAGCGAAGTCGCGTGAGCGCGGCGGCCACCTGTGGGAAGAAGAGACCGGCCGCCAGAAAGGGGAGGCCGAGACCGAGTGAGTAGACGCTCAGAAGCAGCACACCCTGGGCCAGACTGCCGGACTGGCCCGCCAGGAAGAGAATGCCCGCAAGCATGGGACCGATGCACGGCGTCCAGCCCGCACCAAACGCCATCCCGACCAGCACCGACCCGACGTAACCGCCCGGTCGGGTGCTGGTGTGTACGCGCCGCTCTACCAGCAGAAACCCCCAGAGGTCGAAGATCATGTTGATGCCGAGCAGGACGACGACGCCGCCGGCAACCACGTTGATCACGCCGCCCATGCCGGCGAGCAGCATTCCCGATCCGCTGAACAGCACGCCCAGGACCACGAAGACCAGCGAGAACCCGAGCACGAAGAGCGCGGTTCGCACGAACACTGCAGTTCGCTCGGTGGCGCCTTCGCGCAGTTCGTCCAGCGATACGCCCCCGACGTACGAGAGATACGAAGGAATGAGCGGGAGCACGCAGGGGCTTGCAAACGAAAGCAGTCCCGCTGCGAAGGCAAGCGCGATGCTCGCGGGGTCGGCGCTCACACCTGCTCCAAAATGGCCCGAAAGAGATCGATCATCTCATCGGTATCCCAGTAGGCAAAGCCCACCTTGCGCGCCATGATCGCCCCGGTGCGGTCAAGAATGACCGTGGTCGGGAGCCCGCGCACGGCGTACGACTGACCGACCTGACCACGGCGATCGAGGAGGACCTCGAACGAGAGCCCGTGGGTATTCATGAATTGTTTGACCAGCGAAGGGTCTTCCTGCACGTTTACCGCGACCATCGCGAGTCCCTCAGGCTCCAGAATATCCGCGAGCCGCTGCATCGACGGCATCTCCTCCACGCAGGGTGGGCACCACGTCGCCCAGAAATTGAGAAACACGATGCGCCCTCGATAGTCTGCGAGGCTGCGTGACGGGCCCTCCAGCGAATCGATCTCAAAATCAACCGGAGCGATGCCGGATACCGGGTGGAGTCCGGCCGACTGCAGCGCAGCATCCAGTGAAGAGCGCTCGGTCTCCGTTGGAAAAGGGGAGATGGGCGAGCTGCGGCCGATTGATCCGAAGGCAACCAGCAGGGTGATCGTGGAAATGACCGCGAAGACGGCAACGGCAATCATTGTGCGCTTCATTAAAGAACCTCTATATACTACCTCTATCACGACTGGGGGTGCCAATCAAGGGGAAGACACGAGATTTCGGATGAGGGAGCCCCCGATCAGCGCGACCATGTTGTAGAGCGCGTGGCCCCAGGCAATGGCGTGAAGGTTTCGTCTGCGCAGAAACACTACGGCAAACAGCACGCCGAGCAGGGCGGCCACGGCGAACCCGCTCCATCCCTGATACAGATGCCCGGAGGCAAAGAGCAGCGTCGACACGGCGATAGCCGCGGGTCGCGGCGCGTCCATCTGTTCCAGGCGTGTCAGAAGGTAGGATCGAAAGAAGATTTCTTCGCGATATCCGGTAACGACCGAGGTCAGGAACACCAGTGGGATCAGCGCAGGCCTCGTGAAGCTCCAGCGAAAATCGGTGGCCGCCGCATGAGCAGCGTCGGGGATGAGGGCCACCACAAACGATGTACCAATCAGCACGGCGATGACCGCAGCGAGCACCGCGAGGGCTATCGGGAGATCGGCGAGTCGCGGGGCGCGTAATCCGAAAGGGATTGGATCGTGGTCTGGGTGAAGCCGCAGGATGAAGATCAGTAACCCGATCTGAGGAAGCCCGGTTATCAGCACCGCCGCATGCCACCAGACCCGCTCGAAGGCCGATGGGTCGGGCGCGGTTTGACCGAGCAGAATTCCCGGCAGGAAGAAGGCGCAGAAAACGAGTAATATCTCTTTACAATAGAGTGAATGGTTCCGTATACTTTCCATCATATGGTAAAAAATGCGTTGCATGGGATTCCCATACCGACGTTCGATAGTTTTGCGTAAGCATACCACCCTCTACCGCCGAGAATAAAGAGGGGCCGTTCGCCGCAGGGAGGGCGTACAGACGTCGATGTGGATTTTCCTGGGGATTGTCACACTCCTGTTCATCGCATTTTTTGTCTTCGTTCAGCGAAGCGGTGGCTTCGGGTTTCCCTGGGTTCAGTTCTACGTCCGGGGCAAAGAGTCTGGATTCAAGTTTGGTGAGCTCAACCTGCTGCGGAGGGTGGCGGTTGAGAACCGGCTGAAGAATCCCACCTCTCTGTTCTGGTCGGAGCGAACGCTGGATCGCTGTATTCGGGGAACCATCATCCGGTTTCGCTCCGAAGATAAAGAAGAAGATGAGAAAGCGATCGAGTTTCTCAGCAAGCTCTTCGACTTTCGCAAGCGCGTCGAGTTCAACCTTCCCAAGTATCGCCTCGGGATTCAGTCGACCCGCAGTATCTCCGCTCAACAGCCGATAAAAATCACCTTTCCCGGGGGCAGCGTTTATTTCTCCAAGGTTGTGGAGAACATGCGCAAATATCTCGCGATCGCCTACCCCAAAGGCAAGCCGCTTCCGTTTGGGGTTACGTGGCGAGGACAGAAGATCAACGTCTACTTCTGGCGCATGGAAGACGCGGGCTACTATTTCGAATCGCGGGTGCTGGACGATTACCTGGACCGCAAATTCCCCATTCTTCACATCGCCCATTCTGATCAGCTGGTTCGGACGCAGAAACGCAATTCAATTCGCGTGAAGCTCGACAGTTCCGGAATGCTCTTTCCGATGAAGTCCATCCAGGATGCCAACGAAGAGGTCAGTCGCTCCGGTGGGTTCCGCTGCAAGATGGTCGATATCTCCGAGGACGGCGCCGCCATCATCGTGGGTGGAAGGGCGAAGCCCGGCCTTCCGGTCAAGCTCCAGACCGAGATTCAGAAAAACCCCATCATCATGTCGGGAACCATCAAGGGTGTCACCTACAAAGAAAACAAAAACATCTCCATACTTCACATCCAGGCCGTTCCGCCGAGCCACCCGATCAAGAACACCATCCTGACCTACGTCTACGGGATTTTTCAGGATGATCCAGACGGTCCTTCACAAATGCGGTCCACGGCCGAGCGCCGCCGTCGGTAATCTTTCGCCCAACATCCCGTACGGCTGTCTGGTGCCCTGTTTCGCTGCGGTTTGGACCGGTGAAGACGAAGTTTCTCCAGAAAAATCTCCGTTTCTTGAATTTCTCCGACACTTCCGGTATTATGAGAAGGGTAATGGAGGCTTGAACCAATGAAACGATTTGTCGCGTTGCTCATGTCGGCTCTGGTGCTGACCGCGCTTGCCGGCGCTCAGGAAGAGCGGGACCTTTCGGCGCTCTATCGCGAGAACTTCCGCAACGCAAACCGGCCGATCAAGCTCGAACTCCTGAGCTCGGCGCAGGATGTCCCCGGAGACCAGTTGGCACCGTTTTTTGACGATGCCGCGCGATACATCGCAACCAACGTCGCTCAGGTTGCCTCCGACGCCGGTCTGCAGCAGATGCTGCGTCTTACCACCTCCGGTGTGGAGGCCACGGGTGCCACTGCATCGCTTGAGCCGCTCTGGTACGTCTACGAGTCGATCCGCGACGTTCCGCTGCGCATCCAGATGCTGGACACCTTCGCCGCCATTGGCGGAGGCGACAGCGACCTCATCGTGCGTCTGAGTGGGTGGCTCGCGACCCAGAATGATCTCTTTCGTTCCGGCAGCTTCAGCACCGATCTGCGCATCATCGACAGAGCCGTGCGCGCGCTGACCGGCTTTGGTGACGCACGATCGTTTCCTGCACTGGTCGATGCCGCGATGGTCGGCTACTCATCCTCCATTACGGCCGAGGCGCGCCGCGGTCTGTTCGCAATGGATGACGCGACCACGATGGCCATCGCCGTGTTTCGGGATCGACCGGTTGACCAGAAGCCGGCTCTGTTTGACTTCTTCTTTCGGGCGTCCGAGATCTCCGACGATGATCGCGACCGTTTTGTGACCGCGGCACTGGAGAACGTCCTTGGGGTACGCGTCGTCAGCGAGGGAGCGCTTCCCGCGGTGCGGCTCATGCGCTATCAGGCCAACATCTGGCTGCGTGATCGTGAATACGCGCCGGGCACCGCCGCACTCATCGGCCACTTCAATCGCACCTTCGCAGACTTTGACCGCGGCCTCACCCCGCAGCCCTACGTGATCGAAGCGCTTGACGCCCTCGGTGCGATGGGAACCGAGGCGGCGGCACGACGGCTCACCGAGTTTCTCGATGTGGTAAATCGCCAGACCGAGTTTGGAACGCAGTTCAGCACCGACATCACCCTCGCAACCCTGCGCAACATTGAGCGTCTCGGGTTTTCGCTCTCCTACAACTCGCTGTTTTACACCACGTTGCTCAACTATCCGCCGCGGGTTAAAGATGCCGCGCGGAGAGCAATGGCCGCGCTGACCCGCTGACGGTTCCGCCCGTGCGGAGAACCGCGGTGCGGGCCCTCAGGCCCGATGCCTATCCTCCGGTTTTTTTTGCCGTCGCCCTTGTGGCGACGGTGTTGTCTCCGACTCGCGCAGCGCCAATCGCGATTGCGTGGGTGGCCGCTGCCCTGTTTCCGGTTCTGAGCTTTCTTTCACCTCCCGCTCGACACTGGCGTGGGCCCATCCTTATGACGGCGCTCGGGTGCGCCATCGGACTCGTTCTCGCAGTATCGCCCGAGCATCGTCCCTTTTCCACGGCGCTCCAAACGGGGGCAACCGCTTCGGTTGTGCTCGAGGGGGTTCTCGTCGAGGACGCCGCGCTGTCGGCCGAAGGGGGCGCGCGATACCGGGTGCGGGTGCGGTGGGTCTCCGCGGATGCGGCGAACACCTCCGCGGTCGGGATTGCAACCATCATCGCGCGCCGGGGAGAAGAGTTTGCGGCGGGCCGGGTTATCCGAGCTGTGGTGCCGGCGGATCGGCTGCCGGCGGCCGGTCTACCGGGCGACGCGCCGTCTGCCGGCTTCATTCGGGCTGACTCGGTCGAAGCGGTTGGCTGGGCGGCGCCCCGATACGAGCTGCGCGCCCGGGTGCGCGCAGCGCTGTTTGACCGGATTGACGGCATGGGCTACCGGGCGGGGGGGCTGTTTCGCGCTCTGACAACCGGATCCCGGGCACAGCTGTCGCGGGCGCAGCAGGCGAGCTTCCGCGAATCGGGCAGCAGTCATCTGCTTGCCCTCTCGGGTATGCACCTGGGAATCATCGCGGCAGTGGTGTTTGCGGCAACCCGCGTTCTGTGGGGAAACCGTGTTGCCTTTTTGATCACGCTGGTTGCGGCGGTAGGGTACGTTGCCCTTGTGGGTGCGCGGCCGTCGTTGCTTCGGGCTCTGACTATGTTTGCGGTTGGCGGCGGGATTGCGCTTGCGTACCGCTCGACCGAGCCCATCAACGTGTTGGCCGTCGCGGTAGCGCTTCCCGTGATTGTTACTCCCCACCTCGCGGGCGAACTTTCGTTTCAACTTTCGGTGTTCTCACTGGTGGGCATCATCGCGATTGCGCCGCTGGTCTATCGGCGCCTCGTTCGCCGCGTTCCACGCCTTCTCGCGGCCCCCCTTTCGGCGGCTTTTGGCGCTCAGCTGGCAACCGCGCCTCTGACGCTCGGCGTGTTCGGCGTGGTGCATCCGGTGGCGGTGCTCAGCTCGCTCCTGCTCGTGCCCATGGTGACGCTCTTCGTCTGGAGTGGCCTGGTCTGGCTGAGTGCCTCGCTCATCATGCCGCTGGGTGCGAATGCGTATACCGGGACGGCGTACACCGGGGCCGCGTCGGCACTCGAAAGCGGTTTTGGCGTACCGGCGCTGCTGCTCGCGCTGCTGCGCGAGCAGGCATCGTTGATCCACCACACCGCCTCGTTCTTTGCGGAGGTACCCGCGCTGCTGGCCTCGCCGCTGGTCTGGGGTGCGGTGATGCTTGCCCTCGCGGTCTGCGTAGTCGACGGTCTGGACTGGTTCCGGTGGGGCGACGGGTGAACCTGAACTCTCCGCGCGATATTACCGCCGCTCTTCGAGCCGCCGAAATCGGTCCCAAGAAACGGTGGGGACAGAACTTCCTGGTGGACGGCAACGTTCGTCGGGCGATCGTCGCGCTGGTAGATCGTCGCCAGGATGACCGTCTCTGGGAGGTGGGCCCCGGCCTTGGCGCGCTCACCGAGCTGCTGCTTGCCGCGGGTCCGGTGACCGCATTTGAGATCGACTGGGGGCTCATCGCGTATCTGAGAACCGCATTCGCGACTGATCCGCTCACCATCGTGGCCGGCGACGCCGTACAGACCCTGCGCGAAGCGGCTCACACAGAGGGTGCTCCCGACGTTGTGGTGGGGAACCTTCCGTACCGAAGTGCGGCACCGATTCTTTCGGCGCTCTTCGAATTATCCCGCCCGCCGCGGCGGATCGTGGCGACGGTACAGAAAGAGATGGCCGACCGTCTGGTTGCCCCCGTTGGAACGAGGCAGTACTCGGCCTTTACCGTAGCCGCCGCCGCGGTCTACCGGGTCCATCGTCCCTTTGATGTGCGACCCGCCTGCTTCTACCCGGTCCCCGAGGTGGTGTCTTCGGTGGTGGTCATGGATCAGCGCCTGGATCCGGTCTGTGCACACCATCGAGCGCTGTTTCGGCAGGTGAAAGACTCTCTCTTCGCCGGGCGGCGAAAGACGGTGCTGAACAATCTGAAGGGACGCAGCGACCTCGGCGTCCGTGATGCGGATCACGCCCGCAGCCTGCTGGAAACCGCGGGCATCACCCCCAGCGACCGCGCAGAGCGGGTGGGGGTAGAAGCCTTTGGCCGCCTCACCGAGGCGCTCGCCGCTTCGCGCGGTGCGCCGTCCTGAAACTCAGGCGATACCACACTCCGCAAGCACTCCGTGCAGTTTTTCACGGAGATCCGTAGAGAGGGGAACCATCGGCAAACGATACACGTCCCGGCAGTGGCCCGCTCGGTGCATGGCGTACTTGATGGGAATCGGGTTGGTGTCCATGAAGAGAGCCTGGAAGAACGGCAGCAGCCGATAGTGCAGCCCCAGCGCATCCTTCAGCCGGCCTGCGAGGGCGGAGCTGATCATCTCCCGCATCAGGTCGGGGATAAGGTTACTGGCCACCGATACCACGCCGCCGCCGCCGAGCAGGGTGATGGGAACCGCGAGGTTATCATCTCCGGAAAGCACCACGAAATCCCTGGGCTTGCGGAGAATGAGGTCCATCACCTGGGCGAGGTCGCCGCTCGCTTCCTTGACCGCCACAATCTTCGGGTGCTCGGCGAGACGGAGCATCGTGGTATTGTCGATGTTCTTGCCGGTGCGCCCGGGGATGTTGTAGACAAGCACCGGCAGGCCGCCCTCTTCGGCCACGCGGGTGAAGTGGCGGTAGAAGCCCTCGGCATTGGGTTTGTTGTAGTAGGGCGCCACCTGCAGCGTAGCCGTTGCCCCGATGTCGCGCGCCCGGCGGGTCATATCAACCGCCTCCTGCGTGGAGTTGGAGCCGGTGCCCGCGATCACCGGAACCCGTCCGGCCGCCTGTTTTACCACAATCTCTACGATGCGGATGTTTTCGTCGTGGGTTACCGTTGGGCTCTCACCTGTGGTGCCCACCGGTACCAACCCCGAGACGCCGCGTTCGATCTGCATGTCGACGAGGGCGCGAAGCGCGCTCTCGTCGACCGACTCGTTTTCGGCGAACGGGGTGATCAGTGCGGTATATACTCCCTGGAACATGCGATTACGCCTCCCCCCTGTGAATCAGGTCGTTCATCATATCATCGACGGTACAGAAGCCGCTGCGGCCGGTCAGCCACTCGGCGGCCCGGACCGAACCGAGCGCAAACCCCGAGCGGTTGCGTGCGCGGTGTCGGATCTCGATGGTGTCGGCCGGCGAGTCCAGCAGGACGGTGTGGGTCCCCGGGTCACTCCCGATGCGCAGCGACGCCACGTGCAGCTCGTGCGGT
>REDM01000137.1 GCA_007693485.1 Spirochaetaceae bacterium
GCACGTCACCGAAACCCTCTCGGCCGGCCGCAACGATCTCAAGTCCGTCTTTCACGACAACGCCGGCGTGGTCACCTTCGACGAAGAGACCGACGTCTGCTTCAAAGCCGAAACGCACAACTCGCCGTCGGCCCTCGATCCCTACGGCGGCGCAATCACCGGCATCGTTGGGGTCAACCGCGACATCCTCGGCACCGGCAAGGGCGCCAGGCCCATCCTCAACACCAACGTGCTCTGCTTCGGCGAACTCGACACCCCTCCCGACGCCATCCCCGAGGGGCTCATGCATCCACGCCGCGTCCTCGCCGGTGTCCACCACGGCATCGTCGACGGCGGCAACCAGTCGGGCATCCCCACCGTAGCCGGCGCCGTCCTGTTCGACGACAGCTACGTCGGCAAGCCGCTGGTCTTCTGCGGCACCGCCGGGGTTCTCCCGGCGCAGATCAACGGCGAAGCCTCCTGGATCAAGCACATCAACCCCGGTCACCGCGTGGTGATGGTGGGTGGCCGCATTGGCAAGGACGGCATCCACGGCGCCACCTTCTCGTCGCTCGCGCTGGATGAATCCTCGCCCGTCTCAGCCGTCCAGATCGGCGACCCCATCACCCAGCGCAACATGACCGACTTTCTCCTTGAGGCGCGCGACCGCGGACTCTACGCCGGCATCACCGACAACGGCGCCGGCGGCCTCTCCTCGTCCCTCGGCGAGATGGCACAGTACTCCGGCGGCGTGCGCATCGAGCTCGACCGCTGTCCCCTCAAGTACCCCGGCCTCGCCGCCTGGGAGATCCTGGTCTCCGAGTCGCAGGAGCGCATGAGCCTCTCGGTGGAACCGCAGCACCTCGACGAGCTTCTCGCCCTCGCGCGCTCCCGTTCGGTCGAGGCCACCGACATCGGTGAGTTCACCGCCTCCGGCGCGGTCGAGATCACCCACGCCGGCCGTATCGTCGGCCGCCTCGACCTCAGCTTCCTGCACGACGGCTGCCCGCGCATGCAGCTTCGCGCCACCTGGCGCCCCGCGCGCCCCGGCGTCGCCCCTCCCGGCGCTCCCGCGGGAGCCGCCCCGGCCCCACGCCCGGCGCCTCCCGGCGCCACCGCGGGAGACCCGGCGCCTCCCGGCGCCACTGCAACGGCCACCCTCCTGGCCCTCCTCGCCGAGCCCAACATCGCCTCCAAGGAGGTGCTCGTCCGCCAGTACGACCACGAGGTGCAGGCCGGCTCCGTTATCAAGCCCTTCGTGGGCGCGGCATCCGATGCCCCTTCCGACGGGGCGGTCTGGCGCGTGCGGCCCCACAGCAACCGCGGCCTCACCGTCACCCACGGCATCTGTCCGCGGTACAGCGACGCAGACACCTACAACATGGCCATGTGCGCCGTGGACGAGGCGTACCGCGCCCACATCGCCCTTGGTGGAGACCCGGACCGCGCCTACGCTCTCGACAACTTCTGCTGGCCCGACCCGGTCCAATCCGCCGAGACCCCCGACGGCGAGTACAAGCTCGCCCAGCTCGTGCGCGCCTGCCGCGGCCTTGCCGACGCCTGCCTCGCCTACGGACTGCCCCTCATCTCCGGCAAGGACTCCATGAAGAACGACGCCCGCCTCGCCGGGCGCAAGGTGAGCGTCCGCCCGACGCTCCTCGTGAGTCTCATGGGCATCATCGAAGACGTAACCACCGCCCGCTCCACCGACTTCATCGCCCCCGGACACCTCATCTATCTCGTGGGCGAAACCCGCGGCGAACTCGGGGGCACCCTGTTCGAGAAGCAATACCAGCGCACCGTCACCGGCCACGCCACCTCAACCGCTGCCGGGCCGGTCGCCCCCGCACGGGCCACCGGCCCCGACGCGGCCGCGCCCCACCTCGGAGCGGCGCCGCAGGTCCACCCCCAAACCGCCCTTCCGCGCTACCGAGCGCTTCACGCAGCCATCACCGGGGGCCTGGTCGCAAGCTGCCACGACCTTTCCGACGGAGGTCTCGCGGTCGCCCTCGCCGAGAGCTGCATTGGTGGTCGCCTCGGCGCCGAAGTCGACCTCACCCCCGTCCTCGAAGCTCTCGCGCAGCCGGGAGCCCCGGAGCGTCCGGGAGCCGCGGCCCCACCGCCGTCACCCGGCACCGACGTCTCCCCCGAGCTGCGCGCCCTCTTCTGCGAGACGCCCTCGCGCTTCATCGTCAGCGTGCGCCCCGAGCACCGCGCGAGCTTTGAGGCGGCGCTTGCCCCCGCGAGCACCGGCCCATCAAGCACCGCCTCCGCGAGCAGCATCTCCCCGAGCACCGGCCCGGCGAGCAGCAGCCCCGCGAGCACCGGTTCCCCAACCCTTCTCGGGCAGGTCACCGCCCGCAAGCACATCACCATCACCGCCGGCGCGCGAGCGATCCTCGATCTCGCCGTCGAAGAGGCCGTTGCCGCATTCGGCCGGCTGTCGCAGGAGCTCGCATGAGCGATACCCACCGCCGCGAACCGGTTGAGCCCACGCGCCCGCCCGAGAGCAGCGCCCGCGTGCTGATCCTCAGCGGCTACGGCATCAACGCCGAGCGTGAGCTCGCAGACGCCTTCGCGGAGGCGGGTGGGGCGCCCGAGGTTCGGCACGTGTCAGACGTCGTTGCCAACCCGGAAGTCATCGCAGATTACGCCATCGTCGGGTTTCCCGGCGGATTCTCCTTCGGTGACCACCTCGGCTCGGGCAAGGCGCTGGCCGCCATCATCCGGGCCCACCTGCTGCCCGCGCTCTCCGGGCTGGTGGCGCGGGGCGGTCTCATCATCGGGATCTGCAACGGGTTTCAAGTGCTGGTGAAGTCAGGGCTTCTGCCCAATACCGCGGGAGACGCTCGCCAGGAGGTCACCCTGGTCCACAACGATTCGGGGCGCTTCATCAATCGGTGGGTGCGCTGCGCGGTGAATCCTGCGGCATCCGCAGCATGGCTTGCCGGTCTGGACCAAATCGACCTGCCTATCCGCCACGGTGAGGGTCGCTTTCTCTTTGGCGATGAGGAGATCCGCAGCCGCCTCCAGCAGACCAACTGCATCGCCCTGCGCTACGTGGGAGGCAACCCCAACGGCTCCCAGGACAATGTAGCCGGCATCTGCGACCCAACCGGGCGAATCCTGGGCCTGATGCCGCATCCGGAGGCGTTTCGCGCCAATCACCACCATCCGCACTGGACGCGAGGTCCGGTTTCCGGCCCGACCGGGCTCACAATCTTCCAAAACGGCGTTCGCGCCGCCGGCAAACTTCATACTTCGGCCAATTTGTAGTATATTAGGGTTGATTATGTTGGTAGAAGCAGAAATTTGGACCGTAGCACGCACCGATAAGGGAAACGCCGTTCTGGTGAAGCCGCTGGGCAGCGAGCGCGCCGTTCCCATCTTCATCGGTCAGCTCGAAGCGCAATCCATCCTCATCGGTCTGGGCAACGTGCCCATGCCCCGCCCACTCACGCACGATCTCTTCATCTCAATCATGGAGAAGATCAACGTATCGGTGGAGCGGGTGGAGGTCACCGACCTCAAGGATGGTACCTTCTACGCCCGCATCCTCATGAAGCAGGGTATGAAGAAGCTTTCCATCGATTCCCGGCCGTCCGACGCACTCGGGCTTGCCGCCCGGCTGCGATGCCCGCTCTACATCGCCGAATCGGTGGTAGACGAGGCGGGAGTCGCCATCAATCTCATTACCGAAGACGAAAACCAGCTCTCCGACGGCCCGAGCGCCGGCGATCTGGAGAAGGGCCGTCTGCAGGAAGAGCTCGAAAAGGCCATCGAGGCCGAAAACTACGAAGAGGCCGCTCGACTCCGAGACGCCATGAAGGATCTCTGACCGGCCCGGCACATCACCGGGGCAGCGCTTCGCGAAATCGTACTCCTG
>REDM01000211.1 GCA_007693485.1 Spirochaetaceae bacterium
TGAGAACCCGCAGCGGTCCACGGTACGCTTGTTCCCGATCCCCCGGGCCGCTATAGTGGCCGCATGCTGCATCTGGTTCAGTTTGGAGCGGGAAACATCGGCCGCTCGTTCATTGGCGCGCTCTTCGCGCAAGCGGGCTGGAAGGTTACGTTTGTAGACGTGGATGAGCGGGTGGTACACGAACTCACCCGACGCGGCGGCTATCCGGTTGTGGTCAAGCACCCCGACGGCCGCGACGAACGTCGTGAGGTCTCCGGGGTTACCGCGATCAACGGGAGAGATGGCGCCGCAGTTACCGCCGCCGTACGTTCCGCGGATCTCCTCGCTACCTCGGTGGGCAAACAGGCCCTGCCCCACGTGTTGCGCGCAATTGCCGAGGGGATCCGCGCACGCGAAGCGCCGCTGGATCTCATCCTCGCAGAAAACCTGCGTGACGGTGCCGCCTTTGCGCGGTCCGTTCTGGCCGACGCCTTGACCGACCGTCCCGATCTGGTCGAGACCGTGGGCCTGGTGGAGACCAGCATCGGGAAGATGGTGCCGCTGATGAGCGAAGCCGACCGCAGCGCCGATCCGCTGCAGGTCTTTGCCGAGCCCTACAACACCCTCATCCTCGACCGCCACGGCTTTCTGGGGTCCATCCCCGATGTGGCCGGCATTCAGCTTGTGGACAACATCAGCGCATACGTCGACCGAAAACTCTTCATTCACAATATGGGTCACGCCGCGGCGGCCTACCTGGGGTTTCGCGCGAATCCGAAAACCACGCTGCTCCCCGACGCCCTGGAGCCGGTTCACGACGTGGTGCGCGAGGCGATGCTGCAAGCAGCCGCTGCACTGGCTGCCGCCTACCCGCAGGATCTCACCCTCCCCGACCTGCACGCCCATGTCGATGACCTGCTGTTCCGTTTCGGCAATCGCGCGCTGGGAGACACCGTCTATCGGGTTGGGCGCGATCTGCCGAGAAAACTGCACAAGAGCGATCGCATGGTGGGCGCCCTGCTCCTGGCCGAAGCGCACACCATGCCGAGCAATTGCATCGTAGATGCAACCGAAGCGGCGCTCTCGTTTGACGCGCGTGACGAATCGGGCCGTCCGTACGAACCCGATGTGATCTTCCGGACGGAGGTTCTGTCGCGCGGGATGGACGCCGTCATCAGTGAGACCTGCGGTCTCAGCGAGACGGTTCCCGAAGAGCGGCGTGTTGCCGACCTGCTTCGCCGCGCGGCCGGCTCCGACCATGCATGAACAGCATCGATCAGGGCAGCTGCCCCTACCTGCCCAATCGCCGCTGGGTCAGTCACGCGTTTGCCGCCGGACAGCTGACCGGTGAGGTGTACGAGTCGCTGATTAACCAGGGCTGGCGGCGCAGCGGCTCGATATTTTACCACAATTGCTGCCCCGGATGCTCGCTCTGCATTCCCATCAGGGTTCCCGTGTCCGAGTTTTCCATGAGCGATTCCCAGCGCCGCGTGATGCGCAAGAACCGCGATGTCGCGGTCAGTTACCACGAAACCGCACCCGACGAAGCGATCTGGCAGCTCTACCGCACCTATCAGCGCGAGCGTCACGGCCAGGTCGCGGAGGACGGCGACTCGTGGGAGTCCTACGTGGAGTTTCTGGGCGAATCCCCCGTTCCCACGCTGGTGATGCGCTATACGGTGGGAGATGAGCTGATTGGCGCCGGGTGGGTTGATGTGCTGCCCGAGGGGATCTCGAGCGTCTATTTTGCCTACGATCCCCGCCACGCCGGACGAAGTCTGGGCACCCTTTCCGCCCTGCACGAGCTGCGGTTTGCCTCCGAGCTCGGCAGACAGTGGTACTATCTGGGCTTCTTTGTGCCCGGTTGCCCGTCGATGTCGTACAAGGCGCGCTTCCGGCCGTATGAGCTGCTCATCGACGGCCGGTGGCACCGCTGGTAGTCACGCCGCGGCGGTTATCGCAGTGCCGGCGCGGTTCACGCCCCCAGGCAGCGGTCGAGTTCGCCGATGATATCGTCGATGTGCTCGATGCCGATGGAGAGCCGCACCATCTCCGGTGGAACCCCGGCCGTGCGCTGCTGATCCTCGCTCATCTGTGAGTGGGTCGTGCTCGCCGGATGAATCGCAAGGCTCTTTGCATCGCCCACGTTGGCAACGTGAGAGAACAGCTCGAGCGAGTTGATAAACTTCTCACCCGCCGCGCGACCGCCCTTGATGCCAAAGACCACCATACCGCCGAAACCCTTGGTCAGGTACTTCCTGGCGTGGGCGTGGGTTGGGTGGTCGGGCAGACCGGGATAGTTCACCCACTCAACCTTGGGGTGGTTCGCCAGATGCTTCGCGACCGCGAGAGCGTTTTCGCTGTGCCGCTCCATGCGCAGCGGAAGCGTTTCCAGGCCCTGTAGAAACATCCACGCGTTGTCCGGCGCAATTGCGGCACCGAGGTTCCGGAGGGGAACCACCCGCATCCGCAGGATGTAGGCGATGGGGCTCAAGGGGCCAAGGTCGTGCGCGAAGCGCAGTCCGTGGTAACTCCCGTCGGGCTGGTTCATGGTGGTAAACTTGGGATCGGTCCAGTCGAAGCGTCCCGCGTCAACGACAATCCCTCCAATTCCCGTCCCATGGCCTCCCATCCACTTGGTCAGCGAGTTCACCACGATGTCAGCTCCGTGGTCGATGGTGCGAAGCAGCGCCGGGGTGGTGAAGGTCGCGTCTACGATGAGCGGAAGCCGGTGATTGTGCGCGATGTCGGCAATTGCCGCGATGTCGGGCACGCTCAACGCCGGGTTGCCGATGGTCTCCAGAAACACCGCGCGGGTCTTTTCGTTGATTGCTCCCTTGATTGCGGCGAGATCAAGTGGATCAACAAAGCGAACGCGGATCCCGTAGTTGGGCAGGATATCGTTGAACATGGTGAAGGTCCCGCCGTAGAGGTGGCTGCTGGAGACAACCTCGTCACCGGCCACGCAGATGTTGAGAATGGAATAAAAAATCGCGGACGTTCCCGACGCCACCGCCAGGGCGGCAGCCCCACCCTCCAACGCGGCAACCCGCTGCTCGAGCACATCCTGCGTGGGGTTCATGATGCGGGTGTAGATGTATCCGAGTTCCTTCAGCGCGAAGAGGTTCGCAGCGTGCTCGGTGTCACGAAACAGGTAGGCGGTGGTCCGGTTGATGGGCACGCCACGGCTGGGGTTATCCTGCGTGGCCGTCTGTCCGGCGTGCAGGGCAAGCGTCTCAAATTGGTAATCACTCATCGGTTACTCCTTGTGTATTGTCGGTTCGATTCATAGTGCCTGTTCGGTTCATGTTCGGTTCACGGTGCCACGTGGTTTATTCATACAACCACGTGCTCAAATAACGCTCTCCCGAGTCGCAGATCACGGTTACGATAACCCGTCCCGCGTTCTCGCTCCGGCGCGCGAGCTCCAGCGCGGCCCACACGTTGGCGGCAGCAGACATCCCGCCGAGGATCCCTTCCTCGCGGGCAAGGCGGCGTGCGTTAGTTCCCGCGTCCTCTGCGCTGACGACCATGACCTCATCGACCAGCGTCCGGTCGAGGGTGCGCGGAATGAAGCCAGCACCAATACCCTGGATGCGGTGCGGGCCGGGAGCACCTCCGGAGAGCACGGGCGACACGTCGGGCTCAACGGCCACGGCGCGGAACCCGGGTTTGAGTTCCTTGATCCGTCGTGCGACCCCGGTAATGGTGCCGCCGGTACCGACGCCGGCGACAAAGATATCCACACGACCTTCGGTGTCGCGCCAGATCTCCTCCGCGGTGGTACGGTAGTGACTATCCGGGTTGGCCGGGTTCTCAAACTGCCGGGTGAGGTGAGCACCGGGTGTCGCGCGCACGATTCGCTCGGCTTCCTCCACCGCGCCACGCATTCCCTCGGCGCCCGGGGTCAAGACCAGTTCGGCCCCAAACGCGCTCAGAAGCCGTCGTCGCTCCACGCTCATGGTGTCGGGCATGGTAAGCACCACGCGATAGCCCTTGGTTGCGCCCAGATATGCCAGCGCGATGCCGGTGTTACCGCTGGTGGCCTCAACGATTGTGCCGCCGGGCTTCAGCGCCCCGGACTGCTCAGCCGCCTCGATCATCGCCTTCCCGATCCGGTCCTTCACGCTGGACAGAGGATTGTGTGATTCGAGCTTCACCCAGACCTCCGCACCGACCCCCTCGGCCATTCGCGAAAGCCGCACCATCGGCGTATTTCCTACCAGTTCCGACAACATACCGTTCCCACCATTCTTTAGTTACGTAAATCTACTGCCTTACTTGAGTTTCTGCAAGCCCTTCCGACTCGTTTCTCGGAAAGCACTGAATGCGGTGCGGAGGGAGCTGAAGTTGGACCGTTCGCGACGGCTCGTGCCACGCCGGCATCCCGAGTCCGGAATCCGGAGAACCGCCGGTCCCGTGAGCACCATCCAGATCCGTGATCAGCACGTCCAGTTCTACCCCACTCTCAAGCGCAACCCGGCAGCGTATCCGCGTCCCCATGGAAACGCGGCGCAGCACGGTTGCCGTAATCCGGTTGTTGCCCTCGGGAGCCGCTTGGCCGCCCGGGGCGATCCGGATCGCCTCCGGCCGGACGCTCATCCAGACCGGTCCATCGGGGAGATCGGCGGCGGCAACCACAAACTGCCCGTGGTCGGTAGCGACGGTGCTGCCGCCATGGGTGCTGAGCGTCCCGGCGATCAGGTTTCGATTGCCGAAAAACTCAGAAACGCGACGGGTTGCGGGTTGGTCGTAGAACTGCGCCGGAGGGCCTGCCTGATGAACGTGACCGTCGAATAGCAGCGCAATGCGGTCTGCAAGCAGAACCGCCTCTTCCTGATCGTGGGTCACAAAGATGATGGTGACGTCGAGGCGCTGTTTGAGCGAGAGAACGAGCTCGCGCATCTCATCGCGCAGATGGGCGTCCAGGCTCGAGAACGGTTCGTCGAGCAGGAGAACCTGCGGTCGCACCACCAGCGCCCGCGCCAGCGCGACGCGCTGCCGCTGACCGCCCGAGAGTTGTGACGGCATTCGCGACTCAAGTCCCTCGAGTCGCATGAGCGCAATCATGCGACGCACTTCCCCGGCGATTTCCGCGGACGGACGCTTTCGCATGGTCAGTCCAAACGCGATATTCCGGCTGACGTTCATGAAGGGAAAGAGCAGATGATTCTGAAAAACCATGACCGCGTCCCGACGCTCGGCCGGAACCGCGGTCACCTCACGGTCTCCAAACCGGATCGTACCACGGTCGGGAGAAAGCAGTCCGGCGATCAGTTTGAGCAGGGTGGTCTTCCCGCATCCCGAAGGTCCCAACAGGGCTACCAGCTCTCCGGGCTCAACCGACAGGGAGACCGCCTCGACGGCGGGTTGCTCACCGCCGGGATAGGTGTAGGTAACGCCGTCGAGTCCAACGCGGATCATACGCCCTCCAATCCCGACACGCCCGCCGGGCGCCCACCGAGCATCCGCGCGCTGACACCCAGAACCAGCAGAGCCGGGGCCAGAAACAGCAGGGAAACCGCGCCGGTCATCGCGTGGTCACCCGCGGTCACAAAGGCGAAGAGCAGCACCGGAAGGGTCATCACCCGGCCGCCACCAACCAGGAGCGTGAGCGCGTACTGACTCCACGAAATGAGAAACACAAAGAGTGCGCCGGTTACCAGCCCCGGAAGGATCGCCGGCGCGGTCACGTGCAGCAGGGTTTCCCACCGGGTTGCACCCAGACTGCGGGCCTGTTGCTCGTATTCGGGATCGTAGGCCGAGAATACCGCACGCATGACCATCACCATATACGGAAGTGCCGGCAGCAGGTGAGCCACCACCACTCCAATCAGCGTTGCAGAGATCCCCGCCCGGATCAACACAACCTGAACCCCCATGATCACGGCGAGCGAAGGAACGATCAGCGGTGCAAATACCAGCGCCTCGGCAAACCGCTTTCCGCGAAACCGGTAGAGCCCAAGCGCCCGCCCCGCAGGAACTCCCAGCGGCACCGAGACCGCGGTGGTGACCAGTGCAATGATGACGCTGTTTCGGGTAGCCTCCGCGACGCGGGAAGCCGGCGACGCCAGATAGCGCCAGGATCGCAGCGACCACTGCTCGGGCAGGAGCCGCGGAAACCACCACCCCCCGCTGAGCGACCAGATGACCAGCGGAATCGCAGGCAGCAGAACGGCGACCACAATTCCGGCGATCACCGCCGTGTGCACCGCCTTCATGCCGTCGCACGGAGCAAACCGACTACCCATCGCGTCGCTCCGAGAAAACCCGGGTGGCGACGCGGTACAACGCAACCAGCACCAGCGCAATCAAGGCAATCACAAGATTGAGCGCCATCGCCTCGGGGCGACGCGTCAGATCGGTGTCGGTGTAGAGCCGGTAGGCGAGCACCGAGAGCATGGAAGGAAACCTGGTCCCCAGCACCAGCGGCGTCTCAAAGGCTCCAAAGACGAAGGCAAATACGATGATCGTCGCAGGAACCACCGCCGGCAGCGTCAACGGAACGAGCACGTGGCGTACTCGCTGAAGGCGCGATGCGCCCAGCGAGCGGGCAACCGATTCGTAATCGTCACCCACCGACTGGAGAACTGCAAGGGCAACCAGACCCACGAAGGGGATCTGTTTCCACGCGTAGACCAGAATGATTGAGACTCCCGCCGAGTCATGAACCAACTCAGGAAAAGCGGCCGGTGCGGAGATGAACCCGCCATGAAACAGAAGGCGCGACAGGAGCCCGCTTTGGGAAAGCAGCATCGCGGCAGCCACCGCCACTACCAGATGGGGAACCGTCAACGGTATCTGGTAGAGAAACCGGATCAGCCGGCTGTTGCGCAGCCTCCGTCGCAGCACAAGCGCCGTAATCAATCCAAAAAGCACCGTGAGAACGGTGGAGACGGCGGCAACCCAGAGCGTCAGGCCCAGTGAGCGCAGAAACCCCCGACTCGTCAGTACCGTAACGAACGCGCCGGCGGAGACCGTCCGCATCCCCAGGGCAGGAAGGTAGCCGAGGCTCTGTACCAGGGCCAACCCGATGCCCCCGGCAAACAGCACGCCGATCACCAGGAGGGCCGGCGCCAGAAGCAGCGCGGGTCGTGCCGATGCTACGGAGTGGCGGCTCGTCATCATCCCCCCTAACGCTGAAGCACGTACTCGACCCAGCCCGCCTCGATCGCCTCGAGCCAGTCTGCCTGCAGCTCAGACAGCCGGACCGCAAAGAGTTCCTCGGGCGGAAGCGACGAGGGGTGCCGAACGACCTCCGCAAACCGGGCGCGCATCTCGGGATCAAGGCGGGTCACGTCAATCGCGGGGAAGTCACCCCAGACCGCCGGTCGGCTCTTTTCCAGCTGCACCTCCGGGTCAAGGAGGGCGTTGGCAACAACCAGGGCTCCCGCCTTTGCCGAGGCGTTGAATGGAATGGCTACAAAGTGGTTGGCGCCAATCGTACCGTCCTCAAAGACCATGGTTCTGGTGGTTCGCGGGTAACGTCCCTGTTCCACCATGTTCGCCGCGTGGGCAGGGTTGTAGTTCATGTCAAACCAGATCTCACCGTTGGCAAAGAGATCCTGCATGGCCGTGCTGGTCTCGGGATAGGTACGCCCCTGCCGCCACAGGTAGGGGGCAATATCGCGCAGGGTTTCCCATACCCTCGGCGCAAGGCGGTCAAAGACCACCGGATCGAAGGGCCCCAGCAGCTCTTCAGGGTCATCGGCAACGTGATAGAACAGGTGTCGAAGGAAGACCGAACCGGTGAAGTCGGGTACCGCCGGATAGGTGAATCGGCCCGGGTTTGCCCGGATCCAGTCGAGAAGAGATCCCATGGTGCGCGGCGGTTGGGCAACACGGGCCGCATCGTAGATCAGTACGAACTGGGCCGATCCGTAGGGTGACTCAAAGCCGTCCACGGGAAACCCAAAGTCGAAGCGTACGGCCGGGTCATCGGTGTTGACGTAGCGCATATTTGGCAACCGGTGTGAGTAGGGACCGAAGAGGAGGTCCGCCTGCCGCATGGTACGGAAGTTTTCTCCGTTGATCCACATGAGGTCAACGGAGCCTCCGGAGATGCGCCCGGCGAGCCGTTCGCCGAGTACGGCGTTCACAAAGACCGACGCATCGGTTACCGGTACCATCACCAGCTCAACGCCGTAACGATCCCGCACGCGATCCGCGACAAACTCCGAGACAAACCGGTTGATCGGCTCCGAACCGCCCCACATGGTAAAGAAGACCCGCTGCCCACGCGCCTCGCTCACAATCTCTTCCCAACCAAGATCGGGAAAGCGCCGTGCGAAGTCATCCGCCGGGGCGCGGCTTCCGGCAGCCGGGAGCGAGGTGGATATCGCTATCGCGAGGACCGTGCACAGTACCATCGGAACCGCACGTCTCGTTATTGATTTCATGGCCGCATCTCCCTCTGCAACATCCACCACGGCGTGGTAGGATCACCGTTTTGATTGTAACAGCAACTTTCTTCCACGATACCGAAGCCGGTACCGGAATGTCAAGTAAAGTTTACATTTTTTCCCGGCACCCGCACGCATTCTGGATTCTTTCTCGCCACAAGGTATCCCCTGCGGGTCGCAACGGCAAGCGCAGGGCTTGTCGCCATCGACGCGAGACCATATCTTTGCATCATGAACGTATCAACCCGCACAAGCCGCCGTCGATCGCTTGCTATTCTGTTTCTGTGTGTACTGTCCGTCGTCACCGTGTTCGCGATTCCAGCGGCCGGAATCCGTGAACCGAGGATCAACATCGCTCCCGATTACGGAGCGGTGCTGCTTCCGCAAGACCCGGCGGTGCGCGTTGGCCGGCTCGCCAACGGCGTCACGTTCTACGTGCGCGAAAACCGCGAACCGGTCAACCGTGCCTTTCTTCGGCTGGTGGTGAACGCGGGGTCCCTCCAGGAGGACGAAGACCAGCTCGGTCTCGCGCACTTTGTCGAGCATATGGCGTTTCGCGGAACGACCGACTTCGACGGGAACGAGATTGTAGAATACCTGGAATCCCTGGGTATGCGGTTTGGTCCCGACGTCAACGCCTACACCAGCTTTGACGAAACGGTCTACATGCTGCAGGTGCCCACCGACCGTCCGGAACTCGTTGAGCGCGGCTTTCACGTGCTGGAGCAGTGGGCGCACCAGGTGACCTTTGCCGAAGATGCTGTTGACCGCGAGCGCGGCGTGATCTTTGAAGAGTGGCGCGTCGGCCGCGGCGCGCAGGCGCGGATGCGGGACCAGCAATTCCCGGTACTCTTTGCCGGTTCGCGATATGCCGAGCGCCTGCCCATCGGCGACATGGACGTTGTCATGAACGCCCCGCCGGAGACCCTGCGCCGATTTTTCCGCGACTGGTACCGGCCCGAGTTCATGGCGGTCATCGCGGTGGGAGACTTTGACGGCGCAGAAATTGAGGGACTTATCCGGCGGTTTTTTGCACCCATCCCGGCGCGAACCGGCGGACGTGAGCGACGATTCTACGACATTCCGGATCACTCAGGCACCCGGTTTACCATCGCGTCAGATCCTGAGGCCGGTCGCACAACCGTCACCGTCTACGTAAAGGAGCCGGCTCGACCGCTCAACAGCGTTGGCGACTACCGGGGACTCCTCGCCCACTCGCTCTTCGGCTCCATGCTCTCAACCCGGTTCCAGGAGATGGCCGAAGACCCCGATGCGCCCTTTCTCTCCGCAGGGGCCGGGTTCGGCAATCTCGTTCGCCCCACCGCGGCGCACTTCCTGTCTGCCACTGTTGATGAGGACTCGATCCTCGACGGCTTTGCCGCCCTCCTGCGAGAGGTGGAGCGTGTGCAACGGTTTGGGTTCACCGATGTAGAGCTTGAGCGGGCGCGGGCGCGTCTGCTTCGCTCGTACGAGAGCGCCTTTGAGGAGCGCGATCGCACCAACTCAAACAGTTTCATGGGCGAGTACACCCGCCACTTCCTGCGCGAAGAGGCGTTCCCCGGCATCGCCTTTGAGTTCGAACTGGCGCGCCAACTCATTCCCGACATCTCAATCGACGAGATCAATGCACTTGCCGCCGGCTACGCAGCCGATCACAACCGCGTTGTGGCAGTGAGTACCGTCGAGCGCGCCGCCCACGCGCCGCCGGACGAAGCTTCGATGCGTGCGGTGATGGCGGCGGTTGCCGCCGAAGATCTTGCGCCCTACGAGCCGGACGTCTCCGACATTCCACTGATTTCCGAGCTCCCCCCGCCCGGGCGGGTTGTTGAGGAGCGCCTCCACGACGACGTGGATGTCATCGAGTGGCGCCTCTCAAACGGCGCTCGAGTCCTGATCAAGACCACCGACTTTCGTGCAGACGAGATCCTGTTTGACGGGTTCTCGTTTGGTGGCCACTCGACGGTGTCGGACGAAGACCATCCCTCAGCGCTGATGGCGCCTTCCATTGTGCAGGAGTCCGGTGTTGGGTCGTTCTCTCCGTCTCAGCTGGCTGCTCTTCTCGCCGGGCAGCGGGTGTCGGTTTCGCCGTACATCCGCGAGTTGACCCAGGGCTTCAGCGGAAGCGCCTCGCCGCGCGATCTGGAGACGCTTCTGCAACTGGTCTTCCTCTACGCGCGAGAACCGCGCCGCGACGAGGCGGCGTTTCGCACCTTCATGCGCCGAAGCGAAACCAACGCGGCCAACCGCGAGCGCCAGCCCGACGCGGTCTTCTCCGACCGACTGCGGGAACTCTATTTTGGTGGACACCCACGGTTTCGACCCGTTGACCGCTCCTTTCTCCAGCAAGTCGAACTTGATCGTGCGCTTGCCGCATACCAGCGTCTCTTCTCCGACTTCGGTGACGCAACCTTCGTCTTCGTGGGAAATGTCGATCCCGACCAACTGCGACCGCTGGTAGAACAGTACCTCGCAACCCTCCCCTCCCGGGGAGGTGGCCACGCGGCCTTCGCCGACATCGGTGTACGGCGTCCGGCGCAGACGGTGCGCGAACAGGTGCGCGCCGGAATCGAGCAGCAGAGCAGCGTCGCGTTGCTTTTTCACGGCGAGCACCCGTGGTCGCGCTTTGACAACCACCTGCTTCGGTCGCTCGGCGAGCTGCTGCGCCTTCGGCTGCGCGAGGTGCTGCGGGAAGACGAAGGTGGCACCTACGGCGTGGGCGCCGCGGCATCTCCCATTCGCTTCCCCCGCTCGGAGTACATCATCGAGATCTTCTTTGGTACCGATCCGCAACGCGCGGAGGAGCTCGCGGGGCGGGTACTGGAGGTGATTGGGGAGTTGCAGAGTGAACCGGTTGGAGACGGCATCCTGACGCGCGTACAGACCACGCAACGTCGAAGCTTCGAGACAAACCTTCGATCCAACAGTTTCTGGGTGACCAACCTTCGGGAATCGGCCATTCACGACATGGCCCCCGGCTTTGTGCTCGATTACCCCGAGCTGGTGGATCGCGTCACGGCGGAGGCGCTGCAGGACGCCGCGCGGCGCTACCTGAACAAGGATCGATTCATTGAGCTGATTCTGTTGCCGGCGGAGTAACTCCCGACGATCCGGCGGCTGAGCTCTTGAGCTGAGCGGCGGCGAGCGCGTACCCTCCGCCGGCGGCGTCCACAAAGTGGACCTCCTGCGGTGAGTTGGGATGGATCAGGCAGGTAATGATGGCGCGGTCGGAGATGTGAATCCCGTACTGAATGCGCCCCTCCTGCGACAACTCGCGCAGTCCCTGTTCGAGCTTTTCGCGTTCCTCGTGCGAACACGAGATGACCATCTTGAGCGTTCCGTCGTATTTTCGAAAATCAGAGTTTCGGATATTGTCGTCAACCACCTCGGCCAGGTTCTTACCCATGGCCCGCAGGGGAAGGCCCAGGCGCATCACCATCCCAACCATCAACACCTGAAACCGGATCATGAGATGTGCAATCGCGACGCGCAGACCGCCGGTCGCCCGAGCGGCCACCCACGCCTCAGCCACGGTCTTTTCCGGAGGTGCAAGCGCGTGCGGCCCCGTCGCGAGCGGGTTGTAGTCCTGCTCGTCGCCAAGGCAGAGACGCAACAGCGAAAGCACCTCCTGCATGACACGTGCCGTCGGTTGCCCCGGGGCCGGTTTGACGATCAGCGCGACCGTCTCCCCCCGCTCACTCGGCACATCCTGCCACCGGCAACTGAATCCCGAAAAACTCGCCTCCCCCGGCTCACCGTCCGCCTCCGTGATCCGATAGCGAGCTCCCCGTTGGGGGTCCTTCACCAGGTGCTCTGCGGCCTCTACGCCGGGTCCCTCCAGAATCGCCTGGCGGTACCGCGGGGAGACAAGAAACCGCGCAACGGTTACCGTCAGGTTCATCGCATACAGGTCCGCAAGCGGCACGATGCCGACCCGAAGGTCGAGGTTAAAGAGGTTTCGCACCGTTCGCTGCGTGTCGGCGAGAATGGGCCGCGCCCGCTCGAGCAGGGAGGGAGGAAGAACAAAGGTTGTTCCGTCCCCGCCAAAGACGAAGGGGAAATCCATGTCGGTGAGCTCGTTGGCGAGCGCCATGGTGGCGAGGGCGCCTGCGATGTTTACCTCCTTGTACCGTCCCGCCTCAATGGCCGCGGTGGAATTCACCACATCGGTTACCACGATCGACCATTCGGCGGGAAATGGCAAAAACGAGGACGGATCGAGCGCCTGATCGAAGGAGGTGATCTCGGGGAGCGTCTCATAGAAGCGGTCGTGCACCGGCTTTCGGCGTTTCATTGTATTAGCAAGTATAGCGATCGGGAACGCCAAACGTCAAGCGCGGGGGCGTGTCAGAATGGCTCCTTTGCGCTACCATTGGAGCATCAGGAGGAAACCCATGCATCACCCATCCGATCACACCGTTCTGGTTCTTGCGACCAGCTTCCTTGATCAGCCGGTCACCGCCCATCCCGAGGCAGGGGCAGCGCGTGCCCTTCTTGAAGAGACCGCAGCCGGGAGCGACGGGGCCGTAACAATCCGCTACCGCTGCGACCGCAATCCGGCCACCGAACTCACCGCCGCCGAACTCACCGGAATTACCGCCATCATCGCCGACCTGGAACGCTACCCCGAGGGTCTGCTGCACGAAGTTGGACCGGCCGGAGGAGGAGCGCTTCGTATCATCTGTCGGTACGGCGTGGGAACCGACTCGGTAGATGTCCCGGCGGCAACCCGGGCCGGGGTGATGGTCACCAATACCCCCGGATGCAACTCGCTGCCCACCGCCGAGTGGGCGGTCACCACCCTGCTCGACGTCGCCGGACGGCGCATTGTGCATCACGAGCGCGCCGCCGCGGGCAACCCCAAGATCGGCCCGTCCCGGCTGGATATCACCGGGAAGCGGCTCGGCGTAGTGGGCACCGGGCAGATCGGCCGCCGGGTGGTGGAACTCTTGAGCGGGTTTCAGCTGGACGTGGTGGCTTCCGATCCCTACCCCAACCACGAGTGGGCTCAGGCCCACGGCGTGCGGTACGTCTCCCTTGATGAGCTGATCGACGAGAGCGATTTCATCACCCTGCACGCTGCGCACCGCGAACAGATGATCGGCGTGCGCGAGGTCGCGCGATTCCGTCCCGATACCGTATTGATCAATTGCGCGCGATGGGTGCTGGTGGACAACCGTGCCGTCTACCACGCGGTCCGTGAGGGGCGAATGTACGGCTACGGCGTAGACGAGACCTGGACCGAGCCGGATCTCCCCCTCGCGGGGCTGAACATTGCAACGAGCCCGCACGTGGGATCGGATACCGACTCAGGAAAGATCAACATGCAGCTCGCCACGGCCCGACAGGTGGTCCAGTTTCTGGCCGGCCAGACGCCGGATAATCTGCTCAACCCGGAGACGCTGCAGCGGAAATGATTTGATCGATTGAGGGCCCGCCGTACTGGGCCCGCGGTTTGTACTCGTAGGGGAAGAGTGCTCGAGCCGCGGCGGCTCCCGCGGCCTCCGCGGGTTCACCGCTTCGAATTCGCTGCTGCACGTCGTCGACCCACGCCGCACATTTGTGCTGGTTGGGAACGTGTACCAGCCCATACTTCTTTTTGAGCAGCAGTCGCATGGATTCGTTCACACCAGACTCCATTGTTGACCGGAACAGAAGGGCATGATACCGTGGAACATACCGCACACAGAGGGTGGTTTCATGGTACCCACACACTACCTTACCGTCGACCGTGATGGCAATCTCATTGTTCCCAAAGAGCTCGCTGGACGCTACGGTCTGACCCCGGGCGCATCGGTACCGGTGATCGCCGGCGAGCAGACCCTTTTCGTGCAGCGGCCGATCAGCCATCTCAACCGCATCTACGTGGAGCCCACCAATCGCTGCAACTTTGACTGCGCCACCTGCCTGCGAAACGCGTGGCACGAGGATGCGGGCACCATGAGCGAAGCGATCTTCGAGCGCGTCCTTGATACGGTCCGTGCGCTCGACCCCCCGCCGGAGGTTTTTTTCGGCGGGTTTGGGGAGCCAACCTTCCATCCACGCATCGTCGATATGATCGCCGCGCTTCACCGCGAGGGGGCTCGGACCCTCATCATCACCAACGGATCACTGCTCTCCACGGAGCTCTCCGAGCAGTTTGTGAAGGCGGGGCTGGACGAGATCTGGGTATCGCTGGACGGGGCTTCTCCCGAGAGTTTCGCCGATGTCCGTCTCGGACAGGAACTGCCGCAGATCCTCGACAATATGCGAGAGCTCTCGCGGGTCAAGCTCTCGCACAACAGTACAACTCCCGTAATCGGAGTTGCCTTTGTGGCCATGAAGCGAAACGCCCGCGACCTCCCGGATGTGATCAAAATGGCGGTTGCCCGCGGGGCGCAGAAGATTTCGGTCAGCAATCTCATCCCCTATACCAAAACCCACAGCGACGAGTATCTCTACCCGGCAACCATGTCGCGATTTCCGGGTAGCCCCGTCACCGTCTATCTGCCGCGTATGGAAATCAACGATTACACCCAGCAGGCCATGGTCGACATCCTGCGCAAGAACTATCAGCTGTCAATTGCGGGCATCGAGGTCCTCACCCCGTCGGATCGCTGCCAGTTCATCAGCCGCGGAAGCACCACCGTTCGGTGGGACGGCACCGTGGTACCCTGCCCTCCCCTGCTGCATACCCACACCGGGTTCCTGGACAGGCGTCCGCGCACGGTCCACGAACACCCGGTTGGTTCGCTGAACGACGCATCGCTCATGGAAATCTGGAACGGCGAGACGTACGCCGATCTGCGGGGGCGGGTTCAGCGTTTTGAGTTTTCGCCCTGCACCATCTGCAACTCGTGTGAGCTGCCGGAGTCAAACCTGGAGGACTGCTTTGGCAGCGCCCAGCCCACCTGCGGTGGCTGCCTCTGGGCGCAGGGCTTCATCCAATGCCCCTGAGCCGGCCGTGCCGTATGCTGGCCGGGTCTCAGGCTGCAGCGGCTGTGGTGCGATGCCGTTTTCGGTCGTAGAACAGCCCGTAGACGCACGGGACCACCACCAGCGCGGTGATCGTCGAGAACAGCAACCCGAATATGATGGTGCTCGCCATCGGCCCCCAGATGACCGATCGCCCGCCAATGCCGATCGCGGTGGGCATCAGACCCGCGATGGTGGTGAGCGATGTGAGGATGATCGGCCGCAACCGGGTTGACGTTGCTTCGATCACCGCCTCCGCGACGGCCATCCCCTCGGCGCGCAGTTCGTTGATGAAAGAGATCAGCACAATGGTATCATTGACCGCGATTCCCGCAAGCGCGACACCGGCGTAGATGATGGTGGTCGAAATGCTCTGGCCCCCAACGACCAGAAAGAGAATCACTCCCACAAAGGCAAACGGAACCGATACCAGAATGAGCAGCGGCTGCGTGTAACTTTTGAACTGCGTCCCGAGGATGGTATAGATCAGGAACACCCCGATCAGGAATACCCGCAGAATGTCAAACAGAAGCCGGGCTATCTGCGCAAACTCTCCGCCGATCACCAGTTCGACGTCGGGGTAGCGGTCCGCGAGTTCCGAAGCAAACAGTTCGCGCACCTCCGCGTCGAGCTCGCGCAGCCATGTGGTGGTGAGCGCATCGGCCTGAATGGTGACCTCGCGCCGTCCGTCGAGCCGCCGGATGGAGGCAAAGACGTCGCCCTCCTGCAGCTGTGCGACTGACGAAAACGGCACGCGCCGGCCGTCCGGGGTGGGAATGGAAATCTGCTGAAGCTGCTCCACACCGGCCGGGCTTTGCTGCGCAAAGCGCACCAGCACCGACGTCTCTTCGTTGTCGGTGAAGATGGTCCCCGCATTGATCCCGTCAAACGAACCGCGGATGTAGGTGCCGATTGCCTGACGGCTCAACCCAAGCCCGGCGGCAATCGGATCGTTGACCGTCACGCGCAACTCAGGGCTGCTCTGCTCCAGGTTATCGCGAATATTGATGATCTCCGGATACTGCGCCATGTGCGCCTTGATCGCCTCCGAGGCGGAGACGAGGTTGTCGTAGTTGTCACCAAAGAGACGAAACACCACCGCGGGATCGGTGGGGGGGCCGGTGGCCTGCTTGCGAAAACGGATCGAATCGGGGCCGGGAATGTCCACCACCAGGCGCTCCATCTCCGACATGATCTCGGCAACGCTGCGCTCCCGACCCTCGCTCTCGGGGACCAGGTCAACGACCACCTGCCCCACGTTTGCCCTCGTCACGTTCTGCTCGCTGCCGGCCGCAAATCCCACCGAGCTTCGCACGGATACGACGTCACCGTTTCCCACGGATGGCAGAAGCCGTCCCTCAACGCGCGAGACAACCGCGGCCGTACGGTCGATCGGGGTGCCCGCCGGCATCGTGATATCGGCAAAGAAGACGGGCGCGTCGTCTGCGGCGAACAGGTTCTGTCCGAGGCGGCCAACCATCGCAAAACTCGCCACCATGATCACAACCATGAAACCTACGGTGATCAGCCGGCGACGGTAGAGCACGCGAAGCACCCGGGCAAATCGGTCCTGAAATCGGGCGAATCGTTTTCGGTCACGCTGCTTTCGCCCCCCCGGCCAGTCGGCAAAATGCGATGGAAGAAAGAGCCCCGCTTCCACGGTCGAGGCAACGAGGGCGATGGAGACCGTAAGCGGAACTACGCGCAGAAACCGACCGATGACACCGGGGAGGAAGGTCAGTGGAAGAAATGCAGCTACGGTGGTGAGGGTCGCCGCGATCACCGGCACGATGACCTGATTGACCCCCTTGATCGCGGCATCGTGACGCGACATTCCGCCGGCCTGCAGACGGTAGCTGTTCTCAACGATCACGATCGCGTGATCTACAATGAGTCCAAGAACCAGCACCATCCCGAAGAGGGTATTCCCGTTGAGCGTCTCTCCGGTTGCCTCCAGAATGATGAAGGTGATTGCAAAGGTCAGCGGGATCCCGAGCGCCGTCATCAGGGCGTTCCGGAGTCCAACAAAAATGAGCAGGATGCCCACCAGCAGAACCAGCCCCATCACGGCGTTGGTGACCAGGATGTCGATGCTGCTGCGAATCGGTACCGTGGAGTCATTCGCGTAGTCGATTGCGATGCCGTCGCCGATCGCACGCCCCTGAAAGGCTGCAGTTCTCCCCCGCACCTGCCCGGCGATGCCCACGGAACTGCCGCCGGGGACCTTGAGCACGCGCAGCGTGATCGATTGGGTGCCGTTGAAGCGAGACTGAATTCCCTCCCGGTCAAAACCCAGCGAAACCCCGGCTACATCACCAACGGTCACCACCCCTTGTCGCCCGCCATCGCCCTTCCGTACGATGATGTCGGAGAAATCTCGGTAGTCTTCGATCTCGCCCACGGTTCGCAGCAGAAACGTGCGGCTGGGGGTGTCGAGCTGCCCGCCGGGAACGGTCACGTTGCGCCCCCGCACGGCTCGCACCACTTCGTCGAGGCTCACCCCGATCGACTCCAACCGCTGCGGATCGGCCTCGATCAGAACCTGGCGATCGCGTGCACCAACCAGCGTGACGCCTGACACGTCGCGAATCTGCTCCAACCGGTCGCGCAGCTCGCGGGCGGCGCGGTTGAGCTGGTCGTACTCCACCGATCCGCTCAGCACCACCTCGATGACCGGGACAAAGTCGTTGGAGGTGAACTCGCTGATGCTCTCCTGAAGGACGCCGTCGGGCAGGTCTATGGCATTGAATCGGTTGCGCACCTCCTGAAAGAGGCGGTCAAAATCGCTGCGACTGATCCCCTGATCAAACTCCAGGGTAACGCGACTCAAGCCCTCGGTAGTCACCGACCTGATGCGATCGATCCGGTCGACACCCTGCATGGCGTTCTCAACCCGTACCGTAACGGTACGCTCGATGTCGGCCGCCGACACACCGGGAAACGGAACGGCGATGTTCACAAAAAAGAACGGAACGTCGGAAAACTGCTCCTGGGGAAGGCGGGAAACGCTGAAAAACCCGAAGACCAGGATCAGCACCATCAGGATATTTATCAGTACCGGATTGCCAACGGAGAACTTCCCGAGATTCATCGAAGATCCCCACTCACCCCGATCACCGTGGCTTCAACCGGATCACCGTCGGCCAGAGCGCTCAGCGCCGATACGGCTACCTGCTCGCCAACGCTCAACCCTCGGGTTACTTCAGTTCGGTTCCCCAGTCGCCGGCCGATTTCGATGACGCGCCGTGCGGCGGTACCGTTCTCTACCACAAAGACAAAGGTCTCTCCCTGCCGCCGGATCAGCGCCGCGGCGGGAATCAGCAGAACCTCCCGATCGATGGCGGGAACGATCCGTACCGATGCCGACATCCCCGAGCGGACGACGTCGCCGCACCGGTTTGCCCATTCCACAATGACGGGAAAGCTCCCGGTGGACAGATCGCTTCCCGCTGCAACCGATCGAACCCGGCCGGGCTGCGCCTCATCGCCGCAGACATCCACGAAGATCTCAGCCGAGGCCCCCGCAGCGACAAACGCGATCTCGCGCTCGCCGACCGCTATCTCCATCTGAAGGGACCGGGTGTCGACGATGCGCGCGATCGCCACCCCGGTAGGCACAAAGTTACCTTCGGTCACACGGGGGTCCATCGCGGCCACGCGTCCCGCGATGGGGGCGCGAAGCGACCGCTCCTCCCACGCGTTCCGGGCGCGCTGGTACGCCGCCTGCGCCCCACTCGCGGTCGCCTGGGCCCGCGCAAGCTCGACAGCCGACGCGGCTCCCGCCTCCTGTCGCCGTCGAGCCGCTTCGAGCTCGACCGCAGCGGACTCGGCCTGGGCTCTCGCCTGCTCCATCGCCAGTCGCTCGGACCGGTCATCGAAGGCCGCAAGCAGATCACCCGCCTGTACCACACCACCAAGATCAAACGCCACCCGCTGCACCACGCCCTGTGTCTGCGTTACAACCGTTGCTTCTCGGGCACCGGCGATTCGTCCGGAACCTTCGATCCGGGTCACGAGCGAGCCGCGTCCGATTTCCACCGCCTCAATTGCCCTCGGCGGTCGATCTCCCCGGTCACCGGCGAGCCAGTCGCCGGTTGCCGCGGTGTCGGCATCGCGGCCACCCGGACGCCCCCTCCCGGGAGGCCCTCCGCATCCCGCGAGGGTCAGAGCCACAAGAAGAAGCACAACTGCAACGGAACCAATGCTCCAGTCACGACGGCAGGTGGTGGTGGTTGATCTGGCCCCGTGTCCCCGACTCTGAAACGCCCGGAGTAATCTTTTGTTCATAGCTTAGAAACTACTGCTCTCGTGCTTCGAGGGCAACCGGAAACTATCGGCGAATCTCGATCTCGTATCGGCCCGGAGGTGTTCCCGAGAACGCGCCTGCGAGCACCGAGTAGGTGCCCCCGGCGGACCGGAACTCGACCCGCGAGTCGGTGCTCATCCCGAAGTCGTCGTTCTCGGCAACGGGCATTCCGGCACCATCGAGCACCACCAGGTAGGTGTCAAACTCTTCGGACCGCAGGTCAACGCGGTAATCGGCCCCGGCGTCGGTTGAGAAGGTGTGCACCTGAAATACTCGCGACCCGTGACGAAAACCCTGCTCGCGCAACTGGCCGCTGAATCGTTGCACCACCGGGCGCGCGGCGCGTGACACGTATCGAATGGTGTAGGTGCCGCTCGGTTGCGAGCCGAAGGAGGCGGCGTAGACCGTCCAGACGCCCGATTCACCGGCGGTAAACACCAGCTGGGCATCGAGGCCGCCGCCGCTGTCGTCGTCTTCGTACCGACGTCCGCTTGGCGATTCGGCAATGAGGTAGGCGTCAAACTCGGAGGAACGCATGAGAATGTCGACTTCCTGTCCGGCGGTAACCGCGATGGTGTAGCGCTGCGCACGCCGTCCGTCGAACCGCTCGTCAACCGGCGTCATGAGACCGGTCACCACCTCGTCCTCGGCGAGCCGCCGGCCGGGGGTGTGGGTTGTCTCCACACTGACGGGGCTCACCAGCACGGAAAACCGGCCCGAACCGTAGCCACCCCAGGAGCCGGCCTGGATCAGAAGCGTTCCCGCGTCAGGGAAAAAGTGCATGAGCTCGGAGTCGGTGGTGCTTTCGTGACCATCGCTGAAGGCGTCATCGTTCTCGGCAACCTGGCCCGCATCATCGATCACCGTGAGAAAGGTATCGAAGTCGCGCGACGAGAGCTGAATCCGGACCATCTCGCCGGCCCGGCCGGTGTATCGATAGAGCACCTGCCGTGCTCCGGCGGGACCGGAGGGCTGCAAGACTCCGGCTTCCGGTCGGTCGAGCGTCAGCGGAATTGCCGGAGCGCTCGCCTCAATACGAAGCGAGTACCCACCCTGCTCGCCGGGGGTGGCCGCCGCAACGCCCACGCGAATCGTTCCCGACCCGGGCACCGACAGCGACAGCATGGCGCTTCCCATCTCGGCTCGCGCATACTCCCTCGATCGACCGGGAACCTCTACCAGAAGCTCGATGGGAAAATCCACCGAAACCGCGTGGACCTGAATCAGCGTATCACCGGGAGAGGCGATGGTGTGCCACTGCACCGGGGTTCCATCGGGCAGTCGCTCGGAGGATGCGGTGATTCTGCCGTCTTGACGCAACAGCACCTCCTGCGAGGAAATGGGTGCCGCAGCGAGCAGCAGAGCCACCAGAACAGATGCAAGAACGAGTCGACGTTTCATGGAATTTCTCCTATTGCTACCGATTATACCACGCACGGTGGCCAAGACGGCCGCTTCATCGGTATATTTGCGCGATGAACTCCAGCTCTGCGCTCTCCGTGTCCCATCTGTTCAAGTCGTACGGGTCACTCCGTGCCGTCAACGATCTCTCGTTTTCGGTTGCGCCGTCGACCTGCTTTGGCGTGCTCGGACCCAACGGCGCGGGCAAAACCACCATGATGAAAACCCTCTACGGAAAGGCCGAACCGGACGCGCACCCCGACACCCGCATGGAGGTGTTTGGCTTCGACCCGCGGAGGGACCAGCTTCGCATCAAGACGCTCTGCGGAATTGTGCCGCAGGAGGACAACCTCGACGTGGAGCTCAACGTCGAGCAGAACCTGCGGATCTTCGCCGATTTTTACGCCATGCCGCGGAAAGCAGCGGGCGATCGAATCGGCTACCTGCTGGATTTCATGGAGCTCGGTGAGAAGCGGACGGCACGGGTCCGCGAGCTCTCCGGTGGAATGAAGCGCCGACTCATCATCGCCCGGGCGCTGTTGAACGATCCGGCCCTTTTGATCCTGGATGAGCCCACCACCGGCCTCGATCCGCAGGTGCGCCAGCTCATCTGGGACAAGCTACGAAGCCTCAAACGCGAGGGGGTCACCATTCTGCTGACCACCCACTATATGGAAGAGGCGTTTCAGATCGCCGACACCATTCTGATCATGGACAAGGGAAACCGGATCATGGAGGGGAATCCGCAGCGACTGCTGGAAGAGCACCTCGAGCGAAACGTGCTGGAACTGATGAACGTGTCCCGCGCCGAGCGACTTGCCCAGCTGCTCGACGGCGTCCACACCGAGGCATCGGCCGAGCGCGTTCTCTACTTCAGCAGCGACCTCGCCGTCCTGCAGGAGGCGGCCGCCCGCCTGGAACCGGGCGACGGCGTTCTGCGCCAGACCAACCTGGAGGACCTCTTCCTCCGCGCCACCGGGAGGCGGCTCAATGAGCTCCAATAGTCCGTATCAGACTGATGGCTGCGTTGACGGCCTGGGCAACCCGCTTGCAAAGCTCAGCGGAGCCGCCGCCCACTGCATCGTGGGCCACCCTCCGCGGCGTGCACGGCGACTCTACGCGATCTGGCTGCGCCACGTGCGGGTCTACAGCAAGAACCTGATCAGCAACGCCCTGCCCCCCTTTCTGGAGCCCATCATTTTTCTGGTGGGGATAGGACTGGGGCTGGGGCGCTACGTGGGCATGATGGATGGGGTTCCGTACATCCAGTTTCTGGCCACCGGGCTGCTGGTCACCGCGGCGATGTTCACCGCCGCCTTCGAGTGCAGTTTCGGTACCTATATCCGGCTCGAGTTTGACAAGGTGTACGACGGGATGCTTGCGGCGCCCATGTCGGTGCACGACCTGCTGATTGGAGAGCTGCTCTGGGCGGGAACCAAGGGCTTCTTCTTCACCGTCTCGGTGATGATTGTCTCCACCGTGGCGGGGATCCTTCCGCTGGGGTCCATCATGGTCGCCCCGCTGCTGGGATTCCTCACCGGGACCATGTTTGGCGCCCTGGGCTTCCTGGTGACCTCCATCGTGGACAACATCAACCAGTTTAATTTTCTGTTTTCCGGGCTGATCTCACCGATGTTCTTCTTTGCCGGCGTGGTGTTTCCACTGGAGACCCTGCCCCCGGTCACGCGGCCGATCACCGAGATCCTGCCCCTCACCCATCCGGTGCGCCTCCTGCGAGGCATCACCACCGGGAGCCTCGGGTGGATCCATCTGTTTGATGCGATCTATCTGGTTCTGTTCAGCGTGCTGATCGGGGCGTGGGGCATCCACCGCCTGAAGCGCAAGCTCGTGGACTAACGCCCCGGCTTCTTCGGCGGCGTCTTTTTTGGCGGCGCCTTCTTCGCTGATGTCTTCTTTGGCGGCGCCTTCTTCGCGGCCGAGGGCTTCCCACTCGACGGTTTCTTCGACGCCGGTTTCTTCCCCGCCGCAGCGTTCTTCGCCGACTGGCTCGACTCAAAGATAGCACTCTTGAGATCCTTGGTGGAGAGCCGTACGCCCGCGGCCTTCACGCCTTTGACCAGGTAGTCTGAGACGGGGAAGCGCTCTTCGAGCACCTTGTACTTGGAGAGCGGCTTGTACTTGAGCACCGCGTCGACGTCTTCCTTGGTGGTTACCTTGAGCACCTCGGTTTCGTCGGGAACGATGCGATAGCCCCGATCGAGAATGTAGCCTTCGATGCGGCAGCGCTTCAGGTAGACGTCTCCCTTCTTGTTCTTGTACATCACCGTGAAGATCCGCTCGGCGAGGGTCTCCTTGTCGGCGTGTCCGCAGGCGAGCATGCCCTTGTCCACAAAGAGCTTCTCCGGCACGTTGATCACCGAGTAGGCACCGGTGCGGCGGATCACCAGGATGCGGTCGAACTCCGAGACGTCAAAGAGCGCCTTGCCTGACGCCACGTTGGTACCCAGGTAGCCGGTGTCGCCGTCGTAGCGCAGGGTGAGGTTGCGCTGCGCCGCCTCGCGCACGTCCACCTTCTGGAATGAGGTAATCTCGGTGCGGCGCGGGTGGTTGGTCTGTTGTGCCTCAATCACGTGCTCCAGAAAGCCGACTGCGTACGCCTCGATGTTTGCCAGGTGAGCCTTGATCTCGGCGAGGCGCTCGCGGATCTCTTTCATCTCCTGCTTGGCCTTGTTGATATCGTAGAGCGAGATGCGCCGGATGGGAATCTTGAGCAGTCGCTCGATGTCCTCGTCGGTGATCTTGCGCTTGATCTGCGCGAGGAAGGGATCAAACCCGCGGCGTACCGCCTCGAAGACCGCGTCGTGGGTGGTCATCTCCTCGATCCGCTGGTAGATGCGCTCCTCGACAAAGATCTGCTCGAGGGTGCGCGCGTGCAGGCGATCGAGGAGCTTACCGCGTTCGAGCTCGAGCTCGGCGATCAACACCTTGATAAGCCGGCGCGCGTGATACTGGATTACCTCGGTGACGCTCATGATCACCGGGGTGTTGTCCTTGATGACCAGGAGGTTCACGGAGATGGAGTTTTCGCAATCGGTAAAGGCGAAGAGCGCGTCGATCGTGTCCGCCGTGGTGATGCCGCGGGCAAGCTTGACCTCGATCTCCACGTTGTCGGTGGTGAAGTCGCTGATGCCGGCGATCTTGATCTTGTTCTTGCGGGCGGCAGCCTCGATCGAGGTGATGAGGCTCTCTGTGGTGGAGCCAAAGGGCAGCTCGCGAATCACGATGCGCTTGGGGTCGGAGGTATCGAGCTTTGCGCGAACCAGCACCTTGCCCAGACCATCCTGATAGTCCGAGACATCCACCAGGCCGCCGGTGAGAAAGTCGGGCAGCAGCTGGAAGGGCTTGCCCTCGATGGCGCAGACCATCGCCTGCATCACCTCGATGAAGTTGTGCGGAAGCACCTTGGTGGACATACCCACCGCGATGCCCTCGGCGCCCTGGATGACCACCAGCGGCACCTTGGCGGGAAAGACCACCGGCTCGCGGTTTCGCCCGTCGTAGGAGTCGTCGTACTCGGTGATCTCCGGCTTGTAGAGCAGCTGCTTGGCGAGCTCGTTGACTCGGCACTCGATGTAGCGGCTCGCCGACGCTTCGTCTCCGGTGAAGATGTTGCCGAAGTTCCCCTGCGTGTCGATGAAAAGGTCCTTGTTGGCCAGGACCACCAGAGCGGAGTAGATGGAGGCGTCACCGTGCGGATGATAGCGCATGCAGTGGCCGACCACGTTGGCCACCTTGTGAAACTTGCCGTCATCCATCTCGAAGAGGCTGTGCAGGATGCGCCGCTGCACCGGCTTCAGCCCGTCGTCGATGTGGGGGATGGCGCGGTCCTTGATCACGTACGAGGCGTACTCGAGGAAGTTCTTGTTGAACAGCGCGTTCACATAGGCCATGGTCTGCTCCTGCGGTCGCCCTGAGCCGGGTCGCTCACCATATCAGATCAGGTTTTCCATGATAAAATCGCGCCGCTCCGGCGTGTTTTTCCCCATGTAGAACCCGAGGGTCTCCTGGATACCCTTGATGGACTTGACGTTGACCGGCACCAGGCGGATGTCCGGCCCGATGAACTGGCCAAACTCCTTGGGCGAGATCTCGCCGAGCCCCTTGAATCGGGTCACCTCGGGCTGCGAGATCCGTGCCACCGCTTCATCCTTCTCTGCGCCGTTGTAACAGTAGACGGTCTCTTTCTTGTTGCGCACGCGAAAGAGCGGGGTCTCCAGAATATAGACGCGGCCGGCGACCACCAACTCTTCGAAGAAGTTCAGAAAAAAGGTGAGCAGGAGGTTTCGGATGTGGAACCCGTCGTGGTCGGCGTCGGTAGCGATAACGATGCGCTCGTAGCGCAGCCCCTCGATGTCGGTCTCGATGCCGAGTGCCATCATCATGTTGAAGAGCTCTTCGTTGCGGTAGATGTCGGCGCGCTTGCGGGCGTACATGTTCTGCGGCTTCCCGCGCAGGGAGAAGATCGCCTGGGTGTACACATCGCGCGAGCTGACCATGGATCCCGATGCCGACTGCCCCTCGGTGATGAAGATGGTGGAGACGTCCCCGCCCTTGTCGCCGATATGGTACTTGCAGTCCTTGAGGTTGGGGATCTTCAGCGCAATCTTCTTCGCCGCCTCGCGCGCCTCTTTGCGTACCGCGTTGAGCTCGGTGCGCAACCGCTCGTTCTGGACGATCTTCTCTTCGAGCTTGCGCGCCGCCTGCGTGTTCTTGTGCAGGAAGTCCACAACGCCCGCACGCACCTCGTTTACAATCCAGCCGCGCACCTCGGTGTTCCCAAGCTTGTTCTTGGTCTGACTCTCAAAGATGGGATTCTGCAGCCGCACCGCAATTGCCCCGGCCATGCCCTCGCGCACGTCGATGCCGGAGTAATTGCGCTTGAAGTACTCGTTGACGCCCTTCAGCAGCCCCTCACGGAAGGCGCTCTGATGGGTCCCGCCGTCGGAGGTGTACTGACCGTTGACAAAACTGAAGTAGGTCTCGCCGTAGTTGGCGGTGCTGGTGAACGCAAACTCCAGCGTCTTGGACTTGTAGTAGCCGATTTCGTAGACCGTCTCGTCGCCCACCTCGGCGTAGAGCAGGTCGTAGAGGCCGCGCTTTGACTCGAACTTGCGCTTGCCGAGGTAGAGCGAGAGTCCACTGTTGAGGTAGGCGTAGTTCCACAACCGCTGTTCGAGAAACTCGACGTTGAACTGGTAGTCACCGAAGATCTCGCGGTCGGGCACGAACTCCACGTAGGTACCGTTCTTTTCCTTGGCGGCCGCGCCCTCTTTCTTGCTCTTGAGCTTCCCGCGGACGAACACCGCCTCGAAGTACTTCCCTTCGCGAAACGACACCACCCGGAAGTGGGACGAGAGGGCGTTCACCGCCTTGGTGCCCACGCCGTTCAGCCCCACCGAGAACTGGAAGACCTCGTCGTTGTACTTGGCGCCCGTATTGATGGTGGAGACGCAGTCGATCACCTTCCCCAGTGGGATGCCACGACCGTAGTCGCGCACGCGTACCTGGTCTTCGCCCACATCCACCAGGATGCGGTCGCCGTGGCCCATGATGAACTCGTCGATGCTGTTATCGATCACCTCTTTGATCAGGATGTAGATCCCGTCGTCGAGGTTGGAACCGTCTCCCAGCCGTCCGATGTACATACCGGTGCGAAGCCGGATGTGTTCGAGCGAGCTGAGCGTTTTGATCTTGCTTTCGTCGTAGACCGCGGCCTTCGGCACTGCCCTACCCCTCGCCAGGCGCTTCCCCTGAGTTGTGCTCTCCTGTCATGGGAACGAATCGGACCGACAGCAGTCGCTCGGTGGTGACGTCCCCCTCCCCAGTTCTCTCGGCCAGCATAAGCGATTGCACCGCTTCGGGCAAGCCCACCGGAATCACCATGCGGCCGCCGGGCGCGAGCTGATCGAGCAACGACTGCGGAATCGAGGGAGCCGCGGCGGTTACGATGATGCGGTCAAAGGGCGCCTCTTCGGGCCATCCCGCCCATCCGTTGCCCTGCCGCACGCGCACCTTCGTGTACCCCAGTTCCGCAAGAAGGGCACGGGCTGCTTCGGCCAGCTGAGGGATGATCTCAACGCTGTATACCGCATGAACCAGTTTGGCGAGGATCGCGGCCTGATAGCCGCTGCCCGTCCCAATCTCGAGCACCCGGTGGTGGGGCTGCAGCTGGAGGATCTGGCTCATGTAGGCCACGATGTAGGGCTGGGAGATGGTCTGCCCGCAGCCGATCGGCAGGGGCCGGTTTTCGCCCGCACGGTTCTTCATACGGGTCGGTATGAAGCGGTCCCGAGGTACCGCATCGAGTGCAGCACAGACCGCAGGGTCGTTGATGTCGTCAAACACGAAGCGCACGTTTTTCACTGTTCCAATCCACGCAGTTCCTTTATACTACCGCAATGATGCAGCGCGTGAAAACGGGAATCATTGTTCTGGCAGTGATCGGCCTGCTGGCCGGGTGTGCCGGGCGTCAGGTTCGCGAACTGCGCGAACAGAACCAGCAACTCGCCGTGGAAAACGCCGCCCTCGCCGAACGGCTCGAGGCGGTCACGGGCGAGTCAATCCGCCTCTCGGCGGCGATCGACTCGGTACTCCGCGCCACCGGAGACTCCGTCAACCTGCAGGAACTCGAGCGCGAACACCTCAGTCTGGTGGAAGAAAACCGAGCGCTGCGGGATCTGCTGGAGGAGGCGGTTGCCTCAGCGCAGGCCGAGCAGCGGGAGCTTCCCGAACCGGTAGCTCAGGCGGCCGCGGAGCTCGGGCTGTTTCGCGCCGAAGTCAGCCGGCAGCCGCTTCCCCGGGATACCGGCGGCGCCTTCGTTGCGGTGCCCGGCGTGGACGCTGCCGCCCTCACACCCCCGGATCGCAGATCTCCCCTGGCCAACAGCGGTATCGTCATGGAAGAGGTCAACGGCGTGCGCCGCTACTACGACGCCGTGGTGAACCGAACCACCCCGCAGGCGCTCTTTCTCGTAGCCGAGCTCACGAGAACCGGAACTCCCCGCCTCTTTCTGGTTGTGAATGAGCGCTACTCGCGCTCCGAGCCGCCGCTGGCGTTCCGCCGGGTAATTGTTGGCGGCGAAGCCGGTCTGGTTGCACTTCCGGTATCGGCCGGGTCCGTCACGCGCAGACAGGATGATCGGTACCGCTTTGAACGGGTGGAGTTTCCCTATGGTTCGGCGGTGGAGGCGGCAGTCCGCCTTGCGATCGAGTCAGAGTTTGCGGAAATCGAATTGGGTGGAATTGGCTCGGTATCGAGGCGACCTATCAGCGATTCAGAGCGAACCGCACTGACCAACGTACTGTACGCGTTTGAGACACTGGCAACTACCCGATAGGCGGTGACCACCCGATACACGGAAACCCGGTCCGCGAAGGGCGCGTACCGGCCGGCCTGAACCGGCCGGCCGCACTATGACGTCGCGACGGGTACTTCCGCCTTGGGCCGTGCCACTTTCGCGCGGAAACTGATCTTCCCAGCCTTTACGCTGACCACCACGTGGCTTCCCTCGGTGAATCGCCCACGCAGAATCTCCATCGAAAGGGGATCCTCGAGTTCTTTCTGGATGATCCGCCGCATCGGACGGGCTCCAAACTTCACGTCGTAGCCGTTATCAATCAGGAACTGTTTGGCGGTCTTCTTGATCTCCAGGACAATCTCTTTCTCTGCAAGTCGGGTCTGTACGTCGGCGAGCATGATCTCCAGGATCCGGCCAACGTGTTCGCGGCTCAGGCTGTGGAAGACGACGATCTCATCGACGCGATTCAGGAACTCCGGTCGGAAGAGGCGCTTGAGCTCGTTCATGGCGGACGCCTTGATCTCCCGGTGCTCGAGCAGCCCCTCGGTGGTCTGGAACCCCACCATGGAGTCGCGCGAAATCTCGCGGGCGCCGGCGTTGGAGGTCATGATCATGACGCAGTTGCGGAACGAGACGGTGTGGCCCAGGTTATCCTGCAGCTGCCCCTCTTCCAGGACCTGGAGCAGGATGTTGAAAACGTCAGGGTGTGCCTTTTCGATCTCGTCGAGGAGTACCACGCTGTACGGCTTACGGCGGATCTTTTCGGTCAGCAGTCCACCCTCGTCGTAGCCCACGTAACCCGGAGGCGCTCCGACCAGACGCGACACGTTGTGCTTCTCCATGAAGTCGGACATGTCGATGCGCACCAGGGCGTCCGGCGATCCAAAGAGAAACTCCGCGAGGCACTTGGCGACGTGGGTCTTCCCGACGCCGGTTGGACCGAGAAAAATGAAGGAACCCATCGGGCGGTCCGGGGCACTCAGACCCGTGCGGGATCGACGGATACTCGACGAGATGGCGGAGATCGCTTCGGCCTGGCCGATGACCCGCTTCTGAAGATCAACTTCGATGTGGAGCAGCTTCTCCATCTCACTCTGCGCGATCCGGGCGAGGGGAATCCCGGTGACCGATGCGAGCACGTACTGGATGTCGTCGGAATCAACCACGTTCTGCTCGGTCTTGAGCGTCACCTTCCACTCGTTTTTCAGATCCTCTACGCGGTTCTTGAGTTCGCGAACCTGATCCCGTACCGCGGCCGCCCGCTCGTAGTTCTGCGAGTTGACCAGGGCAAGCTTCTCGGAGTTGAGCTTCTCGATCTCGCGCTCAAGGTCGGCGAGCTCGGTGGGACGCACGCTGTTGTGGATCCGCTTGCGTGACCCTGCCTCGTCGATGAGGTCGATCGCCTTGTCCGGCAGAAAGCGGTCCTGGATGTAGCGACGCGACAGCACCGCTGCGACCTCGATCGCTCCGGGCGTGTACGAGACGTTATGATGGTCTTCGTAGCGCTCCTTGATTCCCTTGAGGATCTCGATGGTTTCTTCCACCGAGGGTTCCTCCACAAAAATGGTCTGAAAGCGGCGCTCGAGGGCGGCGTCTTTCTCAATGTATTTCTTGTACTCGTTGAGCGTGGTAGCGCCGATGCACTGGATCTCTCCCCGAGAGAGCGCCGGTTTGAGCATGTTGGACGCGTCGATGGCTCCCTCGGCTCCACCGGCCCCGATGATGGTGTGCAGCTCGTCGATAAACAGAATGACGTTGCCCGCGTTGATGATCTCTTTCATCACCCGCTTGAGGCGCTCTTCGAACTCGCCGCGGTACTTGGTTCCCGCGATCAGCGAGGCGAGGTCGAGGGTAAGGACCCGGCGGCCGATCAGCACGTCGGGCGCGGACGCGTCAATAATTCGTTGAGCAAGCCCTTCCACGATGGCAGTCTTGCCGACACCGGGCTCGCCGATGAGTACCGGGTTGTTTTTGGTTCGCCGGGCAAGAATCTGAATGACTCGTTCGATTTCGCGGGCGCGGCCCACTACCGGATCGAGTTTGTCCTCGCGCGCCATCTCGGTGAGATCACGGGAAAACTCGTCCAGCGTCGGGGTGGCTTTCTTCCCTGCCGTCGGCTGCCCCTGCGGTTTTCGCTTCTGCTGCTGCTGTTGTGGAAGCCGCGGCGCGGTGGGCGACCCTCCCGCACCCGAGAGCTCGGCGATCACGTCACGCATCATTTCGATGGTGATACTGTTGCGGCCAAGGTACTGTGCGGTCTCTCCGCTGCTCTCCCGCATGCAGGCGAGCAGGAGATGCTCGGTGCCGATGTACTCGTGGCCGAGGTTTCGTGCCTCTTCGGCCGAATCTTCGAGCACCTTCTTGCCGCGCGGCGAAGGCGGTACGTCGCCGAGAATGAAGCCCCCACGCTTCTTGGGAATCGCTTTCTCGACCTCGATCTGCATCTTGGCCGGATCGACCATCACCTTCTCAAGCGCCTTGAACCCCAGGCCGCCGCCCTCTTTGAGCAGCGCGAGCATGATATGCTCGGGCAGAAGCTGGTCTGAGTGAAACCGCTTTGCTTCATCCTGTGCCAGGATGGTGAGTACCTTTTGAGCGCGCTGTGTGAGCCCCTTGAACATTGTTCCTCCCTGAATCAGCCGCGTGCGGCCAGACAACGGCGCAACAGATGCGCCCGACAATCGTCCTCGTTGTCCTCCGGTCTGTCACCGCTCTGCATCAGATGCGACTTTTGACTCAAAAACAGCAACGACGTCACTTCTTCCATTCCAATCTCATCGGTCAGACCGAGGGCAATCCCGAGCCGAACCCACGACAGCAGCTGCATCGCATCGTCGGCCCGAATGGCCGCGGCATTTCTCAGCAGCGCAAGCGCCCGTTCTACCGATTCCCGGGTCTCATCCCGGCGCTCGTTGAGGAGCAACTCGCGCGACTCTCGCTCATAATGTACTAAACGACTGACGCTATTTGCAAGTTCATCGAGAATCTTCGTCTCATTCCACCCCGGATGGGTGCCGGATTCAAGCAAATAGACATTTCCCAGCGAGTGAGCGCCCGAAGAGCGAAACGCCTTGATCGCAATTCCCGGCTCCAGCGCGCCGCTCACCGCCTCGTGAGCCTGAGGAGAATCCATCAGGGCCGGGAGATGCACGAGCGCTGAGGCGCGGATTGCCGCTCCCGATGCGTTTGGGTCAGGGCCCATGTACCCCCAGTGGAGGGAAACAGCAAAGGGAAGCTCGGTGTCAACGATATCCGCAATGGTGCGCGCGTCGGAGAGCGCATCCGCCCAGGCGCATCCGCTTCGTGAGGCGGACACCCGGACGTGGTCATCGTCAAACAGCGTCACCGTCACACCCTGATCGGCGCGCACAAACACGTCACCAGCATGCTGAGGCGGTACGTCCACCAGCCGCCGTTCGCGCAGCAACAGAGCGGTCTGGTCGAGTGGGTCGGAAAAGGCGCCAAACTCCTCATCGCGCCCGTCCAGGACCGTTCGCACCGCTTCGGAGATCTCTGTTCGTGCCTCAGCCGACAATAGCGGGAGAAACGGATAGCCCGCCACGTTTCGTCCCAGGCGAACGTGGGTCGAAAGCACGACGTCCCCTTCGGGACCGGCGGCGAAAAACCAACCGCGATCGAGATCAAGCCTGTGCGCGATTACCACCTCATCGCTCTCCCTGCGAATCGATGATGTGAATGGCGTCGCGGAGGTGCGCGGCTTCCTCGTAGCGCTCGTGGTCCAGCGCGGAGCGCAGCTGTTCGCGCAGCGCTTCGCGATCGACATAGAAGGTCTTGAGCGATTCCAGTCGGGCTGGGAGTGAACCGGAGTAGGCGCTGCCGGCGGTACCAATCAGGGCATCGATTTCCTGGTGAAAGTGGGTGTAACAATCGGGACAGCCGAGGCGCCCCTGATCCCGCAGGTCACGGTAGGTTGTCCCGCACTGTGGGCACACCTTCTCTTCTACCCCGTCTTCACCGCCAATCAGCAGCTCTTCGAAGAGCTCGGCCGGCCGCGGCATCCGCGGAGGCAGCTCGGTGAGAAGGCCCGCCATCTCGGCGCAGTCGACACAGACCCAGTGCACGGTCTGCTCCTCACCAAAGGTTTGCTCAACCCGAAACGTAGCTTCCTGTTTTCCGCAAAAACTGCACCGCACGCAACTGCACCTCGCTGTGAATATACCACCCTTTCGGTCCGCTCACAACACGAGACGGCCCCTTCGGCAATCGGCGTCGATACGCAGACGTGAAAATCAGCGGTGAAAATCAGTGGCGCCGCATCACGTCGATGGGGCGGATACCCGCAGCACGGCGGGCGGGAATCCACGCGGCCACGGTGGACAGCCCAATCGAGAGCGCTGCGGCGGCGGCAAGCTCGGGAAAGGAGAGCACAACCGGCAGGCGCTCGAGGTAGAACTCAGAGTGAAAGAGGCTGACTTCGGTGGGCGCGCGAACCCCAAAGGGCGCGGCAAGCAACCCTCCGATGCCCGCCGCGAGGTTGATGATGGCTTCGATGCCGGCCAGAATCTCGTTGACCGTGATGGAGGCGAGCAGTCCAACCGCAACCCCGATCGCTGCTCCCACAATTCCGGCAAAAAACCCGCACAGCACGAACACGGCGGCCATCGCCCCCGGCTGCGCCCCGACGCTCTTGAGAATGGCGATCTCGGGCTGCTTCTCGATGATCAGCATCACCATGGCCGATGAAATGTTGACCGATGCGACGCAGACGATCAGCACCATAATGAAGAGCAGAAGATTGCGGGTTGTGACGAAGGAAAGATAGCGCGAACGCTCCAGATCGTACCACGAGAAGAGCCGCCACCGGTCGTCAAGCTCGTTGCGTATGCCGCGAACCATCGCAGCGGTCACGGCGTCCGGCCGGGGCGAAAAAATGGGATTCGCGATACGGTAGGGGTACTCCACCTTGATCCCGATGATCTGCCGCGCGGTGCCCGGCGCCAGAATCTGCATACCCCGCTCCAGGGGCACGTAGACCCAGAGTCGATCCAGGTCCTGATACCCGGTCGATACCACCCCGCTGACCACAAAACTGCTGATCCGCGGCAGGAAAGCGCCACCGGGTCCCGGCCTCACGGTCAGCAGGCGCACGGCGTCCCCCGGCCCAACCGCCAGCTGCCGCGCGAGCTGGACGCCGAGCACCACCGACTGTTCCGTGCTCAGGTCGAAGACACCACCCTCAAGCTCCACGTAGGCGCGAAAGCCCGCGTCCCGCTCCCAGATGTCGGGAGAAACGGCGCGGACCGTTGCCCCGGCGCGCCCCGCATCGGAATAGAGCAGGCCGATGCCCTGCCGCTCCGGGATCACCACCTGCACACCCGGTACGGCCGCAATTCGGTCGGCGGTCGCGGTGATCTCCTGGAGGGTGAAATCATCGCGGCCAATCGCCTGCAGATGGTAGGTTCCTGCCTCGATGAAGCGCGAGGTGATGCCTTGAATCATGCCGTCGGATACCTGCAGGACCAGCACCAGAGGGACCAGGCTCAGTCCTACCGCAACCACGGCAGAACGAATCCGGCCCGGCCGACCGTCGCGACGGCCGAAGAGAAACCGCGCGGCAAGATAGAACACGGCGCGCACGTTCATGCCGGTCGTAATACTCCGTGTTCCAATACCAGCTGTCGGTCCGCGCGGGCGCCCAATGCGCTGTCGTGCGTGACCAGCAGCAGGGTTTTTCCGCGGGTTCTCACCAGGTCAAAGAGAATCTCCTCTACGATGGCCGAGTTGCGCTCATCTAAGTTTCCGGTGGGTTCGTCGGCCAGTACGACCTCGGGGTCGTTTACCAGGGCACGGGCGAGTGCCACCCGCTGACGCTCCCCGCCGGAGAGGCGGCTGGGATAGTGCTCGACTCGCTGCGCGAGCCCCACCGCGTCCAGCAGCTCCCGCGCCCGCTCCATCGCCTCACCGCGAGCCCTCCCAGCCATGAAGGCGGGCAGCATCACGTTTTCCAGCGCGGTGAAGTCCTTCAGCAGATAGTGAAACTGGAACACCAACCCGATCGAGTTTGCCCGGTAGGTCGAGAGCTCGGTCTCATCGAGGCTGTGCACGCGATAGCCGGCCACGAGCACAGTGCCCCCGGTGGCTGCCTCCAGACCGCCGACGATGTTGAGCAGGGTGCTCTTGCCGGAACCACTCTCGCCGGTGATCACCACCACAGTACCGGAGGATACCGACAGCTGCACATCGGCGAGAATGCGCAACTGCTCGCTGCCGGTGAGAAATACCTTGGACACGTGGTCCACCCGAATGATCTCGTTCATCACTGGTACCGTAACACGTCGGAGGGTTTTATTCTCGTGATCTGAGCCGACGCGCCGAGCGCCGCGATCCCTGCGGAGAGAAACGCGAACAGAAAAATGCCCGCGGCTTCCCACAAAACCACACGGCTCGGAACTTCCTCGATGTAGAAGTAGGTCGGCGAGAAGATCGCGAAGTCACTCGCGGCAAAGAATCCAAAGGGATAGAGCAGCAGCGAGGCCACGTCCGCGAGGCCGTTCACAATCACCTCGGCGAAGGCGAAGACCTCGTTGATGTTCACCGATACCGCGAGGCCGGCGGCCATGCCCAGGGCACCGCCCAAGAGCCCGATGATCAGCCCCTCGATCACAAAAACCAGCCTCACACTGCCCGGCGGGGCACCCATCGCCTTGATGACGGCAATTTCCTCGGTACGCTCAGACACCGAGCGACGAAGCGCCTGGTAGATGTTTGCCCCCACCACCACAAAAATCAGACCGATGAGAAGGCTCATCATGAGTTTCTCCACGCGCAGGGCACCGAAGATCGCTCGGTTGAAGGTACGCCATGAGACCACCTCCGCGCGCGATTCCCATCCGTACTCGGCGAGGATCGCCCGCAGCGCCGTGGCGGCGCGCCGATCGGCAAAACGGTCGTGGAGCTTGATTCCCCAGGTCGCCTGCTCATCGACTTCAAACCGGTCTCCCGCGGTATCCAGGGATATGAAGCCCCAACCGCGGTCATAGTCCAGAAAGCCGCTGCGAAAGAGTCCGGTCACAAAGAGCGCCGACTCCCGCGGCCGACGGACGTCGATCTGACCGCTCGACAGGGTCAGAAACGACACCGAGTCACCTACCGTGACCCCAAGGGCGCGAGCGAGCTCGGCACCGAGAACCACGGTGTCACCACCGCTGAGGTCAAACTCGCCGCGCACGATGTCGAGCCGCGCGGCGAGGCCGCCATCGCGCTCGAGTGCGTCCTGGGGCACGCCGCGAAGCAGCGACGCCTGCGGTTCGCCGAAGAGCCCTCGCCCGAGGCTCTGAACCTCAACAAAGGGCAGGACCGCCGAGACGCCCGGCACCGAACCAAACCGGGCAACCATCGCGGTGGGCATCGGCTCGCTGCTTTCGACGCGCAGATGGTAGGAGTTCACCTCGAGAATGCCCTCGATGGTGCTGAATTGAAAGCCGTTCATCACCGCGAGTACCGCGACCAGGGTCATCACTCCCACCGCAAGGCCCGAGACCGACAGCACGGCCGCCGTATGCCCCTTCTCCCGCCGTCGGGTGCGAAAATGCCGTCGTGCGACAAACCATATCCAGTTGAGGCGATTCATCACGACCGCCCCCTACCGTGTGCGAAGTACGTCACCATCACGGATGACCTCCTGTGAGATGATGCGATCCCCCCGGAAGACCAGTCGCAGCACCAGCCGTCCGTCGCGAAACCGCTCCTCTACCCGATCACCCTCGACTACCGCACGGTCCTCGACGGTGCCGGGATCGTCATCGTCGGGCACCAGGTGGATTACCCGCAGCTGCAGCCGGTTGTTGACCCGCTCTTCCAGCTCGGCGAGGCTGCCATCGTCGCGGTAGCGGTACTGCCTCAGCTCCCGGCGCCCAGGAGCCTCGCGAGACTCTACGGCCACGCCGTGAGGCCCAAATTCCCGCTCGACCCGCTCGATCTCGCGGCCCGACCGGTCGGTGCGAACCTCAGTTACCGCGCGCCCGCGCTCATCGAGACGGCGAGTGGTCGTCTCGCCGGTGCGTGCATCGTACACAACGGCGACATCGGGATTCGGATCATCGTCGGAAAAGGTGAAGCGCGTCGTCAACACCACCGCGCCCCCTTCTTCCTGCTCCTCCCGCTCCGCTCGGCCAAGACGGTCGTAGCGAATACGGTCAACGCGTTCTCCGGTGTGGTGTTCCTCTTCCACCAACCTCCCCGCCACGAAGCGAAACCGGGAGGCACGCGCGGGCTGGTCAGGGTAGTCGCGGCGTACTTCGCGCAGCATGCCGTCGGGCGTGTACCGATAGACGTCCACCCAGAGGGGCCCCGATTCATCTGAGGCGTGTTTCTCCATCAGGCGGTCGCCCTGGTACCGATAGCTGAACCGCTCGATCAACTCGCCCGCTCCCGAGAAGCGCTCCTCTTCGGCAATCAGCCCGCCAGGAGAGTAGACAATCCGCGAGCGAACGATGCCGTCGACGATGCGCTCTTCCGAAAGCAGACGCCCACCGTTGCCCTGCCGCTGCACCACGGTCTCCACGAGTTCCCCGTTGTTCCACAGCCGGCGCTCGACCCGGCCGCCTTCGCGCTGTACCGAGAGCGTCCACGGATGGCCGGCACCTTCGCCGGCACCCTCGCCGGGAGCGATGCGCTCCGCAGCGATTCCGGCGGGATTGGACCGGTACCACTGCTGCGCGGCGGCCGCTGCGGGAAGCAGGACCACCAGTACGAACGCGGCGCCGAGCGTCCGCGTTGTGCGGCTCACTGCGACACGAGCTCCGCTGCGTAGCGGCCGGAGTCAAAGGGATGAATGTCCTCGTACCGTTCGCCGCTGCCAATGAAGGCAAAGGGGATTCCCATCGCCGAAATCGGTACAACGATTCCACCGCGCGCGGTGGAGTCGTACTTGGCGAGGATTGCGGCGTCAACGCCGACCGCGTCGTGGAATATCTCGGCCTGTCGCAACCCGTTCTGACCGGTGGTGGCGTCAATTACCAGCAGCTTACGATAGTTGCAGTCGCTCGACCTCCCTGCCACGATGCGGTCAATCTTCTGGAGCTCGGCGACGAGGTTGGCCTTGTTGTGCATGCGCCCGGCGGTGTCGGCGAGCACCAGCCGCTCACCACGAGTAACCGCGCTCTGCACCGCGTCGTAGATGACCGCGCCGGGGTCTGCCCCGGTTCCCTGTCGGACGATGCGAACTCCAAGCCGCTCGGCGTGAATGGAGAGCTGGTCGACTGCCGCCGCGCGAAAGGTATCGCCCGCAGCCAGCACTACACCCGACTGATTCCACACGGTACGCGCGTAGTGGGCAAGCTTGGCGATGGTGGTGGTTTTCCCCACACCATTCACGCCAAGCACCAGAAACACGTTCAATCGGTTGGCATCGGGACGGAGGTCAATCGACTTCACCCGCTGGGCGATCAGGTCCGACAGCGCCGCACGAAGCTCATCCTCGGTATTCAGCCGCGCCTTGCGGGCCCCGCTGCGCACGGCATCCGATATCTCCATGGCAACCGCGGCGCCAAGGTCTGCTTCGATGAGGCTGTCCTCGAGCGCTTCAAAGAACTCGTCGGTATCGGTGCTCCCGGTGAAGAGCGCTTTGAGTTTTGCCCCAAGTCCCTTTTTCATGGTCATTCTGCTCCGTGTGCTGTTCGCGTTCGTGTGTTGATCATCAATGAAAGTGATACGACTCGGCGGTCCGGATGTAGCGCACCAACTGGACCACCAGGTTGGCAAACAGGCCGCTCGACACGCCAACGCTCGCCCAATAGCCCCAGTATACGGTATTGGCCGTCGCGAGCAAACGGTCGGACTCGCTGCTGCCGAGTCCTGCCGGGGTACCGGACGCGTAGAGCACGGCGAGGTTTTCGTACACGCCGTTCAGGATGATGGGGGCCGGCAACGAGACAACAAAGAAGCCGAGCGCCCGGTAGAACCGGTCCCGGGCCGCGGTGGTCTGCTCGGTCCAGCCCACGATGTCGGGAGCGAGATCGCGCACGACCCGGTCGGGAGTTTGCGGACCGATAGTGAACCGCGAATCGAGCGACCCTTCGCGCTGCAGCAGAACGGTAGCCGTGTGATGGGGACGGTTCAACGCCACGGGAGTTCGTCCCCGCCAGACCGAGTCCACGTAGACGTCCGCACCGGACGGTTCGCTATCGACCACAACCCTCCCGCTCTGCGGTTGGGGCAGCGCCACATCGATACGTTCAAAGCGCCCGGGCAACAGGACCACCGTCTCCTGATGCTGCACGCTCTCATAGCTCACCACCACGCGCCGGGAGCCCGGCTCCAGAAACAGCGACGTGGCCGAGCCAAATCCAACCAGTTCACCATCTACCAGCAGCGCGGCGTTGGGCGTGTTGGTGACCACCGTCAGGTGAGCCCACGGCCGCCCCAGCACCGTCTCCGCGACGCGCTCTACCATGGCCTCTACCAGGGGAGCGATATCGTCCAGGGCGATCACCTCGAGGTCACGGTAGACCTCCCGTTCCTGCGCGACGCTGTACGCCGCAATCTCCACCACCAGAAACTCCCGGTCGAGTCGATCGACCGATCCCGAGAGCACCAGATCCAGATCGTGCTGCGAGGCGGCCTGACCTCGTGCAAGCCCCGTCGGGATCAACTCCGCGCCTCCCCCGAAGAACTCGATCGGCCGGGTGACCGGCACGATCACTTCGTCGGCCTCCATGGCAAGCAGCCGGTTCAGCGCGCGTCGCGCCTCGGTTACCCGCAGATCGGCCGCCTCCCGCCGATCGGCACGAACGTCGTCGCTCAGATCGGCGAGGAGGAGCCGGTCGCGGGCACGATTTTCCTCGGCGAGCGTCCGTCCCGCCGTTGCCTGCGCCTTCTCCAGCACCCGAACCCGGCGCGCTTCGCGCTCCGCGTCGGAGAGCCGGTGCTCGCCCAGCGGGGAGAGCGTCTCAAGCATCAGCAGGGGAATGCTGCGTGCGAGCCAGGCGTCTTCAGGTTCCAGATCAGTCCCGGCGAAGGGGAGTACCCCGATACGCCAGACGGGCCGGTCGTCGCGCAGCGGCGGTTCTTCGGGGGTAGCTCGGGCCATGGCAGGAATGGCCGCACATCCGATCAGAAGTGCGATCATCGCGGCGGTCTTCATCGATCGCGACAGGTCGAGCGCACGGAACATACGAATCACGGGTGGGCTGCCACCTTCGCCAGTGCAGAGACCACGCGCGACGGTTGGAAGGGTTTGACGATGAAGTCGCGGGCACCAAGCTGGATGGCGCGCAGAATCATCGCCTGCTCGCCGAGGGCGCTGCACATTATGACGTTGGATCGAGGGTCGAGCCGACGGATCCGCTTCAGGGCGGAGAGTCCGTCGAGAACCGGCATGACGATGTCCAGGAGCACCACGTCGGGGTGGTACTCCTGGTAGCGCTCCACGCCCTGAATGCCGTTCTCCGCCTCGGCAACGACTGCGAAGGCGGTGCCGGAGAGCGCATCCTTGATGGCCACGCGCATGAAGGGCAGATCATCCACGATCAGAACCCGCAATCCTTCCATCTCTCGCTCAAACCGCCGCAGCGCGCGCCGACCAGTCCGCCTTGAGGAACTCCTCAATGAACCCGTCGATGTCGCCGTCCATCACCGCCTGCACGTTTGCGGTCTCTTTCTTGGTGCGGTGATCCTTGACCATGTTATACGGATGGAAGACGTAGGACCGAATCTGGCTCCCCCACCCGATATCCTTCTTTTCCAGGGCGGTCTTCTCGCTCTCTTTCTGCCGCTCTTCGTAGTAGAACTCGTAGAGGCGAGAGCGCAGCACCTTCATCGCGGTTGCGCGGTTCTTGTGCTGGCTTCGCTCGTTCTGGCACTGCACCACCAGACCGGTCGCGAGGTGGGTGATCCGGATCGCCGAGTCGGTCTTGTTGACGTGCTGTCCGCCGGCGCCGCTGGCGCGATAGGTGTCCACCCGAATGTCCTCGGGCCGGATGTCCACATCGATGTCATCTTCGATCACCGGTGAGACGTAGACCGACGCGAACGAGGTGTGGCGACGGCCGCTTGAGTCAAAGGGCGAGATGCGAACCAGCCGGTGGACGCCCGACTCGGCCTTGAGGTACCCGAAGGCAAACAGCCCCTCGAGCTGCATCGTCACCGACTTGACGCCACCCTCGGCCTCCTGCAGATCGAGAATCTCGGCCTTGAACCCACGTCGTTCCATGAACCGGGTATACATGCGCAACAGCATGCCCACCCAGTCGCACGCCTCGGTACCGCCGGCACCCGCGTGAATCGAGAGAAACGCCGCTCCACCGTCGTGCGGGCCGCTGAGCATGTCCTGGATGCGAAGCTTCTCGTAGCGCTCGTTGAGGCTGGTATAGATGGTGCGAATCTCCTGCTCTACCGAAGCGTCGCTCTCTTCTTTCGCCAGAGTCACCAGCTCGCTGAGATCGTCGCTCTCCTGAACCAGCGCTTCCCACGGTTCAAAACGATCGCGCATCTGCTTGAGTTCCCCGAGCGTCTTTTCCGCCTGTTCACGGTCGTTCCAGAAATCGGGGGCGCCGGTCTTTTCTTCCAGTCGCCGCACTTCAAATTTCAGTCGATCCGGGTCAAAGACGCCTCCATGTCTGCAGAATATTCTCGCGCAACTGCGCTATCGGTCCGGCTACGTCTTCAAGCATGCGGTCCTCCCTGTGGTGTTGCCTGCGGTGCACTATACCTGTTCTGCAGTATAGACGAGGGCGGCCCAATGTTCCAGACAAAGCGCTACCACCCCGCCCCGAGCGTGTGGTATATTCGGCACAAGGAGTTACGATGAGCAGTCAATATCATGAACCGCCCGAGGAACTCAGCGCCAAGACCCGCGACTGCACGCGGATTCTGGTCAGTCTCAAGGAAGAGATCGAGGCCGTCGACTGGTACAACCAGCGCATGGACCTCGCAACCGACGATCAGGTGCGCAAGATTCTTGAGCACAACCGCAATGAGGAGATGGAGCACGCCTGCATGGCTTTGGAGTGGCTCCGACGCAATATGCCCAACTGGGACGCAATGCTTCGAACCTACCTGTTCACCGATGGGGACATCCTTTCCATTGAGGAAGACTCGGAGGGGCATGGCGGAGAGGGCCACGGCGGCCACGCATCCGGCACAGGTGGTTCCGCACGGGGCCTGGGAATCGGGCGGCTCGCCGGCAAGGGAGGGAAGTAACCGTGGATATGCTTCGCAAACAGCTTGCGCCCATTTGTGATGCCGCGTGGCGGGAGATCGAAGAGCAGGCGGTGCGTTTTCTCACAAGCACCCTCGCGGTACGTCGTTTTGCCGACGTGGTAGGGCCACTGGGCGTTGAGTACGCCGCGGTACCGACGGGGCGGTTGTCCCTTCCCCCCGACCAGGCATCCGGTGGCGCCAAGTACGGGGTCAGCCGGGTTCAGCCCCTGGTGGAAGCGCGCGTGTCATTTGAACTCAACATCTGGGAACTCGACAACGTTGCCCGCGGTGCCGACGACGTGGACCTCTCCGCGCTGGAGAAGGCGGCGTGGGAACTGGCCCGCTTTGAAGAGGAGAGCATCTACGCCGGGCTTGCGCCCGCCGGAATCGAGCCCCTGTCCGCACTCTGCGCACACGCTCCGCAGCCCTACGGCGGCAAGGCCGAACAGCTCTTCCCGGCGGTAGTTTCCGGACTGACCACCCTGCGCAAAGCGATGATCGAGGGACCCTACGCGCTCGTTGTTCCGGAGCAGCCGTGGAACTATCTCATGAGCACCGTTCAGGGAAGGCCGCTGTCACAGCACGTCGAGACGGTGCTCGGCGGCCCGGTGATCTTCAGCCCCTTCGTGCCCTCGCCGCTGCTGGTTTCGCTTCGCGGTGGAGATATGCAGCTGATCATCGGTCGCGATATCGACATCGGATACACATCGCACACGGCTGAGACCGTACACCTCTACTTCACCGAGACCTTCACCTTTCGGGTACTCGACCCGTCGGTCTACCTGTTTCTCACGTAGCGAGGATGAGAGCGATGAACATGCGGATTGCGGTGACGACAGTGCTGGTTGCGCTCTGGGTGGTATCTGCTGCGTCTGCGAACAGCGCCCCGCTCACGGCGCTTCGGGCTGGTTCCGACGGTGAGCGGGTAACCATCACCTGGTCGGCGACCACGGACACCGATACGGCGGCGGCGGACTTCATCGTCTTTCGGTCTCGGTCACCCATCACCTCAACCGAAACGCTCGCCGGCGCCACGCAGCTCGCGGTGGTCTCCGGGGCTGCGGGCCGGTTTCTCGATTACCCGGTTCCGGGTGTCCCGGCCTATTACGCATTGATCGATATCGACCAGATTGCCGCCGGGGTCATCACCTTCGAACCGGGTCGATCGGTAACCACCGAGGCCGTCTCCCTTCCCCTCGGAGCCCGAACCCGTGACCCGCAGTTCTTCACGGCGTTTGCCTTTCGCGATCGCCCCCTGCCCCTGCTGCAACCGTGGAGAGACATGCTCGAGGGAACCGGAGAGGCGCTCCCACGAGCCCTCCCGCCAACTCCGCACCGCGCACTGAATCCGGCGGCCACGGCGGCCCTCGCCGGATTGATGGAGCTGCGGCCACCCGAGGGCGCCACCCCGAAGCGTCCGGTGGTGCTCGATGCCGAGCAAACCGCCGTGGACAAGGGCGTGGCATTTACCCTGAAAAGCATCGTCGATGGGCCGTTTACCCAGGGTGCGTGGGCCGAGTCGCGCGAACAGCTGGGAAACCTCCTGACCCTCCCCCTTCCCGCAGAAATCGAGTCCCGGGCACGGTTCTACCTCGGGCAGACCCTTTTCTACGAGGGGCGGTACGAGCGGGCGGTGCTGGAGTTTGTTCTGGCGCGCCGCCACCACGTGGCAGAAGCCACCCCGTGGATTCGGGCGTCACTGCAGCGAATGGGGCCTACAACCGCGCGAGTGCAAGGGTGATGTCGACCGACCAGCTCCCGCCGACCGGAATCTCGAGGTCCCAGCCGGGAAAGAGGCGGGTACCCTGATAGAGGGCAGCTGCGGTAGAAACCCCACCATTCGCCTTCGTTCCGTCGCCGGTTTCCGGTGTGAAAAGGAGCGGGGATACTCGGACATCTGCCGGATGCGTGGTTCGCATCAGCAGGGCGATATCGTTGAACAGATCGTTGAATTCAATCTCTCCGCTGCGAATCGTCTCCCCGGAACGCACCGCGCCAAATGGTCGCTTTGACGCCTCGTCGCCACGGACCCGCAGGTGAGTCTCGTGGTCTGAGAGGAAGCCCAGATTGACCTCGGTACCAAACCATCCCGTGAACGGCTCTGATCCGTGGTTGGTGATACCGTACCGGACGGTGAGGCCGGAGGCGCGAAACCGGAACTGTTTCTCAAGCCGCATTCCCGTATCCGCAACGTCGAGCGACAGGTCGATCAGGTCGTGGTCGCGGTCGAGGTGCTCGGTTCGGTAGAGCTGGGTAGCAATGGGAGCCACCTCCCGAGCTGCGAGGTCAGCTTCGCTCCAGTCCATGGGCGCTTCACGCAGCAGATGGTCCACGAAGGCGCGACCGGCTGCCACCTCGTAGGAGCGGACCGACCGGTCACTCGCGCGCGAGCAGTCGAGGGTGTCGAGGTAGTTCCACGGCACCGGCAGGAAGTCGAGCTCGAAGAGCACCCCACCCTGGCTGTGCACGTAGGCGTTGATCTCGTGGCCCTGATAGAGGTACTCGGGCAGGCCGTCCATATCGAAGTCAAGACTGAGCACCGAAGGAATAAAGATTCCCTTTTCGCGGGTGACCTTCTCTGCTTCGATAAGGGACGAGTAGACCCGCTTTCGCAGCAGATTCTCGTAGATTCCCCCATTGCGACCGTTCCAGTACGCGGTGTGGCACTGCCCCTTCCACAGTTCCTCGCGGGCGAGCTGCTTGCGATACTTGTCTCCGCGCAACTGATTCACCAGGATGTGGGTGTACTGCATCTTCGCGTACATCAGGTTGCTTTCCGGCGAGGTCGCAAGGAACTGCCGAAAGTAGCCTCCCCCGTTCCCGTTGGTGAAGGCGGAATCCGCAAGGTGGGGCGCAACGACCTCCCGGTACGAAGTCGGCGGGAAGTAGGCGCGCCGACGCGGAGTCACTACACGAAGATAGCGCCACGGGTGGGAGACCTCGATCCAGTCGCGGTTTTCGACCAGCAGGTCCAGAAAGGTGCGAATCCAATCGAGCGCCGCCGATGGTTCGTCGAAGCGCTCGGCGTACCGCTCACCATCAACAATGATCGAAAGCAGCTGCTGCTCATCGTCTCCCGCGTGCCCCCGCAGGGCCTCGACGACTTCGTGCGGAGAGGCAACCCCGATCATGTCGCAGAGTTCGGTGGCAACTGGAAACACCACGACGGTCTTTCCCTCATCCTCGGTGATGCAGGGGGCCGTCAGACCGTCGCCATCGTGGCCTCCGGCGGCAAACTGCCGGTCACAGAGAAAGGTGTAGTCGATCCCGCTGGTTCGAAGGAGTGAGGGAAGCGAGGGTTCCCAGATCTGGCCGGTGATCCAGGCACCGCGTGGTCGACGGCCGAATCGTTTGCGAAGGTGGGTGGTCATCCGCTCGATCTGTCCGAGGCGATCCGGTCGGGGAATCAGGGCGAGTACGGGATCGTAAAACGCGCCGCCGAGCAGTTCCACCTGTTTCCTCCCCCCCATTTCGGAGAGGACGTCGGTGAACTCTGAATGGTGCTTGTCGAGCCACTGCAGAAGGTGTCCACTGTAGTGAAGGGTGATCGGGATTTCTGGTCGGTTGTAGGATGCCCTGAGGAAGGGTTTGTACGCCCGCTGGTAGGTCTCTTCGATCCGGCCCTCGTCGATGCCGACGGGTTGAGAGTTCGTGGTGCCGAATACCAGTCTTACTTTCATGAGCATTCCAAGTGAAGCATGCTCGCCGGTGAACGCCCTGCCCGCTCGCCAACCGAGAAGAGGATTGTACTCCCATGCAGAGGCTTTGTAAACACGGCGCGCTACCGGATGGCTGCAAGCAGCGCCGGATCGAAGACGAGAAACGCCATGGCGATCAGGCCGGCGCAGATGAGGGCGATGGGAACTCCCCGCATCGGCTCGGGGATCCACTCAAGCTCCAGTGTCCGCAACACGGCCCCCAGCAGCGCCGCCGCCAGCATCAATCCAAGGCCGCCGAAGAACCCGGCAACCAGGCTCTCGAAGGCGGTGTAATCGCTGCGTACCGCGATGAGCACCACGCCCAGGACCGCGCTGTTGGCGGCAATGGCCGAGATGTCGCCCGCTATTTCGCGATGCCACTGTACCGAGATTGCCCGGGTAATGCGATGAGTGAGGCTGACCATCCCCACAATGATGAGCACAAAGAGCAGCGGTTGCAGAACATCGAGTCCAAGCCAGTCGAGGAAGAGTCGGTTTCCTACCCAGCCCGCGACCGCCGCCACGGCGAGAAAGCTCGACAGACCAACACCGTACCTGATCAGCCGGCGGCGGTCGGAAGCACGATCAAAACAGAGGTCAAGCCCCAGAAACCAGCTGAATGCAAGGTTGGATACCAGAAGCATGCTCACGGCAAGAGATACGCTGTTCACTGCGGCGCCTCCTGTGTGGTGTCGGTCGATACGGGCGTGTGCGACGGCCGCGATGCGCGGGCATTGCGAAGCGCCAACAGATACCCCAACACCAGAAAGCCACCGGGGGCGAGAGCCACCATCCGCAGGGGGTGCTCCGAAAGCACCGGCACAACCAGCACCCCGCCAAACCCTCCGAAGGGAAACAGCGTGAGGGTACCAACGCCAACCAGTTCCCGTACCACGGTGACACCGATGAGCCAGGCCACGAAGTGAAGCCCCGTTCGCAGGGTGTCCGTCGGGGTCGGTTTCCGGCGGGAGGCGACTCGACGCCGGGACAGAATGAGGCAGCTGACGATCATCATTGGATGCACGATACCAAGCGTGGCGGCAATCTGCGGCAGATAGGCGCGGGTCAGCATATCGAGCAGCGTCACCAGGACGGTGGCAACCGTCAGGTACACCATGGTGGAGAGGTGATCGGGAATCCAACGGTCCGCTGCGTCGATGATCAGGCGGCAACCCACCAGCGTAATCGTAACGGTGAGAGAGAGCACCACGGCATTCGCAACCAGCGGCGAGACCGCAAGCGCGGGTGCCAGGGCCAGCACCAGAGCCACGGTCGGCACCGATTCGCTCACCCGCTCGGCCACGGCCTTGATCTCGCGGCCTTCGCGGCTCATCGAAACGCCCCCAACGACCATCCGTAGCGCCGCGGACGAAACAGCTGGTTGATGGCGGGGGTCAGGACGTTCATGACCAGAAGCGCACCGGCAACGCCTTCGGCGCCTCCGGAGTAGCGGCGAAAGAGTACGGTAAGCGCACCGGCCCCCAGCCCAAAGACAATCTGTCCAATCGCGGTCCGAGGTGCGCAGGACGTGTCGGTTGCGATGAAAAACATCGCAAACACGACGCTGCCGGTCAGCAGGTGAAACAGCACGTCGCCGGAGAAGAACCCGCCTCCGTAGGGAAGACCGCCAAACACCCAGGTGAGCGACGCGAACGAGAGGAAGAATGCGGTTGGAATTTCCCACGTGATGATGCGCCGGCCAAAGAGAACAACCGAGCCGGCGAGCAGGAGTGCAATCGACGTCTCTCCGATGGCGCCTGGATGGTTCCCGAGAAACAGATCTACGTATCCTGCCGGGAGCGCCGCACCAAACCGGCCCACGAGCACCTCATTGAACCACCCGGTTACCGTCGTGTCCAGCACGGTGCGCGGCACACCGATTCTCCCGAGATAACCGCTCAGACCGCCAATCACTACTTCACCGCGTTCCGCGGCTGCTCGGAGTAATCCGAGTGCCGTGGCCGAGGTCAGACCGTCGGGAGGAAGGGTTGCCGGAACCGTCCAGCGAGTCATTGCATCCGGCCATGAATAGGTCACAAACACCCACGCAGTGAGGGCGGGATGAAGCCAGATCCCGCTGATTCCGCCGAAGGTCCACTTGGCCACGCCAATCGCAACCAGGGTAGCGACAATCACGATCCCAAGGGGCACCGCCGGCGGCATCATCATGCCGATAACCAGACCAACGAACGCGGCGTGCCATCCGGGCGCCGAACCCACCTCTACCCGATGAAAGCGGGCACGAAACAGTCGCACGATGATCGATTCGGCCACCAGACTCGACACGACCGCCGTTGCGAGGACCAGTGCCGCGCGTAATCCAAAGAGCATCGTACCCCACGCGGCGGCGGGAAGCAGGCAGAAGAACGCAGTCGCAAGAAGCTCGCTGGACGAGGTTCGTTCGTGAAACTGCGGAGGCGCGTGGCGCGTCGGCACCACCACACCCGGCTCGAGACGCGGGGTTGAATCGCTCACACCCCGCCTCCACCATTCTGCCGCCGGCCCTGCACCAGGGTCTCGGTCAACGGTATATGGGAGGGGCAGACGTAGCTGCAACAGCCGCACTCCCGACAATCGGCAAGCCCGGCCGCCGCCGCGTCGTTCGGCCGTTCGCGCTCGAGCATCTTGACCAGCGTCACCGGTTCCAGTCCCACCGGGCAGACCCGGATACAGCGCCCACACCCGATGCAGGGCGTTCGCTCCCCTTCGTTGACCTCGTCGGCCGAGAGCGCCAACACCCCAGTGGTCGTCTTGGTGATCGGAGTTGCCATGTCTGTGACGGTGTAGCCCATCATCGGACCACCGAGAACCAGACGCGCCGGTGTCTCGATCAGTCCGCCACACTCGGCCAGTAGAGCGCCCACGGGGGTGCCGATGCGTACCTTGACGTTGGATGGCGTGCCGATCGCCGAGCCGGCAACCGTAACAACGCGCTCGACCAGTGGTTTGCCGAGGGCGATCGCTTCGTACACCGCGTTGATGGTCGGAACGCTGGAGACAACGATCCGAAGGTCGATCGGCTGCCTGCCGGCGGGAACCTCTCGACCGATAACCTCACGAATCAGCAGTTTCTCGTCACCGGTGGGATAGGAAAGCGAGACGGCCCGCACGGCGAACGGGAGGCCTCGTTCGCGCACCAGTCGACGCAGCGCGGTCACCGCATCGCGCTTGTCTCCGCCCACCGCGATGGTCACCTTCCGGGCACCCGCGATGTGAGCGGCGATCCGCGCGCCCTCGAGAATATCGGAGGGCTTTTCCAGCATGAGGCGGTGGGTCGCGGTGAGGTAGGGCTCACTTTCCGCCCCGTTCACGATGAGGTGCTCGATTTCAACGCCTCGCGGAATTGTAAACTTACTGTCCGCCGGAGTTCCCCCACCTCCCATTCCCACGACGCCGCACTCGCGAAGATTTCGCCGTAGATCGCGCGCGCCGCGATGGTGCCACTCCGCCGGGACCAGTGGTTTGCCGAGCCGCTCGAACTCCCCTTCGAGGTCGATCACGACACAGTTACTCGGCCGACCGGGATACACGTCTCGCAAACAGATCGTCGTTACCACGCCGGGAATCGGGGCGTGCACGTGGGCACTGTTTCGCCCCACCGCCCGCCCGATGAGCATTCCTTCGCGAACGCGGTCTCCTACTGAGACTACAGCTTCGGCAGCCGCCCCGGCGTGCTGGTGCAAGGGCACCACACACTGGGTCGGCAACGCGGCATTCCAGATGGCGCGACCGCGGGTGAGAGATTTGCGGTCATCGGGGAGCACCCCCCCGCGGGTGAGCGTTGGAAGCGGAATCATGCGTGTTGTCGATTGCTCCTCTGCACCAGGGCGTGTGTCCGAAACAAGTGCGCGCCACCCCACATCAGCGCGTAGGGCAGCACGAGCATCATCAGGAGCGCTGCGTGACGCACCAGAGACACCGGAGAAGAGTATACCGCACCCACCGAACGCATCTCAACCCGAACGGGAGTATTCTGAGCGATCAGAATCGCCTCGACCGCGTGAGAGGGGCGCTCGGCAAACACGCGCGCAAGCCACGCGTCGTCATACACCGCGACCGTCTCCACGGTCTGTTCCACCGCCACTTCATTCTGTATGAAGCGTGGCAGCGAGAACTCCTCGTCCTGCGCGGGCAGATCGAAGGGCCGTCGATACATGAAGCCCTCCTGAAACGCACGATGGGCAACGAAGGCGGCAAGATCGGGCGGCGCTCCGTCTGTATCGAGGCGGTCTTCACCGCGGGGGGGCCAGATATGCGAGAGGGACGAAAGCGTGAGCTCCACTGAGGGACGCGCTGCCGGAGCCGGTTGGGGAAGCACAATCTCCGATGGCGCCGGAAGCCACCGCTGCGCAACGGGCACCGCGAGCGCGACAGCAATCGCCAGGGGAACAATGACCGGCAGTACCACCGCCGGCTTTGAAGAGGTGATCGCGACCGGGACGAAAAGCCGGTGCTCGCACCGGCGATAGCGGTACACCCGCAGCGACGTCACCAGTACCGTTGTGCCCACCAACCCCGCGAGGCCCAGAAGCAGTGACGCCACTTCGTCAGCTTCGGCTGGTTGCACAACAGAGACCGCCACGGCCATCCCCAGGACCGGAAGCAGCGCCCGCAATGAAGCCTGCACCACCACCGACCGGCTCGTCCCGCCGGATACCGAACGGGCGCGGAGGCTGAGCAGACTGCCCCCACAGCCGAGACTCCACGCCACAAGAAGCGCGCCTGCCGCGGCGAAGGCGCTCAGCGAACCCACCGCGTTCAGGGGAAGCAGCACCGCGGCAGCGGGAATGACCGCCCAGCGAAAACCCCGCGCATGCACGAATACCAGCAGTACCAGAACGCCGAATCCCAGAGGAAACACCAGGTTTCGGCCGTGGTTCCACTCCGGCAGGCGCCACGCGGCGCCGAGTCCCTCCATGGCGGTGGTCACCCGGCGGTAGAGCCGGATCGAGCGGTCCTCGGCGGCAAGGTAGTAGATGGCGGCCGGCTCATCGTTCATCGTCGTGCGAAACCATCGCGGCAGGCCCCGGATGTAGGGATCGACTCGCGGATCAACCGGGTCGAAGCGCAACGGAACCGCGGCAAGCGGATACTCGACCAGACGGCCAAATCCGTTGATCGACACGGTGGTCGTACACTCCGCGATCACCGGATCGATTCCCGCATCGACGAGCCGATTCACCACCAGCTCGCAGGGAACCGACGCATCCACCACGAGGGCGCGGTGCCCCAGCCAGGATGACCGGCTATCGGCGGTGCGGCGACCGGTCCCCGGACTCTGCCACGATCCAAAGAAAACGATGAGCAGGGTGATTCCAATGATGAGAAGGCCGCGCCACGGTTTCATGAGTCACCGCTACAGAATACTGAAGGCTACCGCGATGAAGAACCCGAGCAGCACTCCCACGGAAACCTCGCTGGGAGTGTGTCCATTTACCTCTTTGACGAGGGTGAACTCGATGTCATGCCGGCGTTGAAGCTCAACGCCGAGCCGGTTCAATGCCTGTGCCTGCAGACCAGCCGCTCGACGAACACCCAGCGCATCGCGAATGATAAGTATTCCGTAGAACAGTGCGAGCGAGAAGAGGGGATCCGTCAGGCCGTAGCGAAACCCGATCGCGGTGGCAAGCGCCGTAACCAGCGACGAGTGACTCGACGGCATGCCACCGGTCTTCCACAGCAGTGTCTCGGCGATATCCCGGGTGCCACGACTTCGGTTGCGCACCACATCGATCACCGACTTGAGGAGTTGGGCGATAAACCAGCTGAAAAACGCAGAAAGGAATACCGGACTCGAGAGAAACCGGTAGAACTCCGCGGCCGTCCGAGGCTCCATGATGGCATCGATTGTAAATGCCTCACCACCTTTGTCAAGCGGATCGAAACATGTCAGAATACCCCATGCATCCACAGCAGCAACGCGAACCACATCAACTGACCGCCGGCCGAGATGACGCGGGCCGCCGCCTCGACCGCATCGTGCGCCGCGCCTTTCCCTCGCTGAGTCTCTCGCTTCTCCATCGGTTGATGCGCACGGGCGCGATCCGGCTGAACGGGACCCGCTGCACCGCCGCGTCCCGCGTTGCCGAGGGTGACGTGATTTCGGTTCACCTGCCCGCTGATGACGCCGCGGCAAACCGCAACGCAACGGCGGTTACCGCTTCCGCTCACGGTAGTGCCGTTGTGCCGGACGGGAGCGAGGACACGAAGAGCGACCCCCTGATTGCAGGGCGGATCCTGCTGGAGAACGAACACATCCTTGCGGTTCATAAGCGGCGAGGAACGCTGGTTCACGGCGAGGGCTCCCTCGCGGAATCGGTGACACGCTATCTGAGCGGATCGCTTCCGCCTTCGCTCTCGTTCCGCCCCGGCCCCCTGCACCGACTCGACCGCAACAGCTCCGGGGTCATTCTCTTTGGAAAAAGCATCGAGGGAGCGCGTCGATTCTCGCAGCTGCTGCGCGAGCGCTCGGTGATCAAGCGATATGTGGCAGTGCTCTCCGGCGCGCTGCGCGGCGATGCGAGCTGGGATCAGGCGATTGAGCGCGACCACCGCGCGATGCGCTCCACCGCCGGTGAGCGCGGCGACGACGCGCTGACCAGGGTTCGCTCGCTCGCGCACGGAAAGGATCATCGCGGAGCGCCGCTCACCCTCGCCCTCTGCGAAATCCATTCCGGACGCACGCACCAGATCCGCGCCCACGCCGCCGAGGCGGGCACCCCCCTTGCCGGTGACGCGAAGTACGGCGGCGGCTCGATTCTCGGCGGCTACGTCCTGCACGCCCTGTCGATCGAGCTTCTCGAACCCGATCCAATTCTCGGCTTTCACGTCCTGGTCGATCCCGTGGAACAGGCAACGCAGGAGCGCATCGAGCGCTGGTTCGGTCCGGATGGGCAACGCGCAGTGCGGGCCGTTGCCCAAATCGACGGGAAGCGACTACACTTACGCCCATGAAGCATCTTGTGTCGCAGCTCATCTGGCGATTTCGTGGCATCAAAGTCTTCGCCCTGGTGGGAAAGAGCGGAACCGGAAAAAGTTTTCGGGCGCGGCTGGTGCTGCAGAAGTATAACATCGAGCTGCTCGTGGACGACGGACTGCTCATCCGCGACCAGAAGATTGTCGCGGGTCGGTCGGCCAAGCGCGAAAAAGCCTACCTCAGCGCGGTCAAGACGGCGCTCTTCAGCGACCGGGATCACCGTAAACAGGTGCGAGCCGCGCTCGAGCGCGAACGATTCAAGCGCATTCTGATCATCGGCACCTCGGATCGCATGGTGATCAAGATCGCCGACATCCTCCAGCTCCCCCCGCCGAGCAAGATCATCCAGATTGAAGACATCGCCACCGCCGAAGAAATTCGCACCGCCATCAATTATCGGAAGGTCCAGGGCAGCCACGTGATCCCGGTTCCGTCGATCGAGGTGCGCCGCAACTATCCGCGCGCCATGACCGATTCCATCAAGATCCTGCTGAGGAAGGGCGTGGGCTTCTTCCGCCGACACGACGTCTATGAGAAGGCCGTGGTTCGCCCCGACTTCAGTACCAAGGGCAACATCTCAATATCCGAAGCGGCGCTCAGTCAGATGGTGATGCATTGCATCTACGAATACTCCGCGCAGGCCGGTATTCGCAAGGTCGCGGTGAAAAACGAGCCCAAGGGCTACACCTTCGACGTCTACCTCGACGTTCCCTACGGGAGCCAGCTCTCGGGTACCATCCACGGCATGCAGAGCTACATCGTGGAAAACCTGGAGAAGTACACGGGCATCATCGTGCGACGAGTAAACATCGTGGTGGATGCGGTGAGCGAGCGACGCTGAAACAACGGTGCTGCGTGATGCGCCCACGGTGTGGTTTGACACCGGTGCGCCCGAAGCATACTATGGAACGAGTTTGGAGGTGACCATGAAACAGATGGTGTCGGTGATCATGCTGCTACTCGCGACTACCGCCCTTGGCGCACAGACTCAGCACGAAGTGGTTACAAACCACTACCGGGTGCTGTCACAGGTCAGCCGGGAACACGCCGAGCAGACCGCCGCGAAGCTCGAAGCGATGATTCCGCTCTACAACCGGTATTTTCGGTTTGATCTTTCCACCCTTCCCCGACCGATGACCGTTCGGATCTTTGCCGATCGCGCGGGGTTCCACGCCTATCTGCTCGATACCATTGGTGAGGATCGCGACGACTTTGTCTACCTGCACTACAGCGATCCCGCACGAAGCGAGCTGATCGCCTATTCCATGGACTCTCCGCAGTTCGAGCACGCACTCGTTCACCAGAACTTCATTCAGTTTCTGCGCGCCTTTGTTGCCAATCCTCCCCTCTGGATACGCGAGGGCTTTGCCGTCTTCTTCGAACGCTCGCGGTTTGACCCCGCGTTGGAAACGGTGGTCTATCGCGAGAACCTCGCGTGGCTCGACGCGCTGAAGGCAATTCTCGACGGCAGCGCCGGCGTGGCTCCCCTTCCTCTGGGAGAAATGCTCACCATGGACGTCGAGACCGCTCGGCGCAACCTCGAGGTGTTCTATCCGCAGGCGTGGGGAATGGTCTCGTTTCTGGTGAACGCGGAAAGCCGCGATATCAACCGGCTGCTCTGGGACGCGATCAATGCGCTGTCACCCACCGCATCGCTGCGGGACAACATTGACCGGGTCCACCAGCGGGCCTTTTCATGGATCGATGAGGCGCAGATGGTCGAGAGCTTTCTCGCATACATTGACTCGCGCCGCTCCTTCCCCTCGCTGGTAGAGGACGGCATCGACGCCTACGATCTTCGCGACTTCGCAGCCGCAGAAACCGCCTTCATCACTGCAGTCAACATCGACCCCGAGAACCACATTCCACACTACTACCTCGGGCTGATCAACTACGAGCGAGGAAACCACCAGCTCGCCGAGCAGTACTTCCGCGAGGCGATGGAACGAGACGCTCCCGAGGCGCTGGTCTTCTACGCCATGGGCGTCAACGCATTTGCGGCCGGTCGGTTTGCTGATGCAACGCGGTTTTTTGAAGAGACCATGGGACGTGATCCAGAGCGATTTGCCGATCGAATCAATCAACTGCTCGACCGAATGAACTGACGCGGCGGGTCCGCCGCCTGCGCGTTGGAACAGCGCTCAGCCGTGCCCGGCTTGCGCAGGTGGGCACGGCCTAAATTGTGCCTTCGGCCCGGTACCACTTGCGTCGACGAACCAGGAATACCAGCGCCTTCTGTACGTCCTTATTGGCGGGTGTGATGGGCGCAATAACGTGCTTGAGGTCGGCAAAGGCGTCCTGAAACGGAATTCGATCCATGGCGCCAAACTCACTTTTCAAGTAGAGGTAGTCGCACAGGAAATAGGCCAGCGCGCGGGAGCGGCGCTGGTCGTCTTCGATCTGCTTCTGACGATCCAGCGTCTGCAATCGCTCGTGCACCAGTGCGGAGAACGCCTTGTCGCGCATCGCGGCATCCATGCGCGGTACCACGTACTGAAAGAGCCGATAGCGCTGCAGTTCCGCGATGATCGGCGACGCGTAGCCGGACTGCAGAATCTTGAACAGCTCCTCCGTCATGCGCGACGGCGGACAGCTTGCCAGCAGGTCAACCGAACGGCGGATCTGCCGGCGCAGCGGACCCACCATGCGCAGTCCACCGGTTACCGAATACTTCACCGCTCGAATCATTCGTACGGAATCTTCGGTGAAGATGCGATCGAGCGGAATGAGCGGACGCAGTTTCCGGGCGCGGAGATCGCGCAGTCCGTCCACGTAATCGAGCAGCACCTGATCAACCGGGCAGTAAAACATCGCATTCACCGAGAAATCGCGACGGCGCACGTCTTCTTCGATGGCGCCATATACGTTGTTGAACACCTCCGCATTCTCGGAGCGGAAGGTGGAGACTTCGATGATCTTGTCGTGGAAGAAGACGTGGACCAGCCGAAAGCGTCGACCAATCACCCGACTGTTGCGAAAGAGTTTACGGATCTGGTTGGGGGAAGCGTCGGTTGCGACGTCAAAATCTTTGGGCTTCTTGCCGAGAAGCAGGTCACGGACGGCGCCACCGACGATATACGCGGTATACCCTCCTCCGCGCAGGCGGCGGATAATCTTGAGCGCGTCGACATCAACATCGGCAACGGGAATTCCGTGCTCTTCCTTGGAGTAAACTACCGCCTGTTTTACCGCGGAACCGTTTTTGGCTGTTGTGTATCGTATCCGCATGAAGCTGCACGTTCCTGCTCTGTTATAGCTGCATTCTTCCCGGCCCGTCAAGGAAGGATTCGTGGCAGCAGTTCCGTGCCGCTACTCGCCTGCGCCGATCACCTGTTGCATGGTGGCGATGGTAAAGTCTACTTCGTCCTGGTTGATGGTGTGCGGCATACCCGGGTAGAGCCGCTCGGTCACCGACGCGCCGAGTCGGCGAAACAGCTCGGACGATTCCTGTACCCGGGTCTTCGGGATGTGAAAATCGATATCGCTGCACCCAAGAAAGACCGGTGTTTCCGCCAGCGAACCGTGGTGTTTCCAATCGGAGGCGTCCGGACCGATCAGGCCGCCGGAGAGCCCAAAGACGGCCCCGTAGCGACGCGGATGACGGGCGGCAAACTCGAGGGCGAGGCAGGCGCCTTGCGAAAACCCGAGCAGCATGATCCGCTCATGGGCGATGCCGTCGGCAACCAGCGAATCAACGATACGACCAATCACCCACAACGCGCTGGAGAGGCCCGGCTCGTTCTTTCTTATGGGCGAGAGAAAGCTCAGCGGGTACCAGCTGTTTTCGGCAGCCTGGGGCGCGCGGTACGCAACGTCGGGAACGCCAAAGGCAGCGTGAAGACTGAGGATGTCGGCGGCGTTCCCGCCACGACCGTGAATCATGACCATCGCGGCTTTAGCCTGATCGACGGGGGCTCCGGCGGTAAGTGCCGGCTGATCGGAATGAGGCTTCATAGTGCGTGAAACATACGAATAACCGGGTGTGAGCGTCGACTACTTCCGGCCGATGAGGACCAGCTGCGGCTGCCGTGCGAATCCGCGGCTCTCCATGCGGTGGAAGATTCGGGCGGCAGCGCGCCGAATTGCCGGATAGTCGGGTGAGTCCTCGGCAAATGAGAGATAGTCCTCCAGATAACTCCGCTCGCCGGCGATGTACTCTGCATCAGCGGGATGGGCAGGATCGAGCGGCTCAGACGGCCAGCGTTCCTGCCAACCAATCACAAATCCGGCGTCGGCGAGCGACTGCAGTACCGTGTGCGCGGAGAACGATTCACCGTGCGGAATCCCCATGACCCGGTCAACCCACGCTTTCAGATGGTGCATGTCGCGGCCGGTCTCCTCGGCGGATGACTGCACGTCGGCCACGATCTCCATCACCACGAGCACCCCGCCGGGGCGCAGAACACGGCGCGCCTCTCCGAGGGCCGCAGGAACATCCGCCAGGTGGTGCAGCAGATCGCAGCACAACACCGCATCAAAGCACGCGTCGGGAAAGGGGAGCGTCTCGGCGTTGGCCTGCAGCACGGTGCAGTCTACATCGGGCTCGAGCCCCTGCAGGCAGTCGCGCGCCTCGTCGAGGGCCACGGGATCGCGGTCCACGCCCACCAGCCGCGTTATCGTGGGGAGTTTCTCCACAAATCGACGGGTCACCGCCCCGTCCCCGCAGCCGATATCGAGCAGGCGAACCAGCGAATAATCTGACAGGTGCTCGATCAGGTCCGGCACACGGAAACATCCTCTCTCGGCGGTGGTTCGTGGAGCACCGCGTCGGGTATGGCGCGCATCGCTTCGGTCAGCAGGGCACGCACATCCAGATCGACGTCCATCGGGCCGCTGAGCATCCGCTTGTACCGCCGCGCGCCGGGCCGCCCGGCAAAGAGGCCGAGCATGTGCCGCAGAACTGAACGCGCGTGCTTCCCGCTCTCGCGTACGCGCCGTTCGATGTAGGGAACCATCTCGTCGAGCACCATGG